>CAZEZJ010000032.1:2303-22955 GCA_964516695.1 uncultured Blastocatellaceae bacterium
CGCTAGCATCCTTATGATTGAATACGACGCTCATAAGTGGACAGACCACTTTTTTGACATCAAGGGTTCGATGGTTCGAGAGATTGCGAGGCCGGTGCTGCTGGTCGTCGCGTGGTCTGTCGCGGTCGTGGCCTTTCACGAGAACGTTCGTCCCGTGGCTGTGCCTTCGACAGTGCACGCGCTGGTCGGTGTAGCGCTCGGGCTGCTGCTCGTCATTCGCACCAACGCTTCCTACGACCGCTTTTGGGAAGGGCGAAAAATGTGGGGCGGCTACGTCAACGAGTCGCGCAATCTGGCGCGCGCCGCGTCTGCTTTCCTGCGCGACCAGCCCCAGTTGCTTGAGCCTCTTATCAAGTGGACGATTGCGTTTTCCTACTCGTCCATGCACGCTCTGCGCGGCTCGAAAAGTATTGGGCCAATGGCGGAGCGCTTACCGCCAAGCGAAGTCGATGCAATTCTCCGTGCGCCCCATGTGCCTTCAGCCGTTGCGCTACGCATCAGCCGCCTGCTTGCCGAAGCGCGCGACGCTGGACACATCTCCGACTACATCACCATCGCACTCGATAATAACGTTCAACTGCTGGTGGATTATCTGGGCGCGTGTGAACGCATACATAAAACGCCGCTGCCCTTCGCCTACGTCGTTCACCTGCGCCGCGCGCTCGTCCTCTATTGCATCACGCTGCCCTTCGCGCTGATAGAAGCCTACGGCTGGTCAACCGTGATTGACACGCTGCTGGTCGCATATATTTTCTTTGGCATTGAGGAAATCGGCGTCGAGATTGAAGACCCGTTCGGAGAGGATGACAACGATTTGCCGCTCGATGAGATTTGCAGCAACATCGAAAGAAACCTGCAAGCCGTCATCGAAACCCGAAGCGCGCCGGAGTTAATCGCCAGCAGCGCCGAAGCTTGATCGGGGGCTTACGCTTCGCGCGCGTCAAGTTGTTGCCCGACAGCGGCGAAAGTTTTTTCCAGTTCTCTTTTCGAGAGCGCGCCCTCGCGTATCAGGCGTGGACTGTTTCCGCTCAAATCCAGCACGGTTGACGGCCTTTCGCCGCGCGACGCTCCGCCGTCAACAATCAAGCCTAAGCCTGACGGAAATGAGCGCCAGACTTCCTGCGCCGTTCGCGCGGGAGGCTCGCCCGCCAGATTCGCGCTCGTCGCCGTCAAAGCGCCGCCGCAAACTCTCACGAAATCGCGCACCGCCTCATCATCCGGCAAGCGCACGCCGATTGTCCCCGTTCCGGCGGTCAACGCGCTTGGCACTTCCCTTCTGGCCTCCACCACGATAGTCAACGGCCCCGGCCAATGCTTCGCACAGACCATCTCGAAAATTTCCGGCCTCCCGGCGATGAATCGCTCGGCTTCCTTCACGTCGCTCAGGACAACGAGAATCGGCTTGCCCTCGTCTCTTCCCTTCAGGCTCTTGATGGCAGCGAGAGCCTCCTCATTAAACGGGTCAGCGCCCAGCCCATAAAACGTGTCCGTCCGAAAGGCAACGACGCCGCCCGCGGCTATTATTCGTGCCGCACGCTCGCGCACGCTCTCTGTATCGGAAACAATTAACGGAGAAACCACGCCGGGAAATTTATTCACGAGACGTAAGCTCAACGAACTTTGACGCCGTAAGCGATGCCGTCGCCAAACGACAGTATTTCCGCGCGAAGCTGCGGATGATTGACGAAGTGGCGATTAAATTCGCGCAGAGCTTCGGTCGAGGCGGTTTGGTCTTGAGAGCGAATCTCACCCGCCACCTGCCCGCCCCACAAAACGTTGTCTGCGATAACGACGCCGCCTACTCGCAGCAACGGCAACGACAAATCCAGATAACCGGAATATTCTTCTTTCAACGCGTCCAGATAGACCAAATCGAAAGTCTCTTTCAGCTTCGGGATAACGTCCAGCGCACGCCCGCGCTCGATGCGCACGCGGCTCGTCAGCCCCGCGCGCCCTATAAAATCCTCCGCGCGGCGAATCATCTCTTCGCTCGGCTCGATGGTCACGACCAGCCCATCATCCGTCATGCCTTGCGCCAGATGCACGACGGCATAGCCGATTGCCATTCCGATTTCCAACACCCGCCGCGCCTTCATCGCCCGCGCCGTAATCTCTAAAAACAGCGCCACCTCCCTATCCGCAATCGGCACGCGATGCTCCGCAGCATACTCCTCCATCTCGGCCAGCAACCCCTCGTTCGCAGGCAGCAATTTTTCCAGATACTCCGCCTGCTCGCGGCGAATAATGGCGTCCAGACGCGCTTTCATAAAACTCCTTTCAGCAATAGATACATCAACAACAGCGCAGCGGCCACAACAACAAACATCCTGCCTGCTAATTTACTACCACACAATCTCTTTCTTCCAAACGACTGCACACGCATGACGACGCTGCTTATTTCAACACTGCCGGCAAGAGCATCGCAGCGATGAGAACGGCAATCAGCGCCAGCGCCATCATTACTATCAACAAAGGGGTCGCGATAATCAAACCGAGACCGGGCAGCGCGACATTGTCCGCGCCCCTCAGCCATCCGACCGCGACAAGAAACAGCACGAGCGCCAGCAGCACAGACAGCAGTTTAAGGACAATCAGCCCAATTTGTAGAACAGGGATGCCCTCCGCCATAGGTCGCCAGCCTTATCTCTTTAGCATCCACGGAAGAAAGAATCAGACTCACAATTATCTTTCACTTGTCCGGTTAATCTTGCGTCCCATCGCCCACCGAAACATATCGACGGGCCAAGCCCAGTTCGCGTAATTTGTGTTGAAGCGACTGCCGGTGCATTCCGAGCAGAGCGGCGGCGCGCGTCACGTTGCCGCCGGAATCTTCAAGACAGCGTGCGATGTATCGTCGTTCAAATTCCCTCTTGTCCATCCGAAAATCCGCCGTGAAGGGAACATTGAGCGCGTCAGTATCCATCTCAATTTCCGTCTTGCCGCCCGCGCCCTGGCGCGTTTCCGTCTTCATCTCTTCCGGCAGGTCTTGCAACGTTAGCTCGTCGCCTTCCGCGAGAATCGCGGCCCGCTCAATTGTGTTTCTCAAATCGCGCACATTGCCGGGCCAATCGTATTCGATAAGACGGCGCAGGGCGCTCTGCGCGATGAGCCGTACGGGCAAATTGTAGCGTTCGGCAGAAGCGCGCGCGAAGGTTTCGGCCAGCAGCGGAATATCCTCGCGCCGTTCGCGCAAGGGGGCAAGCTCGATGGTCACGACGCGCAAGCGATAAAAGAGGTCGGCCCTAAAATTACCGGCTTCAATCTCCTGTTCCAGCGGGCGATGCGTGGCGCTGATAATTCTCACGTCAACGGGCAAAGACTCTGTTCCGCCGAGCCTTTCAATGCGTCTCTCTTCGAGCGCTCGCAGCAGTTTCGCCTGCACGTTGGCGCTCATGTCGCCTATCTCGTCGAGAAACAACGTGCCGCCGTCGGCCTGTTCAAATTTTCCCCGCCTGCGCGCCGAAGCGCCCGTAAAAGCCCCCTTTTCATGGCCGAAAAGCTCGGATTCGATTAACTCCGAAGGCAGCGCGGCGCAATTGACGGCGACGAACGCGCCTGAGCGTCGCGACTGGCTGCGCTCATGAATCTCGCGTGCGACGAGTTCCTTGCCCGTGCCTGATTCGCCGCGCACTAGAATCGTCGCATCCGTATCAGCGACCTTCTCAATCATCGCGCGCACGCGCCGCATCGCATCCGAATTGCCGATGAGCGCGCCGCGCTGCGCGCCCTCGATTTCGATGCGTCGCCTGAGGCTCAGATTCTCGCGGCGCAGCCTGACGGTTTCGAGCGCGTTCTTAATGACGAGCCGTAGGTCGTCAAGTTCAAAAGGCTTCGACAGATAATCGTGCGCGCCCGCTTTAATCGCTTCGACGGCCATCCGCTCCGAGCCGTGCGCGGTGATGAGAATGACCAATGGCGGATGCTCAATCTTTTGTAGCTCGCTTAAAAATTCCAGGCCGCTCGTGCCCGGCAAATTCACGTCGAGCAGCAAAAGGTCTGGCCGTTGCTCCTTCATGCGCACGCGCGCCGCCTCGACCGATTCGGCTTCCGCAATCTCATAGCCGAAGCCTGAGAGCGCCCGCCGCATTCCATAGCGGGCCGCCTCTTCATCGTCAATAATCAGCAATTGCCAGCCGTCCGTTTTTGTCTTTTCCTGCATTCTCGATTATTCTCCACAGCCGCGCTGCATGGCGCTTTATGATTAACCTCGCAACAATGCTGAAAGCACTCGTCGTGCCACGCTCTAGCGTGTTGCACGGCGTGAGCTACAATCGGAAGCTCGCGCAATTTTTTACCTGACGGGAGATGATATGGCCCTGACTAACGAGGCCGCAACCCCAAAGCGGCCTGCTGCCGGAGAGATTGATGAGACAAACTCGACAACTCCGCACGGCAAACACATCGTTCTGACGACCTTCGGCTCCTTCGGAGACGTGCACCCCTACATGGCCCTCGCCCTGGAATTGAAGGCGCGCGGTCATCGCGCCGTCATTGCCACGGGCAATTATTATCGTGAAAAAATCGAAGCCGCCGGAATCGAGTTTCACGGAGTGCGGCCTGAGCTTCCTCCGCTCGATGAAGCTTCCGAGTTGGTCGCGAAGGTCATGGATGTCAGGACCGGCGCGGAGTTTTTGTTCAAAGAATTGCTGACGCCATACGTGCGCGAGAGTTACGCGGATTTGTGCGAGGCGACGCGGCGAGCCGACCTCTTATTAACGCACGTCGCCACTTTAACCGGGCCAATCGTCGCGCAGAAGACGGGCATCCCTTGGATTTCGAGCGTGCTCGCTCCCACCTCCTTCTTCTCTGTGCACGACCCGACCGTGCCGCCCATCGGGCCGGGAATCGTTCACCTGCTCAGGCTGCATCCCTCAATCGCCCGGCAGTTTATGAGACTGGTTAAAGGCAAGACCGCATCGTGGGTTGAGAATGTTTACAAGCTGCGCGCCGAGTTGGGCCTACCAAAGGGCGAGCATCCGATTTTTGAAGGTCAACACTCGCCGGCGATGGTGTTGGCGATGTTTTCAAAGGTGCTGGCCGAGCCGCAGCCAGACTGGCCGCCGCAAACCATCGTCACGGGCTTTCCTTTTTACGACCGCAAGGATGAAACGGGAATGCCGCCCGCGCTCGAAAAATTTTTGGATGACGGCCCCGCGCCCATCGTCTTCACGCTCGGCTCTTCAGCCATCTTCGCCGCGGGAGATTTTTATCAAGAGAGCATCGCCGCCGCCCGTCAACTCAAACGTCGCGCCGTGCTCCTCATAGGCGACCCCGTCAACATGCCCAAAGAGCCGCTGCCGGATGAAATCGCGGCCTTCGAATACGCGCCCTACAGTCAAATCCTTCCGCGTGCCGCCGCCATCGTGCACCAGGGAGGAGTGGGCACGACCGGACAAGCCCTGCGCGCCGGAGTGCCGATGCTCGTCGTTCCCTTCAATCACGACCAACCCGACAACGCCATGCGCATCGCGCGCCTCGGGGTGGGTCGCTCGCTCGTGCGCAAGAAGTACAAGGCGCGGCGCGTCGCCGCCGAACTCGACAAACTACTGAGTGAACCCGCTTACGCGCAGAAAGCCGCCCAAATCGGGCGCATCGTCAGAAGCGAAGACGGCGCCAGCGCGGCCGCCGACGCGATTGAATCCGCACTGAAAAACGTGGCGTCGGATTAAGGCACAAACAGACAACAACTGTTCTCTGCTTTCAAATCAGGAACGCGTGACGGGCACGCGCAGTTCAAAGCGCGCGCCTTCATCTTGACGCTGCTCGGCTAATACGGCTGTTCCGCCAACTTCATCGATTCGCTTTTTAAGAATCGAGAGGCCGAGGCCCGTGCCGCGCTGTTTGGTGGTGAAGAAAGGCTCCCAGATGCGCTGGCGTATTTCGGGAGCGATGCCGTTGCCGCTGTCAACGATGATGACGACAACGTGGCCCCCTTCGATTCGCGCTTCGACCTTGATGCGTCCTCCCGAGGGCGTGGCTGACAAAGCGTTGCTGAGCAGATTCGAAAGCGCGTCGCGCAGCGCCGAAGAGCGAACGCCGTCAAGCTCCTCGCTTGCCTCCGTGTGACACTCCAAAACAATCTCGCGCCCGGCGGCTTCCGCCTTAAACAATTCGACGGTAGTTTGAATCAACTCGTCAGCGCGCGACGGCGCGACGGCGGGAGGCGCTGTGCGCGCGAAACTCAAAAGCTGCGTGACGCTGCGGCTCAAGCGGTCAGTCTCACCGACAATCAGGTTAAGGTCGCGCGCGTATTCATGCGTCAGACCGGCATCTTCGCGCATCACCTGCGCGATGGATTTAATCGCTGAAAGCGGATTCTTGACTTCATGCGCGACCGTGGCGGCCATCTGCCCGAGCGCGGCGAGGCGTTCGCCGTGCGCCAGTTGACGTTCAAGACGCACGTTCTCTTCGACCAAGCGGCAATCTTCGACGGCTATCGCGACCTGTCCGGCCAAGACTTCCAGCACGGAGCGCGCATCCGCCGTCAGATGCTCCGGCGCTCCGTCAACGAGCATCAAGCCGACGGTCTCATTTTCGCGCCGCAGCGCGTAAGCTATCTTAAAGCCGTGCTCACGCAGGATGCGCTCATTTTCGACGGGCTGCCAGTCTCGTTGCGCCGCGAGTTTAAGCACTGACTCGGCTAGAATTTTCGTCTCAACGCTTTGTGCGTCGCTCACCGCACCGGTCGTCGCCCAGCTTGCGGCGGCTTCCGTTTCGTCCCGGTTGAGTTGCGAGACAATGAGTTGAACGCGTTTGAGGTTGAGCGCGGCGGTCGTTCGCTCTTCGACATAGCGCAGCAGTTCCGGCAATTGCTTATACTGGCCCGCGCGTGCGCCGATGCGCGCCACGATGTCACGATAGAGCGAGGCTTCGCGCTCAAACAATTTGTGAAAACGTTTTTCCAGCCAGCGGCGCAAGGGCGCGGCGACCAGCACGAGCGCCAAAATCAAGAGCGCCTCGACCGCGCCCGCGCGGAGTTGATAATGCTCTGTCAGCCACGCGCCGATGGTGCGAATGCCGTAGAGATAGACGGCGAGCACGACCGCCGCAAACGAGGCGACAATCAAGCTCTCCGTAATCATCAACTCAAGATAGCGGTAGCGGTAGATGTAGTAAGCAATCAAGGCTGACGGCAGCAACGACCCGAGGTTTGCCAGCGTCTTCAGATAAAGTCCCAGCCGCGTGCCCTCGCCAACACCGAAAGCGTAGACGGCCACCAGCAAACATGCGATAGCGATGAGCGAAGCCGCCAGCATTTGCATCGAACGACGCTCGCCCTCGGCCTCTGCCAGACGCGCAATCAGCAAATCGGTGACGGCAATCAGCGCCAGCACATAAGACGCCCACAGCGCAAACGCCAACGAATAGGTCATCCCCGCCGGAAACGGCAGAAAGGTATGAGAAAACTTATCGAGCATCGGCTCGTAAGCTCCCTGCCAGATATGCGGCACGGCCAGAAAAAGAAAGAGGGCCGGAATGTATGAGAGATAAATGCGCGCTTTCTCGACGAGCGTCAGCGCGCGAGCGCGCGCGTTGGCCCAGAGATGTATGTGAACGTGAAGCAGGAACGAGTAGGAGAGCGTGATGCTGATGACGGCAAACGTATCGGCGAGCCTGAGCAGCGTCGTCCAGCGCTCACGCTCCAATCCGAGCAGTCCGTGCAATGCGACCAGCAGATTGCTCGCGTGCCAGATGCCCATCACGATGGCTAACGCCAAGAGCACGCGCTCGATTTTCCCCAGCCCGCTCCGCTTTCTGAGCAGCAGCCCGCCCATCCACAAATGCAGCGCCGCCCCCGTGCTATAACCGACGAACTGTAGAACTTCGAGCAGGGACATAGGAAAAGAAGTGATGAGTAATGAGTGATGAGTGATGAGTTAAAAAAAGCTTGTCACTCATCATTCATTACTCATCACTCATCACTGTTGTTAGCGCTGGGCGCTGGTGTTGTTACTACTGGCGAGGAGTCTTATTTCTGTGCGCCGGTTACGCAGGCGTCCGGTTTTGGTGTTGGGCGCGATTGGATTGGACGTGCCCATGCCGCTGGCTTGAATGCGGGCGCTGTCAATGCCTGCGCTAACGAAGCGGTCGGCTAGAGCGCGTGCGCGGTCTTCGGTTAATTGTTGCAAGGTCGCCTCGTCGCCGCGATTGTCCGTGTAGGATTCAATCACAATCTGATAGTCTGGATTGTTGGCTAAGAGCGCGGCCAGGGGTTCGAGCTTGGCGGCAGCGGCAGGAGATAAATCGCTGCGCCTGGCATCGGCCCAGTAGGTTTCAGGCAACACGAGCACGAGTCCGCGCGGAGTTTCTTTGACGGAGCCGTAGCGCGCGAGCGTCTGTTTCAATTCGGCTGCCGTTGAACGCTGCTGGATGGCGAGTTGCTCGCTGGCCTTGCGCTCCTGCTCGGCGGCTCTTTCGCCTTCGATGCGCGCCAGTTTGACTTTCGCATCCTCGCCTTCAGCGCGAACGGTCTGCAACTCATCGCGCAGGCGCGCGACTTCGGTTCTCAGGTCGCGTAGCTGCTGGTTGTAGTTGGACGCATCGCGCTCTGCCAGTTCGCGTGCGCGTTGCTCTTTGTCGAGCGCAGCACGTAGCTCTTCGATTTGCTGCGTGGCGGTGGCGGCATTCTCTTCCGCATCGCGCACGGCGGCATCACGCCGAGCTATCTCATCGCGTCGGGCTTTGGCCGCGCGTCTTGATTCCGCAGCCTCTTCAGCCTTGACGCCAAGCCCGATAGCGCGGCGGGCCAGCGCGTCGATTTCCGCTTCCTCTTGCTTCAAGCGCCAAGCGTTTTCGGCTTGTTCGAGTTGCGCCTGCGCATCGCTTAATTCACTCTGCGCTTCGCGGTCGGCTCCGGCGTAGCGCGCAAGGTTAATTGCCTGACGCGCGCCGAGCAGGGAGACGGGCGTTTTGCGATAGTCCGTATCCGCCACTTCGGGGACGCGCGGGTCGTTGAAATAATCGCTGGTGTTGCCGATGTACTGCACGTTGACGGTCGCAATCTCGGCGTCGCCTGGATTACGCGGCGGGAGATTTTCCAGCACGACCATGCGGCTCGGGCCGCGAACTAAAAAGTGCGGCTCGGCCGTCATAATGAGCGCGAAGGTTTGCAGCGGCGTCGTCACGTCCAGTTTGGAGTTGATGATGAAACTGCCGCTTCTCTTTATCTCTCCGAGATTGTCGATGCGACCTTCGGGCGAGATGGCCCAGAGCACATAGGTCGTATAGACGCCGCCCAGTTCATTAGCCCGCGGCAGATTTTCGAGCGAGAGTTCGACGCGCGTTCCGCGTCTTCCGGCTCGTTTGACTTTCGCCTCGCCTTTCAAGCGCGGTAGCCTTGTGGTGCCGCGAAATTTGACCGTCACGGTCTGTTCGAGCGGATACGTGACGGCAATGGTCTGTCGCGGCAAGTCGCTCTGCGCCGCCACCGAAGAGACGACGAAGAGAATCAGCGCGAGCAGGTTGAGGGAGAGACGCAACGGAGAGTTTGTCTGTTTCATACAGCAATAGCTCCTTACAGGGTC
The DNA here is from genome assembly GCA_964516695.1 of uncultured Blastocatellaceae bacterium. Lineage (GTDB taxonomy): Bacteria > Acidobacteriota > Blastocatellia > Pyrinomonadales > Pyrinomonadaceae > DASVTR01. The sequence continues at coordinate 11,828 of CAZEZJ010000032.1, forward strand.
ACTGAATATGCGGGCACGGGAGACGTTTACAGTCAGACGCGCGCACCGGGGTTAACTTCATTGATGCGCCGCATCGTCTCATTGTTGCCGAACCAGGCCGGGAGAATCAAGCCGCCATCCCTGCCATGCGCCCTTCAAGCGGCCACACTTCGGACTTGATTTCCGGCCCAAACTCCCTTATTACAGAGCGGCGACGAGGTAGAATACGTACACCGGCTGCCGAAATTATTTGAATTTTCTTGCCCGTTGCGCCGAAACTCTGACCCGAAGGAGATTTTTTGAAGATGAAAAGCAAGCTGAGCCTGACCGTTATCACCCTCCTCCTGGCAATCGCTCTGGCGGGTTGCTCGAAGAAAGCAACGAGCAATGCGAACGCCAACAGCAATATCGCCAACTCCAATACCACCACAACCGTCGAAGACAGCAATATTGAGATGACCGAGGAGACAGCCGAAGATTCGTCAACCACGCCCTCAACCAACAAAACAAAGAGCGACAGCAAAACCACTCGCGCCGAGAAAGCCAACGCCAATGCCGCGAAAGCGAAGCGTTCGCCCGAACCAGAGCCGCCCGTTAAAGCCACCGAAAAGCGAGTCAGAAAACAGGGCGACCGCATCATCCGCGAAGGCGGAGACCTGATTAACGAAGCCGAGCGCAAAGCACGCGGGATTTTAAACGGCAGGCCCTAAACACACTCGTCATCAACTCGCGCGGCCTTCCAAAGCCAATTCAAGTTCGCGCCGCAGATGCCGGAGACGCTCTGTGAAGATTGAGTATCTTCTTACAGCGTCTCCGGCATCTCCGGCGCGAAAATTTTTGCCGGCTGCTGCCCGGTCGAGTTAATCCACCGCGCGCCGCGTCGCCACCAATTGCACGATGATGATAGCGATGGCACACAGAATCAGAATGTGTATGAAGCCGCCTTTATGAAAAATCATGCCGACCGACCAAATCAGCACCAATATGACAGCAATCACCCAGAGCATCTAAAATTCTTTTCTCCTCACGGAAAATTCTCTCACTTGCCCGCCGGTAAACCATCAGCGCGCAAGCCCCCGCCAGCAGGGTCGTTGCAGACGACGAGCGGGACGGTATTGCCGCCTGCGCGCGCCGGAATGTAAGCACACGTCTGGTAAGTCTGGCTCTCGTCAGCAGCGCCAGCGGTCGTACTGGCGGCTGTTTTCGCATCTCCGAAAATCAGAGCGCCGTTGCGGCCATCATGCCCAACCATGCTCGATGCATCTGAGGCAATCAGGACATCTGTGAGGCCGTCGCCGTTCAGGTCTGTTAAGAGCGGGATTCCGGCGCGGTTAGCTATATTTGCGTACCACTTAATCTTTCCATTAGCGGTGCTCACGGCCACGGTCCGACCGCGCCGTGTAATCATCACGACTTCGGGCGCGCCATCGTTATCGAGGTCGGCGGCGGCCAGTTGACCACGCGGGGCATCGCCTTCTGTCGCCACGCGCCACAGTGGTTTTAAGTTTGAGACATCAATGGCAATCAATCCGTGGTTGGTGCCAATCATGCCCATCGTGCTCTGCGGCGTCTGCACAATCAAGGGCGGCGTGGTGAATTCCAAGTCGAGCTTGGTCGAACGAACGCGCTCGCCCTTAAAATTACGAAAGTCTAGAGTCCCGCTCGCCAGCGCGAGCAGCACGCCCGCTTCCGATTTTGAACTCAACGTCGCTGGCGCTCCAATCATCAACCCGTCGAGTTTTTCCTGCGCCATGACGCGGCCCGTGCCGGTGTCCAGGAAGCTGATGCCTGACGGGTTATCTTGAAAGACGGCAATCTCCATCGTGCCGTCGCCGTTTAAATCGCCCGCGACCGCGCTGGCCGCGCGCCCGGGCAAAGCCGCGCGCCACAACTCGCGGCCCGTCGTTCCTTCAATGGCCCGCACACCGCCCTCGAAAGCCACCAGCACGTTTTGCAGGCCGCCGTTTGCGCCGAGCGCGATGGGCTGAAAGGGCTGAGCGCCGCCGTTGCCCGTCGGCTCGCCGCGTTTGGCGTCCGGCCTAAAACGAGCCGTCCAGAGCGCGACGCCGTTGCTGGCATCAATACCATAAACCATCCCCTCGGAATTGACGCCGACCACATCGGGCGCGGTCTGGTCGCGCAGGTAGAAGGCAAGCGGATGCGCAACGCTGCCCGTCGCCGCGGCCCATCCGGTCTTGCTTGGCGGCGGCTTGTCGCCCGTCGCTTGACTGCCTGTGGAGCTGATTGTCATAGCTCCACGGGGAATCTCAATTGTTCGCGGCTCGGAAAAAGTGCCGGTCTCTTCCGCCGCCGGAGCGACGCGCCAGTAGTACTTTCCGGCGGGCAGGCCGTTGACGACGTACTCGCGACCAAACACCGCGCGGTCAAAGACGAGGTCTGTGAACTGCGCGTCGAGCGAGACTTGCAGCCGGTAGCGAAGGACGCCCGGCGTGCCCTCCCAGCTTAAACGCAGCGACGTTTTCTCCTGCGGGCCTGGCGATTGGGGCTGCCCGAAAGCAGCGGGAGCAATCGCGAGAATGAGCAGCAGCAAGAGAATTGATTTTGGTTGCGAGAGAAAAGAGTGGGGCATAAGCGAATAACCGTTTCATGGTCTGCGTGCTGAGGCGGGCGGTCACGATTCGATTCAACCCGTGCGGCAGCAGCAGAAGAAGTTTTAGGTTAAGGAGCTTCGTTTAATTTGTATCCGACGCCGCGGACAGTCAAGACGTAATGCGGATTCTTCGGGTCATCTTCCAGTTTCTTGCGCAGCCGATTAATATGAGGATCGATGTTGCGCTGGTAGCCCTCATACTCTGTGCTCCAAACTTGGTCGAGCAAGGCGTTGCGCGACCAGGCGCGGCCCGGCTCGGAGGCTAGCAGTTCGAGAATCTGAAATTCCAGCGGTGTTAATTCGATAAGCCTGCCGCCGCGCGTGACTTCGTGGCGGCGTTTATCAATCACCAAATCACCGACTTCAATGCGCTCGTTATCAGCGGCGGGCGGTGCCGTAGACCCGCGACGCAGCAGCGCCTCAATGCGCACTTCCAATTCGCGTGGGCTAAAGGGTTTCGCCAGATAGTCGTCAGCTCCGGCGGCAAAGCCTGCCACCTTGTCGTCAATGTCGTCGTGCGCGGTCAGAAACATCGCGGGCGTCTTTATCCCGCGCTCGCGCACGCGCCTGAGCAGTTCGAAGCCCGTCATGCCCGGCATCGAGACATCGAGAATAAAACAATCAAAGCGGCCAGAAATCGCCGGTTCGAAAGCCGTCGCGCCGCTCTCTTTTTCTTCGACCTCGAAACCGAGGCGGCGAAAATATTCGGCCAAAAGCAGCCGCATATCCGAATCGTCATCCACAACTAGCAAACGCCTGGCCGTGCTGTTAGTGGTCATCTGTTGTGCCAAACTCTTGTGCCCTGAACTGGAATGAGTAGGTCGCCGCAGATTATAGCGCATTTGAAGAGCAAGGCGGAAGGATGAAGTCGGCAACGCTCAAAAGCTTGCGGCCCTCAAGATGAAGAGTTCTTCCTTCATCCTTCAGCCTTCGCCGCTTTGCCCTTTGCCCTTGCCATGGCGTTTCGGGTCAGAGGCTTGTGCGGCTGACTATTGACATTCAAGGAAGAGGTCAATAATCTGCGGTGGCTTTTTGATAACTTAACGTCTTAAAAGGGAAAGCAGCTTCCTCTACAGAAGAAGGAGAATGAGAAATGAAGATTATCATTTGCTTGAGTCTCATCGTCATTTGCGCTTTGCAGGTAACTCCGGCGCAGAACGTCGTGATTAACGGCCACGTAGAAATGAACAACATCGCACGGCTCTCGTCATCCACCGTGACTTTGAATCCGCCGATGCCGGACTTGATAGTCAGAGGCAATGAGTTTGAATTCGTCGGCGATAAGATGGTGAATGTTTATGTTTCCAACAACGGTGATGCCCCTTCCAAGCGTTGCATACTGGAACTGACCGTGCGCAAAATCGGTGACGCCCGTGTGGGCAGAGTCACGAGGGCTGTCATTCCTTCGATACAGCCGACCCAGTTCGTGAAAATTCCGGTGAACGCGACGAACATTCTGCCCAAAGCCGTCAATCTTAAAGACACGACCTTCAAAGTGATTGCCGACACAACCAACCTCAACATCGAATCCAAAGAAGACAACAATGAAAAATGGCACAACCTGCAATGAGGTTGTCAGGTAAAAAACCTCCGCCTGATGCTAAATTGTTCTCGCTTAAGAGCGGCGAGTCTGAGACACGACTCGTCGCTTATCCTTACATCACCACACGACGTTCTCCCGTTGACCCTTGCTTCTGTGCCTTGACGCCGCCGTCTAAGGGTCAGTATATTTTTGGTTTACGAAATAGGACGCGGCGCTTTTCCCTCCTTCCAAGCTTAACGAGCACACAGACGCGCGGGTGACAATGCAAGACCTTCGGCGGCTACTAACATATCTCAAGCCACATTGGGGAACGTTCTCGCTGGCGACCGTTTGTATGCTCTTGGTGGGCCTGCTCGAAAGCGCTACGGGCGCGCTGATTGTTCCCATCTTCGACCAAGCGCTCGGTGAGGGACAGCAAACGCCGACGCTCTTCGGCTTGCAGAATATTATTCCGGCGGGCGGGCTTGGGGCATGGCGCAACATCGCTTTGCTGATGATTGTCTTCACCATCTTCAAAGGCATAGCGGAATATTTTTCGACCTACTTGATGGCCCGCGTCGGACAGGCTGCCGTTTTCGACCTGCGGGCCGACCTCTATCGCCACGTGCTCTCGCAATCGGCTAGCTTCTTCGAACGACACCGAACAAATTATCTCGTCTCGCGGCTGGTGACGAGCGCGGCGGCGATTGAACTGGCCGTCACGGCCACGCTGCGCGACATGCTGCGCGAGAGCTTCTCGCTCATCTTTTTTCTCATCGCCTCATTCTATTATAGCTGGCGGCTCACCCTCGGCGCTTTGATGATTGCGCCGATTATCGCCGTACTGACCGCGCGCTTCGGTCGCTCGCTACGCAATCTGGCGCGCGAATCCTTCGAGGGCAACAAGCTCTTGACAGACACGGCGCAGGAGGCGCTCGCCAACCAGAACATAGTTAAAGCCTATCGCGCGGAGGAACGCGAGCAGGGACGCTTCGCCACAGCCGCGCAGGAAATACGCCGCGCGCATTTGCGCTCCGCAAAGATAGCGGGCATCTCGCCTCCGATTATTGAGATGATTGGCGTTATCGCGGTTGTCGCCCTGCTCTTTTTCGGGCAGCAGGAGATTGCCGCCGGGCGCATGAACAACGCGCAGTTTCTGACCTTCCTCTTCTTTCTTTTTCGCTCCTACGACCCGATGCGAAAGCTCTCGCGCCTGCAAAACAGCATGGAGCAAGCGCTGGCCGCCGCCCGCCACGTCTGGGAAGTGATGGACGAGCACGCCGAGATTTTAGAGCAACCGGCAGCCGTCGAGCTTGGCCCATTGCAGCGAGAGATAGAGCTGCGCAACGTTTCGTTCGGCTATGCGAACGAAACGAGGTCTGTGCTGCGCGAGGTGAGCTTGCGCGTTGCGGCGAACACGATGGTGGCGCTCGTAGGGGAATCCGGCGGCGGCAAATCAACCCTGACAAAGCTGCTGCCGCGCTTCCACGACCCGGTCAAGGGCGCTGTCATGTGGGACGGCACAGACCTGCGCAACGCGCGCATCAGCAGCCTGCGTCGTCACATCGCGCTCGTCACACAAGAGACCGTGCTCTTTAACGACACCGTTCGCTATAACATTTCTTACGGGCGGCCTGACGCCACTGAAAAAGAGATAGAAGATGCCGCGCGCGTCGCCTTTGCTCATGACTTCATCATGGAATTGCCGCACGGCTACGAAACAATCGTCGGCGAGCGCGGCATTTTTCTGTCCGGCGGCCAACGCCAGCGCCTGGCGATTGCACGCGCCGTCCTCGCCAACGCGTCCGTCCTGATTCTTGACGAAGCCACGTCAGCGCTCGATGCGGAATCCGAACGCCTCGTGCAACGCGCGCTCGGTAATCTGATACGCAATCGCACCACCATCGTCATCGCTCACAGGCTTTCGACTGTGCAACGCGCAGATGCCATCGTCGTCATGGAGCAGGGACGCATCGTTGAATTCGGCACGCATCAGGAACTTTTGGCCCAAGGCGGAAAATACAGTCGCTTGTACGAGCTACAGTTCGCAGATGAAGAGGAGGAAGAAATAGTGGGCAGCAGGCAGTAGGCAGCGGGCAGTGAACAACTGCCTAGCGCCCTACCGTCTACTGCTTACTGCCTATTGCTTATGAAATCAATGACCGGATTCGGGCGCGGCGCGGTGACGGGCAAGAATTTTTCCGTCTCCGTTGACCTCAAGACCGTTAACAACAGATTCCTCGACATTCATTTGCGGCTCGGGGCCGAGCTTTCATCGCTCGAAGCCGTCATCAAGCGCCGCATCAGCACGCGTCTGTCTCGCGGGCGTGTGGATGCCAGCATCACTTTCGAGCGGACGGGCGAGGTCGCGTATGAATTAAATCGACCTTTGATTGCGGGCTTCATCAGCGCCCTGCGCGCGATGCAGCAGGAGTTTGCGCTCTCCGGCGAGCCGGACATCAACGTGCTGGCGCGGCTGCCCGGCGCTATGCAACCGATGCGCGACGGCATTGACGAGCAGATGATAGCGGGCGTCGAGCAAGCGATTGATGGAGCGTTGACAGAGCTTGAGGAGATGCGCCAGCGTGAAGGCGAAGCGCTCGGCACCGAGATGCGAACGCGGCTCGACGAGATAGCGCGCCATGTGCCGACTATTGAAGCCGCGGCTGCCACGCTGGTAGAGGCTTATCGTTCTCGCCTACAGAAAAGAATCGTTGAACTCTTGGCGCGCGACGGGCAAAGCATAGAGGTTGACCAGGGCCGCCTCTCCCAAGAGGTGGCATACTTAGCCGACCGCAGCGACATCAGCGAGGAGATTGCCCGCTTGAAAAGCCATCTCGTGCAATTTCGCGATGCGGTTGACGGCGAGGGCGAGATTGGCAAGCGGCTGGACTTTCTCTTGCAGGAATTAAATCGCGAGGCCAACACGGTGCTTTCCAAGTCAACCGACATGACGATTAAGGATGCCGGATTGGCGATTAAAGCGGAAGTGGAAAAACTGCGCGAGCAAGTGCAGAATGTCGAGTGAGTTGATGGACGCGTTGAGTGATGAGAGCCAAGCGAGCAGCTCTGTGGCGCGCGGAATGCTCGTCGTTGTCAGTTCGCCTTCGGGCGGCGGCAAGGGCACGCTGATTCGCCGCGTGTTGAAATCCGTCCCCAAACTTGGCTATTCTGTTTCGTTTACGACGCGCGCCCCGCGCGAGGGCGAGGTGCATGGGCAGCATTATTTTTTTGTTTCGCCCGCCGAGTTTGAGCAAATGGCAAGCGCGGGCGAGTTTTTGGAATGGGCTTACGTTCACGGCAATCGCTACGGCACGTCGAGCGCGCAGGTCGAACGCGAGCTAAAGGAAGGTCGCGACATCATTCTGGAGATTGACGTGCAGGGCGCGGCCAATGTGCGCCGTCTGGTGATGGACGCGGTGAGCGTTTTTATTCTGCCGCCCTCATTTGAAGTGTTGCGCGCTCGCTTAATCGCCAGAGGCTCGGAGAATCCGGCTGATTTGGCTTTGCGTTTGGGCAATGCTCGTGGTGAGGTTGAACGCTATCGCGAGTTTGAGTATGTCGTGATTAACGACGATGCGGAGCGTGCCGCCTCTCAGTTGGCAGCGATTATCTACGCCGAGAGAGCGCGTGGCACGCGTCAGGAAAAAGCGACGCAGCATGTGTTGGCTACTTTTACGCGAGAGTCGCCGCAATCGGCCTAGAGAGTTTGCGCGGCGCGGTCGCTCCTTTGAATTTATCTTTTAATACACTAACCGGATGCGGAGGTTCGCTGAAGCTATCATGGCAAAAACAATTGAAGAGACGCAGGAAACCGAGCAAGAGACTGAGCAGGTCGAGCTAGACTCTAAGTATCGCCTGATTATCGTGGCCGCTAAAAGAAGCAAGCAACTTCAACGCGGCGCTCGCCCGCGCGTGGAGATGGACATGCAGAAGCACAAGGCCACGCGCGTCGCACTCGAAGAAGTGCAACGCGGCAAAGTAAACTTCTCCATCATCAGCGAAGACAAGAGCCAAACGGAGGGCTGATAAGGACGCGGGATGAAAGCATCGCTCTTCGGAATTTAGTAGCTCTCCTTTCATCCTTCGCCCTTCCCGCTCCCTGCTTGCTTTTCCACCCACGCGGCATACGCCCCTTCGGCGTCGCGGGCGGCGCATTCGGCCTTAATCGTTTGATAGGCCGCCAAGCGCGCCGCCGCGTCCCACCTTTTTTGCTGACGCAAGCAGCACCAGTAATCGCGCAAGTATGAGATGAGGAAGCCCACGAAACCCGCTTCCTCATACTGCAATACGTGCGTCGTCTCATGCGCAATCAACCAAGCGGGCGCTGTCCAGCGGCCCGTCGGCTCACGCCTCGTCAATTCAGGCTTGATGAAAACATGGCGTCCGAAAGTGATGGCGCCGATATTGAACGTATGCGTCAGCCAGCGCGCCGCCCGTCCGTTGTACAGATAAACGGGCGGCAGCCGCAAACCTTCATCGCCCGCGAAATGACGATGAAACTCCTCAATCAGCTTATGTGAGGAAGCAGCCAGCAGCATGAAAAAGTGATGAGTGATGAGTGATAAGTGATGAGTGATGAGTGACGTGCTCTTTTTTTTAACTCATCACTCATTACTCATCACTCATCACTGTCTTTACATTCCTTTATAGTCCGGGCCGCCGCCGCCTTCGGGCGTGACCCAGTTGATGATTTGGTATGGGTCCATGATGTCGCAGGTCTTGCAGTGAACGCAGTTTGAGAAATTGATTTGCAGGCGGCGTTTGCCGTTGCCTCCATCTTCGACCATCTCGTAGACGGCAGCCGGACAAAAACGCTGGCAGGGATTGCCGTATTCTTCGGCGCAGCGCGTGGAACAGATGTTCGTATCGAGCACGTGCAGGTGCACGGGCTGGTCTTCGTTGTGCCCGACCGCCGCATGATACACGTCAGTCAATTTATTGAACGTGATTTTACCGTCGAAGCGCAGCCCATCATAACGCTGTTCGATATTATCGCCGCGATAACCGTAGGCCGAAAGCTTCTCCATCGCTTCGTGGCCCGGCTCGGCGCTCGCCCTCTCGAAGATGCCCCAAGAGCGCCCGCCCGTGATGAACTGCAATCCGGCGTTGGCGAGTCCGAGCCAGCGGCCATGGCGAAAGCTGGCGTGAAAGTTTCTCACCTTTTTCAACTCCGCCATAATCCAGCTTTCGTTCACGAGTTCCTCATAGCGTTGAAGTTTCTGCGCCGAATAATCTCCGGCCAGCAGCGCTTCAAAGATAGCTTCGGCGGCGAGCATCCCGCTCTTGATGGCCGAATGAATGCCTTTCAAGCGTTGCGAGTTAAGAAAGCCGGCGCAATCACCGACGAGCAAAACGCCGTCAGCGTAAATCTGCGGCATCGCGTACATCCCGCCCGCCGCAATCGTCTTCGCTCCGTAGCGAATCATCTTGCCGCCCTCCAACAAGCGCGCGATGTAGGGATGCTGCTTGAAGCGCTGAAACTCCGCGTGCGGGTCGAGCAAGGGGTCGCGGTAATCGAGTCCGGTGACGTAGCCTAGATTGAGGATGCGATTCTGCATTCCGTAAATCCAGCCGCCGCCGTAGGTCTGCGCGTCGGACGGGTAACCCAACGTGTGTGTGACGCGGCCCGCTGGATAACGGTCGTCCGGCAACTCCCACAGTTCCTTAATGCCGATGCTATACACTTGCGGCTCGCGTCCGTCGTTAAGATTAAGCCGCTGCGTCAAACTTTTCGTCAGAGAGCCGCGCGGGCCTTCTCCTAGAATTGTGACCTTCGCGCGCACGTCAACGCCCGGCTCGAAGTTGGCCTTAGGCTTGCCCTCCTTGTCAATCCCCTTGTCGCCCGTGCGAACGCCGACCACACGGTCCTGCTCGTCATACAACACTTCCGCGCCCGGAAACTCTGGAAAGATGTTGACGCCCGCTTCCTCGCATTTTTCTCCGAGCCACCCGGTGAGGCGATTCAAGGCGACGATGTAATAGCCGTGGTTCTTCAAGGGCGGCGGCGTGATGGGTGAACGAATCGCGCGTTTTTCGGTTAAGTATAAGAAAAAATCTTCGTTGACGGGCGACTCGATGGGCGCTCCCTGAGCTTCAAAATCGGGAATCAACTCTTTCAGCGCGCGCGGGTCCATGACCGCGCCGGAGAGAATGTGAGCGCCGACGTAAGCACCCTTTTCGATGACGCCAATCTCCACCTCGCCAAGCGCTGTACCCTCCTTCTTGCCGCTCTCGACGGCCTCATTATGCTCACGAACGAGCCGCGCCAGATGCAGCGCACCGCTCAAATTCGCAGGCCCCGCGCCGACGAAGATGACATCCATCTCCAGAACTTCTCGCTCCACTCTTTCCACGCTTTTTACTCCCGAACAAAATTTCTCGACACACCGCTTGCCAGCAGGGGTTCAGACTAAAAAATGAATGGTCATTCATTTTTCGCAGTATAGCAAATCCGCGCCTGATGACATAGCGACGCGCGAAAGATGCTTCAATCATGCGGCTTAACTGCTGAGCTTCACGCTCAAGTAAAACATTCTTCCTCGATTCATCCGTGCTGTTGTAAACTGCGAAGCGTCTGGCCCAAGCTTTAATCTGCGTGAGATGATGGATGCATTTCTTTAAGAAGAGTCGCGCGCTCTTGGTTTTGAGCGTCGTTTTGTTGCTGGCGTTCGCGGCGTTTCTATTCCTGCGTTTGCGCGCAACGAATAGTCTGGCCCGCAACATCACTCTGCACAACTCGCGCATGTCCGCCCTTCCAAAAGTGTTTCTCTGGGCGTGGGAGAGGCCGGAGCAACTGGAATTCATTGACCCGCGCGCCGTCGGAGTCGCCTTTCTGGCCGAAACGATTTACCTGCGCAGCGAGAGCATCATTGAACGACCACGATTGCAACCGCTCAAAGTTCCGCCGCAAACGACGCTGATTGCCGTCGTTCGCATAGAGTCTGCGCGCGACGCGCCTCCCGTTTTGTCCGGCACACAACGCGCCAAGCTGGTCGAAGCTCTGGCTCAAGTCG
>CAZEZJ010000033.1:0-15170 GCA_964516695.1 uncultured Blastocatellaceae bacterium
TGTCTGACGTGCCGTTTGGCGTCTTTCTCTCGGGCGGCGTTGATTCTTCGGCCAACGTCGCGCTGATGTCCGAGCAGATGTCGCGCCCCGTCGAAACCTTCACGGTCGGTTTCCGCGACCAAGAGTATTTAAACGAACTCGACTCGGCCCGCCGCATCGCCAGGCAGTTCGGCACGAATCACCACGAAGTTATCATCTCGGAAGAAGAGATGCGCGCCTTTTTGCCCGACCTCGTTTTTCATCAGGATGAGCCAATCGCGGACCCCGTTTGCGTGCCGCTGTACTACGTCTCGCGCCTGGCGCGCGACACGGGCACGATTGTCGTGCAGGTTGGTGAGGGCGCGGACGAGATTTTCAGTGGTTACGAAAACTACGTTCGACACCTGCGCATCTACGAAAAATTCTGGCAGCACGCCGAGCGCGTGCCGCACGTGATGCGCCGCGCTGCGAGCGCGCTGGCGCGTCCGGCGCTCGAAGCCACGGGGCGAAAGCGTGCGGCCATCGAGTTGATTCGTCGTCTCGGCGCTGACGAGCCGCTCTTTTGGGGCGGCGCTGTCGTCTACGATGAAGCGTTGAAGCCGCGCGTGCTTTCCCGCCAGATGCGCAAGCGTTTCAACAACCTCTCGTCGCTCGCAGCCGTCAGTCCTTATTTGAATCACATCGAAGAGATGCGCCCCGATTCGGATTTTCTGGCGCGCATGACTTACCTGGAACTAAAACTGCGTTTGCCGGAACTGCTCCTGATGCGTGTGGATAAAATCACGATGGCAACTTCCGTCGAAGCGCGCGTGCCCTTTCTGGACCATCATCTGGTCGAGTATGCGCTTTCGTTGCCGCGCTCGCTCAAAGTCGAGGGCGCGAGCGGCAAGCACATTCTCAAACGCGCGCTCGAAGACATCTTGCCGCACGACCTGCTTTATAGCCGCAAGCGCGGTTTCGGCGCGCCCATTCGCGAGTGGTTCAGAAACGGTCTCGGCCACCTCTTCGATTCACACCTGCTGGCGGGGCCGATGCGCCGGCGCGATTTCTTCGACTACGCTTTCGTCGCCCGCCTCATCCAAGAACATCGCAGCGGCACGCGCGATTGGAGCTTTCACCTGTGGAGCCTACTCAACCTGAGCCTGTGGTATGAGCGGTGGGTCGAACGCTCCTGAAGACGCGATAAGGCAAGAGGCAGCGCCGCCGATTGCTCGCACGGTGCGTTATCGGCCACAAAGGGCTTCTGCAAATAAAACGGTAAAGAGTTGGAGCATGAGCTAGACAAAACCTCCGTCAGCGACGACGACGCGCAAGGCGAGCGCCGCGTCACAGCCTTACGGCCTTCTCAGGCAGAGCCGTCTTCAAGTTCGGAAGCAACTGTTGCTCGTCGCTTTTCGACGCACATCGCTTGGACGTTTGCGACGCGCGTGTTGATGACCATCAATAGCGTCGGCGCTGGCGTCATCGTGGCGCGCTGGCTGGGGGCCGAGGGGCTTGGCGCGCTGGCTGTCATCAACGTGGCGGTGGCAACCGTCGTCCAACTCGGCAGCGCCGGATTGCCGTCGGCCAATACGTATTTTATCGCGCAGGATAAGCGGCGCTACCTTGCGCCCGTGGCAATGAATTCGTTGCTGTTCGCTGTGGTGGGCGGCGGTTTGTTGGCGCTCGGGCTGATAGTGCTGGCGCTGAAGCAGCCCGCGCTCTTTGGTTATCTCTCTCCGACACTGATTGGGATTGCCGCCGTCTCGATTCCGTTTCAACTGCTCACGCTGCTCGGCCTCAATATTTTTCTCGCCGTCGGGCGCATTGACCGCTTTAACCAACTGGATGTCGCGGGGCAATCGTTTGTGCTCGTCAATACTATTCTGACGCTCGTCGTGCTTGGCGCAGGACTCCCGGCGCTGATTTCCATCAACACGGCTGCGACTGTCATCGTCAGCCTGGTGGTGTTATGCCTCATCGGCAGACACATTGCGGGGAGCGAGCTAAAGAGCGCGTGGCGTCCTGACTTTGATTTGTTAAAGCGGATGATTCGCTACGGCGTCAAGTTTCACGTCGCAACGCTCGCCGGGCTGCTGATTTTTCGCCTTGATTTGCTGGTGGTTCACCATTTTCGCGGCGCGGCGCAGGCAGGCGTCTATAGCGTGGCCTCGCAAGTGGCGATGATGTTGATGGTGCTGCCGGGCGTGATAGCGACGCTGCTGTTTCCACGCGTCACAGCCGAGCAGGAAACGCGCACCGACCTGACCTGCCGCGCCACGCGACACACGACATTCATCATGTCTTTAGTCTGCCTGCTCAGCGTGCCTTTGAGCTTCGTTTTACCATGGCTCTACGGCGCGGGCTTTAATGATGTCACGATGCAGTTGTTGATTCTGCTGCCCGGCGTCTTTCTGATTGGCATCGAATCCGTGTTGGTGCAGTATTTCAGCGCGACGGGCTTGCCCGCTGCCATTCCTCTGTTCTGGCTCGTCACGCTCATTATCAACATCGGCCTGACCTTCGTGCTCGTGCCTCTCTATGGCGCGCGCGGCGCGGCGCTCGCTTCCACCCTCTCTTACGCACTCATCTTCGCGCTCGTCGCCTGCTACTTTCGCGCGAAGACCGGAACGGCTATCTCAAACATATTGCTACTCAGCGCCGCCGAATGGCGCTCGTTATTGAAGGCGGGATGACCTGTCGGAAACGCTCAACGCCGCGAAGCGACGAAGAATAATGAAGAACAAGCTTTCTTTAATTCATCGTCGCGGCGTCGCGGCGGTCACTGTTTTCCAGAGACCTTTCTGCCCGTGCCGATGATGCTGCGGTTATGCCACCAGACATCGCCCGCGCCCTCACCGATTATTTTCAACAAAACGCCGGCGAGCGAGATTAACGCGGGTCGTAGGAGCGCGCCGATTTTCATTTTCAAGCCAGGCTCGACGACCGGAGTTGACTTGATAATTCGCACGCCGTCAAAAACATTTCTCATCACTTGCGCGAGAGTCTCTTTGGTGAAGCCGGTTTCGTGTGTGAAGTCCATGTAGCGCTCATGCGTGGCGAAGAGCCAATCCATGTTCGGCACGTCAATAATAACTATCCCGCCCGCTTTGAGAGATGCTTTGATTTTCTCCAACAGCGGCAACGTCTCGTTTTTGGGCACATGTTCGAGCAGCGCCTTGAGAATGATAACGTCAAAGCTTCCGGCGTGTTCGTCCAGATAAGCGTGGGCATCGGCGTAAGCTATGGCCGCTTCGGGGACAAGTGCTTCGGCCTTCGCCACATCGTCTGGAGAAAGGTCAACGCCGTGCAGATTCTTGAATCCATGAACCGAGAGCGCCTTCAGCAGATAGCCTTTGTTGCACGCGACCTCCAATACCTCCGCCGAATTTTTATCGAGACCATTTAACAGTGGAAGATAATTGCTGGCCGCATATTTGGAGAACCATTCGAGCTTCGCCTCATCGTCCGAGTCCAGATGTGCAATGTGTGTTGCGTTGTAGGTCGAGAACAATCGGCTGCGATAATCGCTCTCCATTTTGCTTTCTCCTTTATTGGCGGATAGGATACATAAAAAGCTTCAAAGGAAGCGAATGACTTTCGCGCGGTAGAAGCCCTAAGGCACAGAGAAGTTAAACCTGACGAGATGAGCAACAGCCGTAATCGACGCCGCCTGCTACGTTTACTTTGTTCTGCTGCGCGTTATCTCTGCGGCCCGCGTCCTGACAGCCTTTTCAACCCGTTACGCGAGGAGATGAAGAGCGCGACATGAAAGTGGCCCTGCTAGCGCTCAATGATGATGCGCGCGCCGCAGTTGAAACTCTCCTTAGCCGTTATCCTCAAGCTGTGGTGGAGGAAATCTCGCGCCGGGAGATAGAGTCGCTGAGCGGATTTGCGGCGCGCCTGAGTTTTTTACGCGCCCGGCGTCCAGACATTTTCGCCGTCTCGACCGAGCGGCTGGCATGGCAGCGCGGGCAGAACGCTTTTTTGCTCTTCGGCGCTCTGGCCGGAGCGCGCCGCACGATTATCTTAGACACGCATGGCGGCGTTCGCGATGAAGCGCGCGGGCGCATCTTGTGGGCCGCACCCGCGCGCCTGACACGCGAAGCGGCCATCAGCGGCATGGCTCTGGCCCGCGCCAAACGCCAACTACGCGGGCTTGAACGCGCCGTCGCCAGCAATGCTGCCGCGCGCGGTCGTCAACAGCGAAACGATGCGAAGAGCGTCGAAGAGTTAGAGATTTCCTACCTGCGCGCCACCCCGGGGCCGGGCACGCAGCTTGGCGGCGCGGCGAGCCACATCAACGGTTTCATCAACGCCGCGCACAAACTCGGCGCACGCCTGACGCTCATCAGTAATGACGAGATAGCCGGACTTGATGAACGGAAAGCACAGCTTAAGATTATCTGGCCGCGTCCTATCGGCTCGACGCGCGCCGCCTTCGACCTCTATAACAATCTGCTGTTCACACACGGCGCTGCCGGCGAGATTCAAAGAGCGCAGCCCCATTTTATTTATCAACGCTACAGCCGCTTTACACTCGCGGGCGTTGCCGCCGCGCGGCGCACGGGGCTGCCGCTTTTTCTCGAATACAACGGCTCGGAAGTGTGGGTCGGAAGACATTGGGACAAGATAAAAATGCTCGGCCTGCTCGAACGCTTCGAGCGCGTTAACTTACGGGCCGCCGCGCGCATCTTCGTCGTCTCGGAAGTCGAACAGCGTAATCTGCTGAAAGCTGGAATCAGCGGCGAGAAGATAGTCGTTAACCCGAACGGGGTTGACGCCGAACACTTTCGCCCGCAGATTGGTGGCGAGCACGTGCGGCGCGAGTTGGGAATTGAAGATGATGAAACGCTCGTCGGCTTTGTCGGCAGCTTCGGCCCGTGGCATGGAGTGCTTGTGCTGGCCGAAGCGATTAAGCTCATGCCGGAGGATGCGCGCGTGCGTTTTTTGCTGGTCGGAAGCGGGGTGCTGCGCGAAGAGGTGGAGAAGAATTTGCGCGCGGGCGGCGCGTGGTCGCGCGTTATCTTTACGGGGTCTGTCGCACACGAGCGCGTGCCGTCTCTGCTTGACGCCTGCGACGTCTTGGCCTCGCCGCATGTGCCGCTCGCTGATGGCAGCGAGTTTTTCGGTTCACCGACCAAGCTGTTTGAGTATATGGCGATGGGCAAGGGCATCGTCGCCAGCCGTTTGGGGCAGATAGGCGACGTGCTGGCCGATGAAGAGACGGCGCTTCTGGTCGAGCCAGGCAACGCGCAGGAATTGAGCGCGGCCATTGTGCGTCTGACAGGTTCGCGTAGCTTGCGCGAGCGTCTAGGCGCTGCGGCCAGAAAAGAGGCCGTCGCGCGCCACACTTGGGAACATAACGCGCGGCGCGTGCTGGATGCTTATCGCGCATGGGCCGATGGCGTTTGAGTTAGATTTGGAGAAGCTAGACGGTGAAGGCTGAAGAAAAGGGCGCGACCGCGATGGCAGAGGAAAAGCTGCGCGCCCGCCAACAATGGACGGGCGACCCGTGCGGCGCGAAATACGGCGAGCGATATAGTTTCGCGACGCGCGAGTTTTTCGACGAGGTTGAGCGCAATCGTTATCAGGAGTATGCGCCGTGGATGCCTGAGGTGATGGGCTTCAAAAGGTTCGCGGGCGCGCGTCTCGTCGAGATTGGTTGCGGGATGGGAACCGACCTCTTGCAGTTTGCGCGCGGCGGCGCACATTGCACGGGCGTTGACCTCACGCCGCGCTCCGTTGAAATCTCGCGCCTGCATTTTGACCTCTACCGGATGCGGGCGGATTTCGTCCTCTCCGATGCCGAACGCCTGCCCTTCAGTGATGAGAGCTTCGACGTTGTCTATTCAAACGGCGTTCTCCATCATACGCCGGGCACGGAGGCGGCTGTCCGCGAAGCGCATCGCATCCTGCGTCCGGGCGGAACGGCCAAAGTGATGCTCTATCATCGCCATTCGCTCTACTATTGGAGCGAGATTATCCTGCATCGAGGGTTATTGCGCGGCCACTTTCTGCGCGGCCATTCGCCCGAAGAGATAATGAGCCGCTACGTCGAATATTCCTCGACGGGTGCGCGCCCGCTCGTTAAGGTTTACAGCCGCCGGCAAGCCCGCGCGCTTTTCACTCCCTTCCGCGAAGTCAAAATAGAGGTCGAGCAAATGATGCTCAAAGAACTGAGCGTGCTTGGCCCGCTCGTGTCAGAAAAATTATTCGGACGCCTACGGCGCGGCCTCGGATGGAACGTCATCATCACAGCGCGGAAGTGAAGAGTGAAGGATTCACGCGCGCGGCAAACTTTCTCGCCGGATAAGTGAATTTTCCGCTCGGCTAGATGTCCTCGCCAATCTTACTGAAAGGCATTCAATTGTTAGGCACTCGCGGGCTTTGTTGCATAAATATATTTTGTTCGGTTTGAGCCCCAAATTTCGGGCAAGAATTCGGCTCTTAGAAGCTGAACTTCGTTCGGTTAAATCACTGAATTCCGAACATTATCAATTTATGCAACAACGCCCACTCGCGTGGTAGAATGCAAAATAGGTTCTCCACGCCTCTGTGCCTGAGAACCGTTGATGAGGCTGCTCTAGCAACAGCTTGCCATCCTCGTTCAAGAAAAGAATTATTAACCGTGCTTTAATTAGCGAAAAATATTCCTCTCCTATGACCAAAGAACTGCCAAGAGAACAGCGCAGATACGAGCGAGTAAGATTATCGCTTAACGCTAACTGGGGTTTGACGAGCCAGTGTGTTAACAACGGACGAGTGACGAGCATGAGCCTCGGCGGTTGTTTCATTCAGACAAACTTCAAACTGCTGATTGACCAGATTGTCTTTCTTCGTCTCTCCCTCCGCACGGAGCACATCCTTCAATGCCGGGTCAGATACACGCTGCTCCAAGTCGGCTCCGGTGTCGAGTTCATCGAGTTGACGGAAGATGACAAGGCGGCTGTGCAGGAGTTGATTGATTATTACAAGGTGACTACGTGAGCCGGCGGCTATCGCGGCGGGCGAGTGACCAAGCATGAATGGGCCGGAGCAGTTCGCGTCTTGTTAGAAAGAAATGCTGTAGCTTGCGCCGGGATTGCGCCCGCGTTCCATGATGACTCCGAATTGGTGTCGCCCGCGCGTGTAAGTGACTAGCGGGTGCACGCGCACGCCGTCAAAGAGAACGGTTGCGCTCCAGCTTTCGTTGAAGTTGATGTTAAGTCCGCCGATTAATCGCAGCCGGTCTTCAAACGTCCCATAGGCTACGCCGACGTATGGCGCGACGGGCAAACCTGTTTCGCGTCGCAGGCTCTTGCTGAGCGTCGCGTAGAAGGATTGACCGTCAGGGGTGCCGATGCGGTCGGAGCTGGTGCCGAGAATCAACGCCGGACGCTTCTTGGTTTCCGTCAGCGCGACGACGTTTGCCAGCGGCGAAACTTTGCCCGCCAACGGGTTATACTCGACTCCTAAAGACACGCGCGGGTGAACTCGATAGGTCAGCGTATTACGCCACGTCGCCCTGTCAATCTGATTGGCGATAAGGCGCACGCCGTATGTCCACTTCTGCGCATCTGATGTTTCCGTCCCGCTCACGGCGCGACCTTCGCCCGGTCAAAGCGGTCAACTCGGAACGCTGGACGCTTCGCTGGGCTTCTCTTTCGCGGAAGCCACTCGCTCGCGCTCTTGCTTACGCTCCTTGGCCGCCGTCTTTTCGGCTGCGGCCAGCATCACGTCTATCTGTTTTTTCAGTTCGGCTTGATTGACAATTCCTGATATTACTTTCGCAATCCGCCCGTCTCTGCCGATGATGACTGTGCCCGGCAACGCCGCGCCCAGACCAAAGCGCATCATGTGGGAGGTCGTCGCTCCCATCCAAACGGGAAAGTTAATGCGCGTCTCTTTCACAAACTGCAAGACCTTCGCGCGGTCTTCCGCTTCATCTGCCGATGCGCCGATGACTTGCACGCCCAGCGCCGCATATTCGTTTTGAATGGCTGCGAGGTCCGGCATTTCCTTGCGGCACGGCACGCAATATGTCGCCCAAAAATTCAGGACGACGATGCGGCCTTTAAGCGCACTCAAACGCTGCTCCGCGCCAAACGGGTCTTTGAGAATTAAATCAACTTCCTGCCCGACGACGTTTGCGGCTTCCCTCTCAGCCAAACTTGCCGCCAAGACTTCGAGCGTATCAACGCGAATGATGCTCGATTCTCTCTTCTTATGCACAGAGCCTGTCACGGCGATGCGCTTGCCGACATACTCAAGCCAATTCTTTCCAGCGAGGCGAAACTTGCCTTGCTCTAGCTGGTAGAGCCTAAACTTCTCGCCTTCGCGCACGGCCAGCAGCGTCGGGTCGCCGCCCGCGATGCATGACTGCGCTTTGAGCAAATCTTCCGCCGTCCCATACTCTATTTTTGTGCGGTCAGCTTCCGTCCAACATTCTGCGCAACAGACCACCTGCCCGTCGAGTTTGACCGCGCCCTTTTGCGCCGCCGCCATTCCTGCCGCCGAAACCAGAATGAGAAAAATAAGAGCAACCCTCTTCATCATCAGCTTGTCCTTTGAGCACCATCCGCTATGCGGCTTCATGCTTGATTTCTTTCCTTTAATGATACTATTCGATAAGTTGGATTTTGTAATGTCTTGATGTCTCAGATGCGGTCGGGCAGAACTCGGGTTGTAGTAAAACGCCTCAAATGTTTTCGGGAAAAAGCATCATCTGTTTCGGCGGCGAAGACTGGTGGTATCACCACCCGCATTCGAAGAATCATCTGATGCGGCGCTTTGCACGCGCGGGAAATAAGGTCATCTTCGTCAACTCGATTTCGATGGGCTTGGCCGGATTGACTAATAAGGACTTGCTGCCGCGCGTCGCTCGCAAGCTGCGCAGCTACGCCAAACTGGCGCGTGTGACGGCGGAAGGCATCACGGTTGTTTCGCCTGCCGCCCTGCCGTTCTTCGGCAGCCGTGCGGCGCGCACCGTTAATCGCCAGTTGCTTTCTCTACAGGTGGGCGCGCTGGCGCGGCGGCGCGGCCTCGTGTGCCCGATTCTCTGGCTCGCGATTCCGACCGCCGTCGAGATGATAAACCGGCTCGACGAATCGCTCGTCGTTTATCAAGTCTCGGATAAGTATGACGCGAACACGATGGACCATGCGACCAATCCAGAGACGATTCGCCGCCTGCACGAGCGCGCGATAGATTCCGCCGACATCATTTTTTATTCGGGACGAAAACTTCTATCGGAAGCGACGCGCGGGCGCGAGCGCTCCTTTCTGCTCGAACAGGCGGTTGATTTCGAGCATTGGTCGCGCGTCGGAAGCAAGACGCTCGAAGTGGCGGCGGAAGTCGCGCGTATTCCTGGCCCGCGTCTCGGCTATTTCGGCGCGATTGAGCCTTGGCTGGTGGACCAGGAGTTAATCAAGCGTGCCGCGCGCGAGCGCCCCGCGTGGCAGTGGGTCTTCATCGGCAACAAGTCGCGCGGGATGGAGATAGAGGATTTGCCGAACGTGCATTTTCTGCCGCCGGTCGCTTACGATGAACTGCCGCGCTATGCCGCCGGATTCGATGTCTGTGTACTGCCTTGGGAGACGGAGCAGGCGTTTACCAATTACGGCTCGGCCATCAAGGTGCGCGAATATCTGGCGACGGGCAAGCCTGTCGTCATCGCGCCGCTGCCCGAATACGAGCCGATGAAGGACGTGCTCCGCATCGCGCGCAGCCGCGACTCTTTTCTGCAACTCATCGAAGAAGCTCTCGACGAGCGCGACGCGGCGGCGGCCAGCCGGCGTCAATCAGCGGTCATCGGCGGCACTTGGGACGCACGCGCCGAGTGGGTTAGCCGATTGATTGAAGAAGCATTGGCGAGGAAAAATGGCGTGCATGAACGAAAGCAAGGCAGAATTAGCTAAAGGAAACTTATGAGAGGCTCAAAGATAGCTCCTTGGATTTCCATCATGGCCGGGCTGCTGTGGTTCTACGCGGCGGTGACGACCAACGAAAGAAGAACGTTGTCCATCACGCTCGGCGTCGTCTTCCTACTGCTTGGCCTAGTCCAGTTTAAGGTCAATCGCGCGCGCTTTACCGACGATGAGAATCCGGCGCCGGACAAAGATGTTAGATGAAAAGCTTTCATCGCCGGTCAGGTTAATTGTATGTGCGGCATAGCCGGATTGATTGCACGAGACGCCGAAGCGCGCCTGGGCGCGATGCTGCTGAGCATAGAGCATCGCGGGCGCGACGACGATGGCGTGTGGACTTCGCGCGCGATTGATGATGCGGGAAGGCGCGCGTCGCTCGGCCATCGCCGGCTGGCGATTATTGACCCGAGTTCCGCCGGACATCAGCCGATGCTATCAATGGACGGTCGCTTCGTCCTCACTTTCAACGGCGAGATTTACAACTACCGCGAACTGCGCGAAGAACTACTGAGTCGCGGGCATAAATTTCAAACCGACACGGACACGGAAGTTTTACTGGCAGCCTTTGCCGAGTGGGGCGCGGATTGTTTGCCGCGTCTAAACGGCATGTTCGCCTTCGCCATCTGGGACGAACGCGAGCAGGAGTTAACGCTCGCTCGCGACCGCCTCGGCATCAAGCCGCTCTATTATGCGCGCGTGCCGGAGACTGATGGCGCGAGCGCTTCTTTCATCTTCGCTTCGGAAGTTAAGGCCGTGCTCGCCAGTGGCCTCGTCGAACGCGCCTTAGACCCCGCTGGCCTACACCAGTTTCTAACCTTCCTCTGGACGCCCGACCCGCAGACTCTCTTTCGCGACATCAAGAAAGTTCCGCCCGCGCATGTTTTGACTGTCAGGCGCGATGGGCAAGCGACGGTGCGCGAGTGGTGGGACGTTTCGTTTGATGAGATTGAAACGGGCCACGGCGAAGATTGGTGGAAGGAGCGCGTGTTGGAGACGCTCGACCGCGTCGTGCGCATGGAGATGGTCGCGGACGTGCCGCTTGGCTCGTTTCTCTCCGGCGGCATTGATTCTTCATCAATCGTCGCGCTGATGAAGAATCACAGCGGCGGGCGAAAGGTCCAGACCTACACCATCGGCATCGAGGCGGAAGATTTGCGTTACGACATTATCCCTGACGATGTCGTCTGGGCGCGTCGCGTTAATGAACTGCTCGATACAGACTATCACGAAATCATGCTTAAGCCCGACGTTGCCGACCTACTGCCGAAACTCGTCTATCATATGGACGAACCGGCGATTGACATGGCGATACCGAGTTATCTGGTTTCGCGCGCGGCGCGCGAGACGTTGACCGTGATGCTGTCGGGAATGGGCGGCGATGAAGTGTTCGCCGGTTATCCACGGCAGTTAGCGATGAAGATTGCGGGCGCGCTCGACCCCGTTCCGAGCTTGCTTCGCCGGCCTTTGATGGGCGCGGTCGCTTCGGCCCTCCCCGGCGGACTGCCGGGAAAATTGACCGGGCCGCTCAGAAACGCGAAGAAGTTTGCGCGCAGCGCCGCGCTCGACTTCGAGAATCGCTATCTGGGATACGGAACTTATTTCACAGATGCGGCTAAGCAGCGGCTCTATACCGACGCGACACGCGCGGCAACGCGCGGCCTTGATGCTTACGCCGAGCATCGCCGCTACTTCGCGCGCGTTCGCAATGCCGCGCCGCTCAACCAATTGCTCTACGTTGACCTCAAGACCTTTCTGCCATGTCTTAATCTGACGACGACGGATAAGACTTCGATGGCCGCGAATTTGGAGGTGCGCGTGCCATTTCTCAATCACGAGTTGGTGGAGTTGGCCGCGCGTATGCCGCCGAATCTGAAACTGCGTGGATTTAAGCGCAAGTATATTTTGAAGCGTGTGGCCGAGCGGTTTCTGCCTAAAGACGTGGTGTGGCGCAAGAAGGCGGGCTTTGGCGCGCCGATTCGCTCTTGGCTGCGCGGGCCATTGCGCCCGCTCGTCGAAGATTTATTATCGGCAGCGAATGTTCGTCGTCGCGGCCTCTTCGAGCCGCAGGAAGTCAGGCGCATCATCAACGCCAATCTATCGGGCAGGGAAGATTACAACTTGCAGGTCTTTCAACTGCTGACGCTCGAACTCTGGCAGCGAGCGTTTATTGACATGAAAACGACCTGAACCTTAATCGCCACAAGCTGAGGTCTCAAAGCAATGCCGATGCGGTCTCTATTGCTCATCTCATGCGCCGTGTTATCTCTCTCCTGCGCTCAGGCCACTAAGCCGCCGCCGCAAGGTTCGCCTGCTCAGAGCAGCAACGCCGCGCCGCCCGCTGCCGCGTCGCCCGCGCCGGAGAAAATAAAACGACCGGCGGGTAAACCAATCCCGATGCCGGCGGTTCAGGCGATAAGCGATGCGACGGTGTGGAGGAGTTCGGAGCAGAACGACCAATATGGACGTGGTCTTGCGCCGTGGAAGAAAGTTGACATCGCCAACGTCGGCTTCAAAAAGAACCCGACGGTCGGGAGCGAAGTGACGGTGATTCCCTTAGGTGTTGACATCGCGCCCTTCAATCTGAAGATTACCGAAACGAAGAGGGGAGCCGTTTGTGCCAAGGGCGAACCGCCGTGGTGGGAGGTCGAATTGGAGGCGGTCACGCAGAAGGAATTTTTTGATATTGGCGCTCTGCCGGACAGGCATGAAGAGTATCCCTTCGATGTCGGCGTGATTTACCCGGCAGCCGCCTTCACCTACGCCGTGCCGAAAGACCAACTGAAGCAAGAGATGCTGCCGCCGGACATCTTCGCCAACACCGTGACCGCCGCCATTGATTTGACGAACGACGGGCAGCCCGACGCTCTCATCGCAAGCTTTTGTTGCCGCGAACCTTCAAAGCAGTTTCCTGAATGTGATTACACCTGCAGCAAAATCTACCTGAAAGTTAAAGGCAAGTGGAAGCTGTTTGACGAATCATCGCCGTGCTAAAGAATCGAGGCCATCATTTATGACGTTGACGCTCAAACTCATCACGTTCGCCGTGGCCGCTGCTGCGGTCGCACTACTATTGCTGGCCGCGAAAGCAGGCGCGCAAGGCGTGCAGCCGCAGGCTCAAACGCGCCCGCGCCCCGCGCGGCCCGTTCACACCTTTTCCATCGTGGCGCGCGACCCCGTGACGGGCGAACTGGGCGTGGCCGTGCAGTCACATTGGTTTTCGGTCGGCGCAATCGTGCCGTGGGCCGAGGCCGGAATCGGCGCCGTGGCGACGCAATCGTTCGTTGACCCGAGCTACGGCAAACTGGGGCTGGATTTGATGCGCGCGGGCCGCAGCGCGCCCGACGCTTTGAAAGCTCTCCTTGCCGGAGACGAGGGGCGCGATGTGCGGCAGGTCGCGATGATTGACGCGCAAGGGCGCGTTAATGCCTGGACGGGGAAGAACGACATCCAGGCGGCGGGCCATATCGTCGGCAAGAATTTCTCCGTGCAGGCTAATCTCATGGCCAACGACCGCATCTGGCCCGCGATGGCCCGCGCGTTTGAAACGACGAAGGGCGATTTGGCTGAACGTATGCTGGCAGCGCTCGACGCGGCGCAGGCCGAGGGCGGCGATATTCGTGGCCAGCAATCGGCGGCGTTGATTGTCGTCTCAGGCAAGCCGACGGGACGCTCTTGGCAAGACCGAGTTTTCGATTTGAGAGTTGACGATAGCCCAGACCCTTTGAAGGAACTGCGCCGCCTCCTCACCTTGCAACGCGCCTACAATCACATGAACGCCGGCGACCTCGCCGTCGAGAAGAAAGACAACGAAGGCGCGCTCAGAGAATATGCGGCAGCCGGAAAGCTTGTTCCCGACAACGCGGAGATGATTTACTGGCACGCCGTCGCGCTCGTTAACATGAACCGCGTTGAAGAATCGCTTCCGCTCTTTCGCCGCGTCTTCACGATGGACAGCAATTGGGCCGTGCTCACGCCAAGGCTCGTCAAGGCGGGCTTGCTGCCGAGCGATGAAAAATTGATTGAGCGGATTTTATCGGTGGCCGCTAAGCCTTAATCAGCCTGAGATGTTCGATAAAATTTTAGTCCTTTCGGCTTCAGCCGGAGCCGGACATATTCGTGCGGCGCAGGCGGTCGAGCGCGCCATCATCGAAATGAAGGTGGCGCGCGCCGTGCGCCACGTTGACACGCTCGACTACACCAACAAGCTTTTCCGTCGTCTCTACTCGAAAGCTTACATTGACCTCGTCAACAACGCGCCGGAAGTTCTCGGCTGGCTCTACGACCAACTCGATAAGCCTTGGAAGAACGAGAGGCGGCGGCTCGCGCTCGACAAACTGAACACGCGCCCCTTCGTCAAACTGCTGAAAGAATACCAGCCCGAAATCGTCGTCTGCACACACTTTCTGCCCGCCGAAATCATTTCGTGGCTGCGCGCTAAAGAGCGTCTTCATTGCCGGCAGGTGATTGTCGTCACAGACTTCGATGTCCATGCGATGTGGCTCTGCCATCATTACGAGCACTACTTTGTCGCGCTCGATGAAACACGCGAGCACATGATTCGGCTGGGGATTCCGCCGGACAAATTGACAGTCTCCGGCATTCCCATTGACCCTGTTTTTGCCGCGCCGAAAGATAAACAGGAGATGCGGCGCAAGCACAATCTCAAGCCCGACCGAACGACCATTCTCGTCTCCGCCGGAGGCTTCGGCGTCGGCTCGCTTGAGCATTTGATGTCATCGCTCCTTGAGTTGAAACATCCGGCGCAGATTATCAGCATTTGCGGTCGTAATCAGGAGATGAAACGGAAGCTTGACGCGCTCGCGGCGAGCGTGCCGGAAGGGTCGCACATCACTGTGAAAGCTTTGGGCTACACGACGGAGATGGATGAATTGATGGCCGCCTCAGACATCGTGCTCGGCAAGCCGGGCGGCCTCACCACCTCTGAAGCGCTGGCGCGAGGGCTAGTCTTCGTCATCGTCAATCCGATTCCGGGGCAGGAAGAACGCAACTCCGACCACCTGCTGGAACAAGGCGTGGCGATTCGCTGCAACAACCTGCCCGTGCTGGCCTACAAGGTGGACAAACTCCTTGACGACACGGCGCGCTTTAGCGCTATGCAGGCCCGCGCCCGCAGCTTGGCGCGCCCACGCGCGGCCTACGAAGTCGTAGCACGAATGCTTGAAATTCAAGCCTCACGCTGAAACGTTTAAGCAACGGTTTTAAGAGTCCGGCGAGAGCCGGATTCGTGCGGCGGCGGGCGGGCTGGGAAAAATCGGCCTCTAAAAACCGAAACCGGCGTGTCCT
>CAZEZJ010000033.1:15180-22819 GCA_964516695.1 uncultured Blastocatellaceae bacterium
GGCAAACGCGCGCCGTCTGGCCCGACCGCGCGCCGCCTACGACATCGTTGCCCGAATGCTTGAAATCGGAGCAGCGGGCTGAAGTCTTAATCTGTGGATTTGCGAGAAAGCAGGACCGCGTGTGAATGAGCGGCTTCTTCGTGTGGCTTCTGGAAGAGTGTGCTCTGCTAAAAACGCGAAACCGGCGTGTCCTCACCTCACGCCGGTTTCGTAGCTCACAATCTATGGGAGATCGTGAGGGATATGCGCGCATATCCGGTTGCTCGCCATTTTATTCAGTTGCATTTTCAAGTCAATACAAAAATTCTTACAAACGCAAACCATTTCGTGCAATTTCTGCGTTTTTATTCAGCAATATTGACGGTCGTTTGTTGTTGCAAATTTTCTGACAATTTTGCCAGGTGAAAAACCATGAAAACGAGACCGCTCGGCTTGAAAAAAGGGGCGGATAAAAAGCGAGAGCGCAGGCGTCCTCACCACGCCTGCGCTCTCTAGCGGAGACATTCAGCCTCAACGCCTTAGTGAGAAAGATACTACCCGTGTTTTCCGCGGAGGGCAAGCGCAAGTAGGCGATTTGGTAACTGAAGGCCCGAATGAATCTTCATCAAGTGGGCGCGCTCATTAAACTATAGAGGCGATACGGCACAAACGAAGATTCCAGTGCTTCTTTGAAACCCGCTCGTGCAACTCTTCGAAGTCTCCCTTGTCGCCCAGGGCATGGGCATGTTACTTTTTCGAGTTTCGTGCGGGCGGCCAGTCCGTCTCCGTGTGCATCGCGCCGAGAGTTTCAACTGACCGGCACCGCGTGTTAGCCTTACCATTATCGATGTCAGACGCTCAGCAAAGTTTGAAAGATCGCGTCCGCGCCTTCTGGCAGGCCAATCCGTGCGGGACTAAGTTTGCCGACGCACCCCCTGGCACGCGGCTCTTCTACGAGCGCGTCGAGGAGCACCGCTACACGAAGGAATGGCATATTCCGGCGGCGGCGGATTTCTCCTCGGCGCGCGGCCTGCGCGTGTTGGAGATAGGCTGCGGGCTTGGCACGGACGGCGCACAGTTTGCCAAAGCCGGAGCCATCTATACGGGCGTTGATTTGACGGAAGCGGCTGTGGAACTGGCGCGCAAGCGTTTCGAGTTGTTCGACTTGCCCGGGACATTTCGCACGGCTGACGCCGAGAATCTTGACTTCGCGGACAACTCTTTCGACCTCGTCTATTCGCACGGCGTCTTGCATCACACGCCTGACACAGAGCGTGCGGTGCGCGAAGTTCATCGCGTCTTGCGTCCGGGTGGGCGCGCCGTCGTGATGCTCTATCATCGAGACTCTTATAACTACCGCGTTAACATTCGCCTGCTCAGGCGCGCGGGCGCGCACCTGCTCAGATTCGGGCCGGGATTAAAACTGGTTCACCGCATCACGGGCGAACCCGTCGAGAGCTTGCGCGAGCACGCGCAGAGCCTTAAAGCAGACGCGCGCAGCTATCTCTCGCCGGACGAATTCCTGAGCCAGCACACGGACGGAGCGAACAATCCGCTGGCGCGCGTCTACTCGCGCCAACAAGCGCGCGAGCTATTCAAAGACTTTACAAAGGTAGAATTGGCAACACACTTTTTGAACAAGCGCTGGCTGCCCGTCGTCGGCCAGCTTCTCTCTCGTCCGGCGGAAAAGCGCCTGGCCGCACGCTGGGGCTGGCATCTCTGGATTTACGCGACGAAGTAGGCGATAAGCAGAAGGGCCGTAGACAGTAAAGACACACCGCTTGCTGCCTACTGCCATCTGCTATCTGCCTACTGCTTACTGCTTATGAAAAATATTCTCGTAACGGGTGGTGCGGGCTTTATCGGGTCGCATCTGGTTGACGGCCTGCTGGCAGAAGGGCGTTGGCGCGTGACGGTGGTGGATGATTTTAATGACTTCTACGCGCCCGAAGTCAAACGCGAGAACGTGCGCTCGCATCTTCAGCACGAGCTTTACCAATTGGCCGAAGCTGATATACGCGACCGTGCGGCGCTCGCACGCGTTTTCAGTGAGACGAAGTTTGATGTGATTGTTCATCTGGCGGGGCGCGCGGGCGTGCGTCCCAGTTTGAGCGAGCCTGAGCTTTACTGTGAGACGAATATCACGGGGACGCTTCATCTGTTGGAGTTGGCCCGCGAGCGAGATGTCAGGCAGTTTGTCTTCGGCTCGTCTTCGTCCGTTTATGGCATCAACGCGAAAGTTCCCTTCAGCGAGGAAGACCCGATTCGCCAACCCATCTCGCCCTACGCCGCGACCAAAGCGGCGGGCGAACTGCTCTGCCATACCTACACGCATCTCTACGGCATCCGCTCCGTCTGCTTGCGCTTTTTCACGGTCTACGGTGCGCGCCAGCGTCCTGATTTGGCGATTCACAAATTCGCGCGCCTGATTGACGCGGGCCAGCCGCTTCCCGTCTTCGGCGACGGCACGACGCGCCGCGATTATACCTATGTTGACGACATCATCGCGGGCGTGCGCGCGGCCATTGACTACGAAGCGAGCGATTACGAAGTCTTCAACCTAGGCGAATCGCGCACGGTCGAATTAAACGAACTGATTGCGCTCTTGGAAAAGAATCTTGAGCGCCGCGCCGTTATCAATCGCCAGCCCGTTCAGCCCGGCGATGTGCCGCAGACGTTTGCCGATGTCTCGAAGGCTCGCCGCCTGCTCGGCTACAATCCGCAGACGCAGATTGAAGAGGGCATCAGCCGCTTCGTCAAGTGGTTTCGCGAGGAGAGGAAAGGGAGCGTTTGAGTTGGCCCCTCATCAATCTCTCTAGCACAGCGCGGCGGCGCGTTCTCTTAATCTTGAGCGTCTTGCTGCTCTCCCTCATCGTGCGCGGGCTAACAGCAAACTTCGTTCGCGCACACCTCTCAGACCCCGGGTGGTTTCAAACGGGCACGTACGCGGTTTTTGACAAACAGGCTCAAGCTATTCTCGACGGTCGTGCGTCAAGCTTCTGGATAGATGATGCGTCGCGCACTGAGGCCGCCGTTTATCCGCCCGGCTACCCGCTCTGGCTGGCGTTCATCTATGGGTTGAGCGGCGTGCGTTCGGCAGCCGTCGTGCAAAACGTGCAGTGGGTGCTGGACGCTCTCTCCGTTGTGCTCGTTATCGGCGTCGGCGTGACGGCCTACGGTTGGCGAGTGGGATTATTGGCGGGCGCTCTCGCGGCGCTCTCGCCGCTCCTTGCTCTCTACGGCGCAACGCCGATGGCCGATGCGCCGACGAATTGGATAGTGCTGGGCGGCGTCTGGATGCTGCTGCTGGCGGCGAAGCGTAATGACGCGCTGTGGGCGCTCGGCGCAGGATTGATGCTTGGGGCGTCTTGCTGGCTGCGGGCCAACGCGCTGCTGCTCGTCTTCTGGTGGGCCGTGGCGCTCCTTCTTTTTGTGCCGGGAAGCAAACTGAGTCGCGCGCGACTGAGCCTGTTGGTGACGCTCGGCGCTGTGCTGCTCATCACGCCGATTATGATTCGCAACGCCGTCGCCTTCCGCGCGTTTGTGCCGACCGGACTTGGGACAGGGACGAACCTTTGGGAGGGCATCGGTGAGACGGAGCGCGCGGCGGAGTTTGGCGCGGTGTTTGGCGATGCGGCGCTCATCGAACAGGAACGCAAAGAGATGGGACTCGCCGCCGATGCCCCGCTCGGATTGTATTGGCCGAACGGCGTGGAGCGCGACCGCGCGCGCACGCGCAAGGCGCTGAACGTAATTACGGCGCATCCGGTCTGGTATGCGGGCGTGATGTCGCGGCGCATGTGGGGCATGTTGAAGTATGCGGGCAAGCCGCTGCCTTATTATGGGAGCGCGGGCATTAATGTCACGAGTCGTAAGTCTTTGCCGGTTGGCTGGCAGGGCGGCGTGGTGGCGTTTTTCGTCAATGCGTTAGGCGCGGTGCAAAGCGTGTTTCGTTATCTGGCTTTGCTGTTGATGATTGTGGGCGTGTGGCTGGCCTTGCGAAAGGATTGGCGGATAACGTGGCTGCTGCTCGCGACGATACTTTATTATCTCATCGTCGGCTCATCACTGCACATGGAGATACGCTACGGTTTGCCGATGCAGTCTTTGTTGCTCATCTTCGCGGGCTTTGCGGTCTGTCGTCTCGTTGAGATTGTTTATGCCGCGCGCAAGAGACGAAGCGCACGCCAGCCATTAGCTTAAAGAGCAAGAGAAGGGAACTAGAGCGGCGGAAGGCTTTGCGGGCCGAAACGCTGCCAATCGAAGGTATGAAGCAGAGGTTGTTGGAGTATCTGGCCTGTCCTGCGTGTGGTGGTGAGATACGCTTGCTGTCGGTCGCGAAGCGAGCTGAGCAGGGAATTTTGGAGGGCGACCTTGATTGCGCTGGTTGCGCCTCACACTTTCCGATTGTGCGCGGCGTGCCGCGTTTCGCGCCGCTCGGCAAGGTGGAAGAAGAGAAGGCCGCGACCGCCGCGAATTTCGGTTGGCAGTGGCAGCATTTCACACAGCAGGATGAAAAATACGAAGAGCAGTTTCTAAACTGGATTGCGCCCGTCAAGCCCGATTTTTTTCAAGGCAAGGTGGTGCTCGAAGGCGGCTGCGGCAAGGGACGGCACACTGAGCTTGCGGCGCGCTTCGGTGCGCGAGAGATTATCGGCATTGACTTGAGCGCGGCGGTCGAGACGGCTTTCGCTGCGACCCGCGAGCTTGAAAACGCGCACGTCATTCAAGCAGATATTTATCAACTCCCGCTCAAGCGCGTCTTCGATTATGCTTTCTCGGTCGGCGTGCTGCATCATTTGCCTGACCCGCGCGGCGGCTTTCGTTCCTTGGCCGCGAAGGTCAAAGACGGAGGGCATCTCTCGGCGTGGGTTTACGGAGCGGAGAACAACGGTTGGATAACGCGTTGGGTCAACCCCGTGCGCGAGCGTTTCACCTCGCGCATCAACCAGCGCGCCCTGCTTCATTTGTCGAAGCTGCCGACCGCCGCGCTCTACGCCGCCACCAAGCTCATTTACGGCCCGCTCAATCGAAGCACGGGCGGCGCTGCACTCGCGCGCCATTTGTTCTACAATGATTATTTGAATACGCTCTCAAGATTCGGCTGGCGCGAGCAGCACACCATCGTCTTCGACCACTTGGTCGCGCCGACCGCTTACTACATCTCGCGCGGGGAGTTTGAAGAATGGTGGAAAGAGATTGGCGCGCGGGATGTCAATATCGGATGGCATAATAAAAATAGCTGGCGCGGCTTCGGGCGCGTCAGCGCCGAGCAGATAGCGAATCGGAAGCCGGCTAATAATAACGGAAATGCCGTGGGCTAAAGATGTCAACTGTCACTAAAAACATCAGCGAAACGCTTCCCCAGGAGATGCAGCAGCACACCTACTCGATTATGTACGAGGTCGAGGGCACTCACTGGTGGTTCGCGGGGCGTCGGCGTATCATCGCGGCTTTCGTCGAAGAGGCTTGCCGGAAACTGAACAGCGACCCGCTGCAAAATGGACCACCGCGTATCTTGGATGTCGGCTGCGGGACGGGCGCGAATCTTGAGCTGTTGGGCCAATACGGCGCGGCGGAAGGCGTTGATGTTTCCCCGGCGGCGCTCGCTTTCTGTCGCGCGCGTGGCCTCACAAACGTGCGGCAGGGCGAGGCGGAAAAGCTGCCCTATGATGACGGCTCGTTTGATTTAGTGACGGCGCTGGATGTCGTCGAGCATTTGGACGACGACGTGGCGGGCCTGCGCGAGATGCGCCGCGTACTCAGACCAAACGGGCGCGCTCTGCTGTTCGTTCCGGCCTTCATGTTTCTCTGGGGCGTGCAGGACGACGTGAGCCATCACCGGCGACGATATAGGCTGCCTGAACTGCGCAGCGCCCTGCAAGAGGCGGGCTACGAGGTCGAGCGCGCGACCTATGCCAACTTGAGTTTCTTCGCGCCTATCTGGCTGGGGCGCGTGCTGATGCGCGCGACGGGCGTGCGCCCGGCTTCGGAAAACAACATCAACGTCTCGGCCTTAAACGGCCTGTTGGGGCGCGTGCTCGGAGCGGAAAGCACGCTGTTGCGCCGCATGAATTTTCCGTTCGGCGTCTCGGCCCTGTGCATCGCGCGGCGAGTTGAATAGATGAAAGTTTACGGCGAAGAACCAACGCTCAGAAAAGCCACGGACGACGAGGAGACCGTCCGGCGTCGTCGCGTGGAGGTTCCCGCGAGCGACGATGGCGGGCCGGACATTTCCGTCTTCCTGCCGGTCTTCGACGAAGAAGAAAATCTGCGCCCCCTTCATGCCAAGCTTGACGACGCGTTGCGCAAGCTCGGACGCTCCGCCGAGATTGTTTATGTTGACGACGGCTCAAGCGATGGCAGCCTCGCTATCTTAAGAGAGTTGGCCCAGTTGGATAGCCGCGTGCGGGTCGTCGCTTTGCGTCGTAACTACGGGCAGACGGCGGCGATGGCTGCCGGAATTGATGCCGCGAAGGGGCGCGTGCTGATTCCGATGGACGCCGATATGCAGAACGACCCGGCTGACATCGCGCGCCTCCTTGCTAAACTCGACGAGGGTTATGATGTCGTTTCGGGCTGGCGCAAAAATCGTCAGGACAAATTGATAACGCGGAAAATTCCGTCCATGCTCGCCAACCGTTTAATCTCTTGGATTGGCGGCGTGCCTTTGCATGATTACGGCTGCTCGCTGAAAGCCTATCGCCGCGAATCCTTGGAAGACGTGCGGCTCTACGGCGAGATGCACCGCTTCATTCCGATTTACGCTTCATGGGCCGGAGCGCGCGTCACGGAGATTCCGGTCGAGCACCACGCGCGCACGATGGGCAAGTCGAAATACGGGCTGTCGCGCACCATCAAGGTCGTCTTCGATTTAATGACGGTCAAGTTTATGGCGTCCTACCAGACGAAGCCGCTCTACGTCTTCGGCACGTTCGGCCTGCTGGCCTTCGTCGTCTCATTTCTGGCCGGACTCTACGCCGTCTTTCTCAAGCTGATTCACAAGGCAGACTTCGTGCAGACGCCGCTGCCGATTCTCGCCATCGTCATGTTTGCCGTCGGCGTGCAATTTCTCTTGATGGGCCTGCTCGCGGAAATGCTCGTGCGCACCTACCACGAGTCGCAGGCCAAACCCATTTACGCCGTGCGCGAAAAGATAGGATTTGAAAAGCAGTGACAAGTGACGAGTGACAAGTTAAAGGCAACAGCTTTTTTCTCATCGCTCGTTTCTTCTTCCTGCTCATCACTCATCACTTGTCACTCGTCACTGTTCTCTTATGTGTGGAATCACCGGATGGGCCAACCTTGATGCGCGCGTGCCGCCGCCTGTGGGCGGGCTGGAACTGCTGCACGCGATGTGTGAGCGGATGACGCATCGCGGGCCGGATTCCGAAGGCACGATGCTGGCGACGGGCGTGGCGCTCGGGATGCGCCGCCTCGCCATCATTGACCTACAAACGGGCGAACAACCCGCGACGAGCGAAGACGGTCAAGTCTCCGTTGTTCTCAACGGCGAGATTTACAACTACCGCGAGCTTCGCACTCAGCTTGAAGAGCGCGGGCATCGCTTTCGCAGCGCATCCGATACGGAAGTCTTGCCGCACCTTTACGAAGAATACGGCACGGCGATGGTTGAACATCTCAACGGAATGTTCGCCTT
>CAZEZJ010000034.1:0-7777 GCA_964516695.1 uncultured Blastocatellaceae bacterium
TTCCTCGTGGTCGAACCCGCTGTGAAGGCGAAGAATGAAGAGCGCGAGTGGATTAAAGCATGGGTGCAGGTGACAAACATCGGTCTCGATGCGTTTGTTGACAACACAGACTTAATCGGCTGGGCCACATCATTGAAAGATGGCCGCCCGCTTGAGGGCGTGCAGATGGCGATTCAGCCGGAAGGAAATTCCGCGACGAGCGCGGCGGACGGTCTCGCGCGCATCGCTCTGGCGAACAACCAAAAGAACGCGCCTGACATTCTGGTCGCACGCTCTGGGCGCGATGTGGCTATCCTGCCGGAGCGCACAGAGTGGTGGTACACGGACGGCGGCTGGTACAGGAAAGCGGCGAGCGACAGTTTGCGTTGGTACGTCTTCGACGACCGCAAGATGTACAGGCCCGGCGAGGAAGTTAACATCAAGGGCTGGCTGCGCAGAATCGGCGGCACGCAGACCGGAGACGTTGGCCCGCTTGACGGCGCGGCGACAAGCGTTGCTTACATCCTGCGCGACTCGCGCGGCAACGAGGTCGGCAAAGGCACCATGCAGGTTAACGCGCTCGGCGGCTTTAACACTGCCTTCAAGCTGCCCGGCACGATGAATCTAGGCCAGGCTAATCTGGAATTATACGCGCAGGGCGGAAACAGTTCTGTCATCAATACCACTTCCACTCACCCTTTTCAGGTGCAGGAGTTTCGTCGTCCTGAGTTTGAAGTGAAAGCGCAGACGACGACCGAGGGGCCGTTCTTCGTCGGCGGCAGCGCCGATGCGTTTGTCACCGCCGCCTACTACGCCGGAGGCGGACTGCCCAATACGGACGTGACGTGGAGCGTGACGGCGCAGCCGACTAACTACACGCCGCCCAATCGCTGGGACTATACCTTCGGCAAGTGGATTCCGTGGTGGAGAACAAACGAGGAAGAAAGCGAATCGCGCACCGAGACTTTCACGGGCAAGACGGATGCTTCCGGCAAGCATCGCCTGCATATTGATTTCGACGGCGTGAATCCGCCGCGCCCGTCGAGCGTGAAGGCCGAGGCGAGCGTGATGGATGTCAATCGTCAAACGCTGACTTCCGGCACAAACATGCTCGTTCATCCGGCTGACCTTTACGTCGGCCTGAAGAGCGCGCGCACGTTTGTCGAGCGGGGCCAGCCGCTCGTCGTGCAGTCAATCGTGACGGACATTGAAGGCAAAGCCATCACGAATCGCGCCATCAGAATGCGCGCCGAACTGCTCGACTGGGTTTACGAAAACGACCGCTGGCAGCAAAAGCCCATCAGTTCTCAGAATTGCACGGTGCAGTCTGCCGCTGATGCTGTCCGGTGTACGTTTGAGACGACGGAGGGCGGGCAGTATCGCATCACGGCGAGCGTGATGGACGACCGCGAGCGTTTGAACGAGAGCGAGTTGACATTGTGGGTCGCGGGAGGCAAGCAGCCGCCCAAGCGCGAGGTCGAGCAAGAAGAAGTCGTGCTGATTCCAGACCGCAAGGACTATAGGCCGCATGAGGTGGCGGAAGTCCTCGTGCAGGCACCGTTTTATCCGGCGGAAGGCGTGCTCACGTTGCGGCGCAGCGGCCTTGTCAAAACCGAGCACTTCAAGATGGATGGGCCATCAAAGACGCTGAAGATTCCGCTGGCCGAGAGCTACACGCCGAACCTCGTCGTGCAGGTTGATTTGGTCGGGGCGGCAACGCGCGTCAACGATGAGGGTCAAGCTAACGATAAGCTGCCGAAGCGACCGGCCTTCGCGAAGGGCGAATTGAATCTTTCGATTCCGCCACACGCGCGCAAGCTCTCCGTCACGGCGACGCCGCGCGAGAAGGCTTTAGAGCCGGGCGGCGAAACGCGAGTTGACGTGACCGTGCAGGATGCTGGGGGACGCCCGGTTGCTAATAGCGAGGTGGCGGTGGTCGTCGTTGACGAGTCTGTGCTGGCGCTCACGGGCTATCGCCTCGAAGACCCGCTCAATATCTTCTACGCGCATCGCGACGCGGGCACGAGCGATTACCACTCGCGCACAAACGTGTTGCTGGCGAATCCTGAAGCCGTAATAAGGAGGAACGCCATGTTCTCAGGCGGTCTCGCCACCACGCAGGCCACAGAGTCTGTCGCCCTTCTCAAGGACGGCGCTGCGAGGCCGAGGGCCGCGCCTCCGCCGCCCTCTCCCTCTCCCGGAGCGAGGAAGGCCGGTTTGCTCAGGGAAGAAGACGCGAAGGCAGACTCGCCTGAGCAGCAAGCGATTCGCGTGCGCGAGAATTTTAACGCGCTGGCCGTCTTCTCGCCCGCCGTCCCGACGGATACAAACGGGCGCGCGGTCGTCAACGTTAAAGTGCCGGACAACCTGACGCGCTATCGCATCATGGCCGTTTCGGTTGCGGGCGGCAAACAATTCGGCGCGGGCGAATCCAGCTTGACGGCGCGCCAGCCTTTGATGGTGCGCCCGAGCGCGCCGCGTTTTCTCAACTTCGGTGACCGCTTTGAATTGCCCGTCGTCTTACAGAACCAGACCGACGCGGTGATGCAGGTGGACGTGGCGGTGCGCGCGGCGAATGCGGAGTTGACTGACGGCGCGGGCCGTCGCGTGACCGTGCCTGCGAATGACCGCATGGAGGTGCGGCTGCCCGTCGCGGCGGCGCGCGCTGGCACGGCTCGTTTCCAGATTGGCGCTGCCTCCGGGCGCTTCGCGGATGCGGCGCAGATTAGCTTGCCCGTCTGGACCCCGGCCACCACGGAAGCCTTCGCCACCTACGGCGAGATTGACAGCGGCGCAATCGTGCAGCCTGTCAAAGCGCCGGGCAATGTCTTCCCGCAGTTTGGCGGTCTTGAGATAACGACCTCCTCCACCCAGTTGCAGGAGTTGACCGACGCCGTTATCTATCTGGTGTCGTATCCGTATGAATGCGCGGAGCAAATCTCTTCGCGCGTGATGGGCGTGGCGGCGCTGAAAGACGTGCTCGCGGCGTTTGACGCGAAGGGCTTGCCGAAGCCGGAAGAGATGAAGGCGGCAGTGGCTCGCGACATCAAGAAGTTGCAGAGCTTGCAGAACGACGACGGCGGCTTCGCCTTCTGGAAGCGTAATGAGCCTTCTTGGCCCTACATCAGCATTCACGTCGCGCACGCGCTGCAACGCGCGAAAGAAAAAGGCTTCGACGTGCCGGGCGGGATGCTCGACCGTTCGAGGAATTACCTGCGCAACATCGAGCAGCATATTCCGCGAACCTACAGCATCGAATCGCGCCGCGCGCTCATCGCTTACGCGCTCTACGTGCGCAGCCGGATGGGTGACCGCGACACGAATCGTGCGCGCAAGCTCATCGCTGAAGCGACTCTCGAAAAGCTTTCGCTGGAAGCAATCGGCTGGCTGCTGCCCGTGCTATCGGGCGACGCCAAATCGAGCGCGGAGGTCGAGGCGATTCGTCGTCATCTCAACAACCGCGCGACCGAAACAGCCGGAGCCGCACACTTCGCGGATTCATATTCCGACGGCGACTACGTGCTGCTTCATTCAAATCGCAGGGCCGACGGCGTAATCCTCGAAGCGTTAATTAAGGACCAGCCGCAGTCTGATTTGATTCCGAAGATTGTGCGCGGCCTGTTGGGCCATCGGACGGCGGGCCGTTGGGAGAACACGCAGGAGAACGTCTTTATCCTGCTGGCGCTTGACCGCTACTTCAACACTTACGAGAAGGTGACGCCGGACTTTGTCGCCCGCGCGTGGCTCGGCGAGACCTACGCCGCGGAGCAACAGTATCGCGGGCGCACGACCGACAGCCACCTGGTCAACGTGCCGATGCGTTATCTGACCGAAAAGGGCGGCACGCAGAATCTAACGCTCAGCAAAGAGGGCGCGGGCCGTCTCTACTACCGCGTCGGGATGCAGTATGCGCCGACGAGCTTGAAGCTGGCGGCAGCGGATTATGGATTTGCGGTCGAGCGCGTTTATGAAGCTGTTGATAATCCCGCCGATGTGCGTCAGGACAAAGACGGCGTGTGGCGCATCAAGGCTGGCGCGCGTGTGCGCGTGCGCCTGACGTTGGCCGCACCGTCTCGCCGTTATCACGTCGCGCTCGTTGACCCGATGCCAGCGGGCCTCGAATCCCTGAACCCGGAACTCGCCACCACAGGCACGATTCCGCAGGATGACCAGGCCAACCAGACGAAGGGTAACTACTGGTGGTGGTATCGCTCTTGGTTTGAGCACCAGAACTTCCGCGACGAGCGGGCGGAAGCCTTCACCTCTCTGCTCTGGGAGGGCGTTTATAACTACTCTTATGTCGCACGCGCTACGACGCCCGGCAATTTCGTCGTCCCGCCAGCGAAGGCCGAGGAGATGTATCATCCCGAAACCTTCGGGCGCGGCGCATCGGATAGGGTGGTGGTCGAGTAGGAAGATAAACGGAGGTTTAAGTCTGTAGGGGCGACTAAGAAGCCCGCTGCTCTCGCTCGCTCTCCCCTTCGAGCGTGAAAGTGGATTTCTTAGTCGCCCCTACATTTTGAGACGGAGGCAGTTACCTCTCGCTAACAGAGCAAGGAGAGCGTGAATAAATACCGGCTGGCGGAAAATATTTTTACGTACCACTCACTTTCCATTTTATGGCCCACACTCGCTGTTGTTGCGGGTGACGACGGTGCCGAACCTCCGCTGGTATTCGGCGCTGGTGATAAAGGCGCAGACCATCGCGCGATAGTTGTTCGGCACGCGGTTATTCAAAACGTCGAGCCAGAATTGATAACCGCCGGGGTCTTCGTTGCGCCTGAGATAGCCGAAGTATGCGGCTTGCACGAAGGCTTCGTTGAATTCGGCCTCGGCGTAAGCGGGGTTGTCTATGACGAGACGCAGGACGCGTGCGCGGGCTTGCGTTTGGTTGGCGTTCAGGTTGTATTCCGCAATCAGATTGGCTCGTTCAGCCGATAGATTAAC
Source organism: uncultured Blastocatellaceae bacterium (assembly GCA_964516695.1). GTDB lineage: Bacteria > Acidobacteriota > Blastocatellia > Pyrinomonadales > Pyrinomonadaceae > DASVTR01. The sequence goes on from CAZEZJ010000034.1 coordinate 4,927, forward strand.
GCCCGAACAATTTTGCACATTCAAGAGCAACGCATCAACAAACTCGGGCGCGCTCATAAAGAGCGGGTACGCTTGCACAAACTCCGCGCGCTGGACAAACGCCTGTGTCAACGCTTGCTTGGTGGCTTCCAGATTCGGCCCCGTCGTTAACGTGCTGCGGTCGGCGGTAAACTCCGCGAACGTCGGGCGGCGACAAACGGAAGCCGCGTAGTGGCGATAGATGAAGTAGCCTGTTTGCTGAAACTCCTGCTCGACGAAGAAGGCAGCGGAGACTTCCGCTCGTTTGCGGCTCACGCAGGCCGCGTCGGAGCCGCAGCGTGTAATCTCGTTTGTCCAGTAAGCCAGTCCTCCCGCGTCCGGCTCGCGGTTGAGAAAGTCCAGATAATGGCGACGCACGAAGAGTTGCGGGTCGTCAATCGGATTGGCGGCGACGGTCGGAAGACCCTGCCAGACGGGTTGAAACTCATCCGTAGAGTTCAGCGAGATTGCCCCTTGGTTGCTGCCGTCTGTGTTCATCAGGTAGAGGTCGAAACTCAAAGCCTTGTTGCTTTGAAACGCGATGCGCGTGCCGTCGGGCGACCAAAAGGGGCGGCTGTTTTCGCCAATGTTATTCGTCAGCCGCGCTTGCAGGCTTCCATCAGCGTTCATCACAAAGACTTCAAACGTGCCGAAGTTTCCCGCGCGGTTGCTGCTAAACACAAGCCTCGTGTTGTCGGGCGACCAGCGCGGCGTAATGTCCACGTTGCCCGCAAGGGTGAGGCGCGTTTGGTTGCTGCCGTCTGCATTCATCGTGAGCACGCCGTAGGGGCCGCGCGTCCCGTTCTGCACGACGGCGTGGCTGCAAGCGATGCGCGTGCCGTCGGGCGACCAATCCGGGTCTTGATAATCCGCGCTCGCGCCTCTGGAAATGTTGACCTGATTGCCACCGTTCGCGTTCATCAAGAAGATGTCGAAGTTGCCTGACTGACCACGATTGCTGGCAAAGGCTATCTGCGCGCCGTCGGGCGACCAGACAGGTGTGCGGTCAAGAGCAGCGTTTGAGGTGAGGCGCGTTTGATTGCTGCCGTCCGCGTTCATCACATAAATCTCTTCGTTGCCGTCGCGCGTGCTGACGAAAGCGAGCCTTGTGCCGTCGGGCGACCAAGCGGGGTCGCCGTCGAGCGCCGCGTTGAAGGTCAAACGCGCCAGGCCGCTGCCGTCAGGGTTTATCAAATAGATTTCGGAATTGCCGTCGCGCGTCGTCGAAAAAGCAATCTTGCCGTTGGTCTTCGCGGCTAATTGGGAAGCCGCGCTCGCGTCGCCAAGGCTCGCCGTGGCCGCCTCTGTACGAAAGACGGCGAGCGCCGCCGCCATCATCAGGCACAACGAAATCACAAACGAGAAGCGCAGTAAGTTAAGTCTGGTCATTGATACAATTCTTCCCCTAGAGAGTGTGCGTTTGCGGAGGCGGGAGCAAGATGACTCATAGTTTATCAGCTTTAAGGAAGAGAATACTAATAACACGCGCTTTCCAACATCAAATTGATTGACGACAAGCGAGCCGGCCTCGTCTCTGAACTGTTGAGAGAGGTTGCACGCAAGGGCGTGGGCCTTTTTTCGCGCCGGAATTGATAAGGAAAACGAATGCGGTCGGTCGTCTGCGCGGTCAGCGAGGCGCTGCGCCGAAGGTACGGCGCAGCCAGCCCGCGAAGCCCGTGCCGCCGAGTTCTTGCAGGATAACGCGCGCCGTGTTGCGGCCCGATGCGGCGAAGACGCCGCCGCCCGGGTGCGTCGAAGCGCCCGTCAGGTAGAGATTGCGAATGGGCGTGCGGTAGGTGGAAAGCTCCGGCAGCGGGCGAAACATAAACATCTGGTCAAAGCTCATCTCGACGTGCATCACGTTGCCGCGCAGCAGGCCCAAACGCGTTTCCAAATCGAGCGGCGTCTGGATAAAACGCTCCGTGATTGAGCCGCGCACGTTTGGCGCATACTCCGTCACAACGTCAATCAGCTTATCCGCCTCGCGCTCCCGAATCGTCTCCCACGAAAGATTGTCCGCGAGTTCATATGGATAATACTGCCCCCAGATAAAGAGCATGTGTCGCCCTTCAGGCGCAAGCGTCGGGTCAACCGCCGAGAAGGTCATCGCCAGCGCCGCCGGACGCTTTGAAGGCCGACCGCGCAAATAGTCAGCGTAAGCGTAATCCAAATATTTCAACGACGGGCAGAGCAGTTGTAAGCCTTGATGACAATCTGACGGGCGACCGCTCGAAGGCGCAGCCGTGTAATCCGGCAATTCCGAGACGGCGCAGCGCACAATCATGCCGAAGCCGTTGCCGATGCGTATATCCTCGACACGCTTCGCCAAACTGCCAGGCAAATTTTCCGCGCCGACTAAATTAAGCAGCGTCGTGCGCACATGCGCGTTTGAGACGATGCGGCGTGCGCGGATGCGTTCGCCTCCCGAGAGCATAACTGCCGTCGCCGCGTTGTCCGCGACTTCGATGCGCTCGACCGCTGCCGACAATCTTACCTCTCCTCCGTGATGTTCAAGGGCGCGAGCGAGCGCTTGCGTCAACGCACCGGAGCCGCCGCGCGGACGCTTCACGCCGCTCTTGTGAATCATCGAGTGCCAGCCTAGAAAATCGCCCGTCGCGCTTTCACCGGGCGGCGGCCCGCTCTGCGCCGCCAGCCAGCAGAGCGCCGCGCGCAAACCCTCGTGCTCGAACGTCTCACGCACGAGCGCCCCATAGCTCGTCATCAACTTCCTGACCATCTCCGCCGGATTCGTCTGCTCATTCGTCCGCCGAAAAATCATGTGGCGGCCCAGATTCATCACGGTCGGCGGCTTCATAAAAGCCTCGAAGACACC
>CAZEZJ010000034.1:7787-22749 GCA_964516695.1 uncultured Blastocatellaceae bacterium
CCTCGTTCAAAGCGCCCCACTCGCGCACAAACCGGCGATAACTCTCAGCATCACGCGCGTTGACACGCGCGATTGACTCGCACGTCTTCTCCACATCGCGCCAAAAGTAAATCGCTCCTTCACCATTGGGGAGCGGCGCAAACGCAAACGGGTCGCACTCAAGATATTCGAGGCCAAACTTTTCCAACTCCAACTCTCTGACGACCGGCGTCAGGTGAATCATAATGTGCGCGCTGGAGCCGACATCAATCTTGTAGCCGGGGATGATGTCATCTTCCGTGCAGACCGCGCCGCCGACTATTGAGCGCCGCTCAAGCACCACTACGCTCAAGCCCGCCCGCGCCAGATAGCAGGCGCAGACCAAGCCGTTGTGCCCGCCGCCGACAATCGCTATGTCGTAAACATCCCGCATGGTTATCAAGTGAAACGCTTCCCTTTAGTGTCTGCGCTGTGTCCTCTATGGCGAGAACATCCACAGATTTTGTCGTCTTTGTTTCATCGTGCTTTGAGCACTTGCCTTGATTAGCATTTATGTTCATCATAGCCGCCACCAAACGTAAACGACTAGGACAAGGGGAAAATAATGGCCGAAGAAACCATCTCGCTCGAACCGACCAGGCTTCATTCAGACAAAGCGGCAGGCAGGCCCATCTGCCCTGTCTGCGGGCGCGAAGCGCCGGACGGGCTTGCGCCCTTCGATGCGCTCTCCGGCGAGTTGAAGGTAATCATCGCGGCCAACGCTCCGTCGGGCGCGATTCTGGCTGAAATCTGCCCGCGCTGTATCGAGTTGTTTGAGCGCGCGCGCGTGCAGTTGCAGGTTGATGCCGCCGTCTTCGAGCAGGGCGGTTATGTGCTTTCGACGCCGCTGAGAATGGATGCCGATGACCGCTATACGGGCCGCGGCGTCACCATCGCTTTCCTCGATTCCGGCTTTTTCGGCCATTCGGATTTGACGACGCCGACCAACCGCATCCTCGCTTACCACAGCATCGCCGCCGCCGAAGGCGACAAGACAAACCTTGAAACACCGGACCCCTCAAGCTGGCACGGCATGATGACATCGGTTGTTGCCGCCGGAAACGGCGGACTCTCAAACGGCTTCTATCGCGGCATCGCGCCCGACGCCAACGTCGTATTGGTCAAACTCGCGAAGTCCGGGCGCATCTCCGAAGAGAACATTCAGCGCGGCCTCGAATGGGTGTTGGCCCACCGCGACGAATACAAGATACGCATCGTCAACATCTCTGCGGGCGGCGACGAGGAACAGTCTTATCTACAGAACGAGTTGGCCCAGACAATTGAGCGCGCCGTGAGCCTCGGCCTCACGGTCGTCTGCGCCGTCGGCAATTCCGGTCTCGCGCCCGGCCATCCCGTGCTGCCGCCCGCGAGCGCCCCATCGGCCATCAGCGTCGGCGGACTCGACGACCAAAACTCGCTCGACCGCGCGCGTCGCGGCATGTATCGCTCGTCCTACGGCCCGACCGTTGACGGCCTGCAAAAACCCGAAGTCATCGCGCCCGGCATCTGGGTTCCAGCGCCCATCTTGCCGCACACGCAGACCGCCGAAGAGGCCGAACTCTTCGCCAAACTCGACAACGCGCCCGACGACCAACTCCGTAACATCATCGCTGAAAACTCCGGCACGGACCAGGACTTGGATGAAGCGCGCAATCTTCCCATCCCGCTCTTGCGACAGTTGATAACAATCAAGCTCCGCGAGGGCAACGTCATCACGCAGCACTACAAGTATGTTGACGGGACATCGTTTGCCTCGCCCATCGTGGCGTCTATCGTCGCCTGTATGCTCGAAGCCAATCCGCAACTAACGCCGCAGCAGGTCAAGCGCATTCTGATTGACACGGCCGAGCGCTTGCCCGCCATCGAAGTTGACCGTCAGGGCTGGGGCGTGGTCGCGCCGCGCCGCGCCGTCGAATACGCGCTCGCGCTGCGCGGTATTAGCGAAGCTTGAGAACGTTCAAAACGTCTGCTTGAATCCGACTCATCATGTGAACCACTGAAGCTACGCAGATTAACTCTTGACGAGGAGCCTCTAGTTAAAGAGACCGATAAATGGTAGCTCTCAGTAGCCAAAGAGCGGGAGATGATTTAAAGTTCATTTCCCGCTCCTGTTGTTTTGGAAATCAGGTCGGGCGAGGGGCGTTAGAAGTCGCCTCTGACGGGTTCAAATAAAGTTGAAATCATGTCACCGAGCGAACTCTTCCTGAAAATAGCCAGCCTGCCAATCGTGCTCGCGGCGGCCTTTGTTGTCGTCGTCGCGAGCGTGCTCTTCTTCAAGTTTAATCCGACGAACGCCATCGAAGCGCGCTTTAAGGATGCGCTCAACCACGACCTTTTCTTTAGGCCGGGCATGAGTCTCTACGGCCCGCGCAAGCTCTACGCGATGCTCGACGCCTACACCGATGCAGACTATCGCGCCCACTACAAATCTCTCTACCTCGATTTCATCTATCCTTTAATCTATGCGCTGGCGCTCTCTGTCATCATCGTTCACCTGCAAAACCACTTCCGGCCGCCCGACGCGACCGTCAGCCCCTATCCGGTGTTGCTTCCCGTTGCCGCCGCGCTCGCCGATTACCTGGAAAACGCCGCCCAACTTCTCATCCTTCGCCGCTATCAGGCTGAGCGCGCAAGAGCGGGCGCGCTCGTCATCTTTTCCGTCTTGATGACGGTTATCAAAATCCTGCTCCTGCTCGTCTCCGTTCTGCTCATCGTCGCCGGATTGCTAAAGCTCGCCTTAGAGTGAAGGCTTATGAACGATTGCCGTTTGGAGAATAATTCGACAATCGTCATTATCGGCGGCGGGCCGGGCGGAGCGGCGTGTGCGATTAAGTTATTGCAGGGGGCCGATGCTCGCGGGCTGAAGCTTCGCGTGTTGATTTTCGAGGGCAAGGATTTTCAGGTTCATGCCAACCAATGTGTCGGCGTGCTCTCGCCGCCGATTGAAGAAATACTCGCTGAGGAGTTAGACGTGCAACTGCCGCGCTCTCTGATTAAGCGGCAGATTTTCGGCTATCGCCTGCACGGGCCGCGCGAGAACGTGCTGCTGACTGGACACGGCGCGCACGCGGGCGACCCCGGCCAAGGGCACGCTACCTACGCCGTCGAGCGCGCCGCGTTTGACCAGTTTATGCTCGACCGTGCGCGCGAGTTGGGCGCAGAGGTCATCGGTTCGCGCGTGACGGGCGTTGAGTTCGTGCGCGCGGGCGAGCTTGACGAGGTGCGTGTTTATAGCGAGTCGTTGTATGAGCGTGCGGATGTGTTAATCGGCGCGTTTGGATTAGACGAAGCGATGCTGTCGGTCTTTGAAGAGGTGACGCGCGCCGACGGACGCTTTGAGCGCCCGTCGAAGTGGTTTAAAAGCTACCTGCCGACGATTTAAACGACCGATAATTTTCAAACGGAAAAGCTGGGCAACATCGTCCACGCGTTTCTGCTGCCGCCCGCCTGCCCCCAGATAGAGTTTGGCGCTATCACTCCCAAAAGCGACCACATCTTGGTCAACATCGCGGGCGAAAACGTTTCATCATGCGACCTCGACCGCTTTCTACAGATGCCTCAAGTGCAGGCGCTCTTGCCGTCGTTCGACCCAGCGCAGATTAACTATTACGAAGGGCGCTTTCCTTCCGCCCCGGCGCGCGGCGCAACGGGACATCGCTACGCATTGGTCGGAGACGCGACGGGCTGGCTCAGGCCCTTTAAGGGCAAGGGCATCTCGACGGCCATCGTCACGGGCATTCGCGTCGCCGAGACGATGCTTGAACACGGCGTCTCGAAGCGAGCGTTTGAGCATTACCGCCGAGCGTGCGGCGATTTGTATGGTGATTATCGCTACGGCGTGCTGGTGCGGCGCATGATGCTGCTCGGCGCGCGTGCCTTGCTCGACCCGATGATTGATGTCGGGAAGACAGACCCCTTAATGTATGATGCGCTGTTTAATTCCGTCTCGGGCCATGATTCGTATCGTAATATCATCAAGCGCTCGTTGAAGCCGCGGTTGGTGCGCAAGGTGGCGGCGCGGGTCGTGCGCGGCGTGCGCGGGCACAAAGCACACAGGAGGGCCAGAAGAATTATGCACGACCTTGTAGTGCGCAAGATGACCGTGCGCGACATAGACGAGGTGATGCGCATTGACGAAAAGATTACGGGCAAGCCGCACGCCGCCTATTATGAATCGAAGGCCGCCGCCTACATCAGCCGCGCGCCCGAATACTGTCTGGTCGCGGAGCATCACGACCGCGTCGTCGGCTTCGTGCTCGGAGACGTGCACGGCTGGGAGTTTGCGGCTGAGCTTGCGGGCTGGCTCGAAATCGTCGGCGTTGACCCTGACTATCATGGGCAAGGCGTCAGCCGCGCCCTCATGGACGAACTGTTCGTGAAATTTCGCAAAGCCGGAGTTCGCATCGTCAACACGATGGTCAACTGGAACGACGGCGACCTCATTGACTACTTCCGCGCCAACGGCTTCGACCGCGGCGAGTATGTCAACCTCGTCAAACGACTCGACGAGCCAGGATGAAGGAAGGATTGATTCATTGTTTCATTGCGTCATTGATTCATTGAAAAATGATTACATGAATCAATGATGAAATGAATAAATAATTCCGCCTTGCCGTTCCGCCGTGCGTGTGCCACAATCTTTCATACAAATCACACAGTCGTAAATGTATGAAGAGAGGAGAGCGTTCACACCCAACATGTCAGAGAACGAGAACGCAGTGACGGAAAACGCGTCGGTTGAGGGCGGCGAGAAACCTGCCGCCGCCACCGAAGAGATTACTTATCATGCCGTCGAAAAGGATGGACAGGTGACGGCCATCTGGGAGATGCAGGGCCGCAAACATTTGCGCACCATTGACCCGCGCTCGCGCCAAGGTCAAGACATCCTGCGCCTCTACACCGCGGAGCATCACGACGAGCCGAGCGCGACGTAAGAAGGCAAAAGTAAAAAGGTAAAAGGTAAAAGTGAGGAACGAGAGCGAAGCTCTCATCCTCACTTTTACCTTTTGTCTTTTAGCTAACGGCAGTTTCTCCGCTTCAGCTTCTTAAAAGCTGAAGCGAACCTGTGCCGAAACGCAGCGATTGTCAGGACAACGACCCGTGCCGAAGCCGAAGCCTCCGGCGCTGGAGAGCGATTGCCCGAAGAGAGACGAGCTGAGATTGCCGACGGGCGTGCCCGCGTTGGTGCGATTCAGTAGATTCTGAATCTGCACGCCGAGCGTCAGATTGTAACGGCTCTCGGGCGAACCATTGCCCGCGCCGCCGCCGCGTCGCCCGCCGCCAAATCCGCCGCCGCCACGACGACCACCGCCACCGCCGCCTGCGCCACCGCGCCTGCCGCCTGAAGTGTTTGACGCCGCGACAGCTTCGCTTCGACCGCCGAAGCTGAACGTCTTGCTGATGCCCAGATTGACGGTGAAGGTGGATGGGCCTGTACCGAAGTTGCGCGGGATAAGCTCTTGGCCCGGCTCCGGGTTCGGGTCAAAGACGCCGTAGGGCGTCGCGATGATGCCGGGCTTCGAGAGGTCTGTGGCGAAGGCCGGGCGTTCGTTAAAGAGCGTGTCGCCGTTGGTATCGCGTCCCGTAGTGATGTTAAAGGGACGACCCGAAGAAGCGATGATAAACGGGTTGAGGCGAATGCCCCACGGCGCGTTGACCGAGCCGCCGATAACGAAGTTGTGGCGCACGTCTAGAAGGGAGCGCCCATACTCACCGCTCAGGTCATACTGGTCAACCGGAAATGTGCCCACACCGTCCGTATCGCTCTCGGCCTTCGTCAGCGCGTAGCGCGCGAAGAGCGTGAAGTTTCGATTAAGACGATTGTTGACGCCGAGGATTAACTGATTCTGGTTGAGCCGGCCGCTCGACTCATACTGGTAGATGTTGCCAACGTCTCCGAGCGGGCGCACGCCGCTCGCCGGCACGCCGGGCATAAACGTGCCGGCGAGCGGCGCGTTGATGTTGCGCGTGCGCAAGAGATGAAGCGTGCGCGAGTTGATAAAGGTCGCGGAGAACGTGAAGTTGTAGGGCAACTGTCGCTCGATGCCGAGCGATGATTGAATCGTATAGGGCGCTTGCAGGTCTTCGGCCATCTGCCTTGTCGTTTGCGGCAGCGCGAAGCCTGTCAGCGTTTCCACCGAAGGCACGTTCGTCACACCGTCGAGGTTAAACTGCGCGAGTCCTAAAACCTCTGGGTCCGTGACGAGAAACTGCTGCTGGTTCGTGCCGTTGAAGCGCAGGGCTTGCAGCGCCAGATTCTCACCGATGCGGTCATAGAAGATGCCGAAGCCGCCGCGCACAACCGTGCGTGGCTGGCGCTGGCCGGAGGCTGCGCCGGGCGTCCACGCGAAAGAGAAGCGCGGCGCAAAATTCAGATTGCTGCTGATGTTGCTTTGCTGTTCATAGCGCAGTCCGAAGGAAAGCGTCAGGTCGGGCCGGATGCGCCAGTCGTCTTGAACGAAAGCGCCGAAGTCCCACTGGCTAACTGAAGCTTCAGGATTACCGCCGGCGATGGTGAACTGCGTCGGGCCGCCGCCGCGCGCCAACACTTCCGCCGCCGAAAGATTCTGCTGTTGGAAGAGAAGCGTCCGGCGATAGCGCTCGATGCTGGTGATAGGAACCAGCACGGGTTGGCCCGTCGCATCCAGCACGATTTGATTAGCGGCGTCGAGTTGCGGAGCTAATCCACCGGCGAAGGTAAACGTTCCGCCGAAGTTGTTTGGCGACACGTCCAGGATGCTCACGCGGCGCAGACGCGCGCCCATTTTCAGCGCATGGCTGCCAAGCGCAAACGAGGTGTTGTTCTGCAACTCCAAGCGGTCTTCGTTGTTGAAGGCGAGGCCGACCTGCGAGCCGCCGCCCGTGAAGGCGTCGAGCACACGGATGGTCGGGATAAAGTTGTCGCCCTCCTGCTGGCTGCGGCGGCTGACGAATTGGAAGCGCGTTTCGTTAATCACCTTCTGATTGATGATGGCCGTCTCGGTTAGTTGAAACGTGTGCTCCGTGCTGGAGGTATCGAAGGCGCGCGAGAGCAGCGAGAAATCACCGATGCCGGAATTCTCGCGCCCTGTGCGCGCGTATGAGTAGCGAGCAACAAGTGTGTGGTTGCGGTTAATCGCGTAGTCGAAGCGCGGGCTAAAGGTCGTTCGCGTCTGCGGCGTCAGCACAGACAAACCAAAGGGCACGGGTTGAAGCGTCGGGTCGAGAATGACGGCGTTGATGATGTCGTTATCATTAATCTCGCGGCGGTCGAAATCCAGAAAGAAGGAAGCACGCTTTGAGATGACGGGGCCGCTTAAGTTGCCGCCGTAGGAACGCGATTGATAAGAAGCACGACTGACGGCAAACGGGTTGCGCGAATTGAGGCTCTCGTCAGCGAAATTGAAGAAGCCCTGGCCGCGAAACCTGTCTGTGCCGGGGCGTGTGAGAATCTCAATGCGACCGAAGCCGAGGCGGTCGTATTCGGCGGAGAAAGGATTCGAGTTAATGCGCACTTCGCGGATGGATTCACGCGGCGGCAGCCGCCCGCCCGTGAAGCCGTCAATGTAGATTTGCCCGCCGTTTGGCCCGGCTGAAGGACCGGCCAAGGCTTGCAGCGCTTCGGCCAAGTCGTCAGGGTCATCGGGCAGAGCGTCCAAGTCTTCGCCGCGCAGCACGAGCGCGTTGGCGTTATTCTCCGGCTCGGTGCTAATGGCAGCTTCGGCGGCGACCGTCACCTCTTCGGCTTCGATGGCGACGCCGAGCGTGATGTCGAGCGCCGCGCGCCGCCCGCTGTTGACAGCGACCGCTTGATTCTCGAAGGCGGCGAAGCCCGTCGCCTGTGCGCGCACAACGTACGTGCCGGACGCTAGATTGTTGAAGACATAGATGCCCTCTTCATCAGTGGTCGTCGTTTTCTCAGCGCCGCTGGCGTCCGTCGCCGTCACGTTGGCGCCGATAATGATGCCGCCCAGTTCGTCTTTAATCTGGCCGCGCAAACTTCCGTCGCCGCTCTGCTGCGCGAAGACCGCGTGCATACTTAAAATAAGAATGAGAATAAAAATGGACGCGCTTGCTAGGTTTCGTCCGATGGATTTTTGTAAAAGAAACATTGCCAGTTAGCCTCTGATTATTAAACTCTGCGCGCGAGCGTTCTCGCGCCGTTGGCCCGCGGACGCAGCTTTCTCGTCTTCGTGCCTGATACTCGTCATGTGGTTGGGGAAAGTTAAAGGGAGAGTTGGATGTTAGTTGTAAGCCAAGTATTGCCCCTGATTATCTTTCACGGCGAAGGGCAGCAACCTTGGCCGCTCATCCGCGAACGGGTTGGTGGGATACAACCCATCGCCATGTGCCGCTTCGACTTCATCCCAGAATTGCTCGACCAAACTCTTGCGGCGGCAGCACGCGTCAGGAACACGTTGCTTTTCAGCTTCCTTCGCTTCCTGATTTTCGTCGCGCCAGCGCAGCAGCCTTTCAGTAATCTTCATACGCACCAGCGGGGGAAGACTCGCAAACCGGCTGGCGAGTAATTTGATAGGGTCAATCGTACTTCTCATCGCCATGACCTCCCCTGAAACTAGAAACGCCTGACGGCAACATGAGCGCGTCTTTTTTCCTTAACCGCACCACAGAGACGCACGTGCTCTCTGGTCGCTTAACTAACTTTGCTCCGCTACCTCAACGCTCGTCCCTGTCATCATCTTTGCGCTTGGCGTCATGCTCCGCGGTCTTGACATCGAAGCGCTGTTGCTGCTCTGCGTTTAGCAACGCGCGGATACGCGTGCGTGCGTTCTGGCGTATCAGGTCGTAGCGCGGGCGCACCTCTTGGCGGAGCGCACGATATTCGTTGCGCGTCTGGTCGAGGATGGCGCGTATCTCTGTCGCCTGCTGCTCATTGAGGTTCAGGTCGCGCTGCATCCGCTCGAAGTTTTCTCCCTTGCCGCCCTTGCCGCCGCGTCGTTCACCCATGCCCTGGCGTTCTTTGTCGCGGGCTTGCAAGCGATATGCGCTATCGAGAAACGCGCCCGTCAAACAACCGAGCACGAACACGCCGACGATGACCAGCCAGATTTTGAGTCGAGTTTGTGCGCGCGGCGTCATCGGGCTACCTCCCGCTCGTCTTCAGTCCAAATTGTCGCCAGCACCTCATCGCTTGAGAGAGGCTGACGGTCTGTGAAAACCACCTGCTCGATTCCGGCCTCGCGCGTATCCAAGAGCGATTCGACGCTGAAGCCGCCGGAAGAGAGCGTGCCTGGACTCGTCGTCCAGAACATGGCGAAAGCGAAGATGGCGACCAGCGCCATCGCTGGCACCGCGCGCCAAACGACGCCAAGCATCGCCAGCCAACTTTCCCCCGCTTCGCGCCTTTCCCGCTCACTATTGATGCGAGCGCGCACGCGAGCATAAAGAAAAGGTGACGTGGAAGCCGCTTCCGCTTCCGGCTCGTTCATGGCGGAGGCACGAACTATCTCACGACCCACCCGGTCGAGCCGTTCATCCAATCCGCGTTCCTTCTTTTTGCCGACCATTTTGAATTTCACCCGCTCTTTCAGCCGTCTTCTTTAGTCAAAGCAAACGGCTTCATTAATGAAAACGCACGCGCGCGTTTTCCGGTTACAAGAATCTCTTTAAGACGCCACGCAGGCGCGCCCGCGCCCGATGCGCACGCACTTTAACTTTAGAGTCGGACCAACTGGTTAATTTTGCAATCTCCGAGACGGATAATCCTTCGGCGTCGAGCATGACGAGCACAAGGCGGTCTTCAGCGCTCAGACGCGCGAGCAGCTTGTCTGTCAAATCGCGCGTAATTGCCGTCGCCTCGACATCGCTTTCCGCGCCGGTGGCTTGCAGTTGTTCTTTCAGCCAAGCGTTTTCTTCCTCCGAGATATTGCTCAAAGCGCTTTCGGGACGCCGCTTGATGCGCCTGAGTTCGTCGTAGCAAGTATTGAAGGCGATGCGCGCCAGCCACGCGGCAAACGATGCCTCCTGCGTATTGGAAAAGTCTGCGAGCGCGAAGTAGGCTTTCGTGAAAGTCTCCTGCACTATCTCTTCAATCTGTTCACGCTGGCGGAAGAAACGGCTGGCGATGAGCGCCACGCGACGCCGGTGGCGATTGAAGAGTTCTTCAAACGCGCCGTCGTCGCCCGCGCTACTGCGCGCCACAAGCTCCGTGTCCGCCGTTTCGATTGTTGATAGCTCTGGCGGCGACAGGACATTTACGGAGTCGGAGTTATCAGCCATCTCGTCCATCAATTATTAAACGCCCGCCGCGCATCTCCAAGCAGCGCCCCAACCGAATCAGCCCTTATCGTCCGGCAAAAATAAATTGGCAGCCCTTATACTCAAGGGCTGCCACGTCCGAAGGATGCACAGAGTGGCATCCTTCAATACTACAACGAATCCGTCCACAGCCGTCTGCTAACGGCGACGATAATACCTGCGCCCGTTGCGGTCGCGCAGCTTGTAGGTGTAGAGCGCCGAGCCGCCAGCGCCAAGCAGAGCGCCGATGATAGCGCCTTTCTTGCCGCCAGCCAGGCCGCCCACGAGCGCGCCGGCTCCGGCTCCGCCCGCGACCGTCAGCTTATCGCGATGCCTGTCCCAGAAAGAACGGTCGCGATAACGCTGGTCATAGTAGACGCGCCGCGAGTTGTCATACCTGCTGCGCTGCGAATAGCGCCGGTCATAACGGCCACGAGAGGTCTGCGCCGCCGCAGGCACGACCATGCCCGCCAACAGCACCAGACACATGATTAAACCAAACAACTTTTTCATACTTCACCTCTTCCTTGTTCTTCCTCTGTTAACTGTAGATGCGCCCTGCCTTTGAAATAGGGAGACCCATTGTGCCGAAAAAGATAAACGCGTCCCGCGATTAAACAGGACGCGTTTATCTTTCAGCCTTACTTACTGATTGTCGTTGTCATTCTGATTGGCCTGACGGCGCGAGCGACGCTCCTGCCGTTTCTGTTCCCACTGCTGGCGTTCAGCCGCGAGCTGCGCCTTCTGTTCCGCCGTCAAAACAGCGTACATCTCAGACATCATGCGCGCACGCATGACTTCGCGCTCAACCTGAGCATTAGCACGCGCCTGTGCCGCCGCACGGACGGCTGCTTCGTTAAACGTGCCATTGAGCGCATCGAACCCATCACCGCCGCGACGCTCGCCGCGATTCTGCTGCCGCATGGCCTTGCCGCTCTCGCGATATTTGGCGGCAATCTGCTGCATCTGTTGTTTCTGCGCGTCGGTCAAATTGAGCTTTTCGGCAAAGCGTCCGCCGAAGCCTCTCATGCCGCCACGCCCATGACGGCCTTTGCCGCCGCCGCGCTTGTGCCAACCGCCGCGCTCCTGGCCTTCCTGACCCGGCCCGGCTTCTTGCTGCTGCGCGAAACCGACCACGCCCGTTAACATCAACGACGCGGCCAGCGCCCCGCCCGCAACGATTTTCTTCATTCTGCTTATTTGCATCAGTCTTCAATCTCCAAGTTTAGTGAATTTGTAAGTCGAGCCGCATCGAACACACAGGGAGAATGATGCCTCAATTCGGCCAGTCACTATTGCTAGACGCGCGGCAGGAGATTTTGGTTACAGTTTTTTTAACACGCGGGCGTGGCTAATCTTCCGGCACGAGGGCGAGGCGAAAGCCCGCCAGAGACCATTCATCTTCGCCCTCAATCTCGTTGATGTAGGAAAAATCACCTGGCGCGTTTGAGCCGACTGCATAGCAGGTCGCATTGCCCGCCAAATCGCGATAGAAGCCGAGTTCCAGCGTTTCGGTCTCGCTCCATTCGGGATGAAAAATTGTGCCGACGAGATTAAAGACGGCGGGCGGGCAGACCGTGACGCGGTAACGCGCTGGCAGCAGGCCGCGCTCGCGCCAGTCTTCATTAACGACGCGGATAAATTCGCGTAGGCTGAGATAGTTGTGCGCGTAGCGCGTGCCGTTCATCATTCCGGCCTGTCCCATGTAGGCGGCAAATGGGTCTGCCGAAGCGTCGTGGCCGTAGACTGTGCCGTAAAACTGGCGATTGCCGGGCAGATAGTGCGGCTTCGCGGTCGTCTCCACGCCGATAACGCGGCCCTGATGTCGCTCGTGGCCGGTGACGAGTTGGGCGCGATAGCTTGGCCCGTGCTCGCGCTCCTTCCTGAAATCTCGCGGAGCCAGCGGGTAGAGCCGCGACATGTAGGCGTCGTTGAGCGGCAGGGCTGTGTCCGGCGGAATGATGTGCCATTCGATGTTAAAGTGGGCCAGTCCTTCAATTGTCTCCGGCTGAAGCTCAAACTTCGCGCCCTCCTGCGGCACGACGAGCAAAGCATCCGTCTCCAACTTGAAAAACTCGCGCAAGCTCTGCGCTCTTTCTTCTATCCAACTGTTCATATAAGATGACCCCTCCCCCTGTGACATATTCGACACCCGATTACATTTAATCGCAAGTTTCCTGTGATGGACAGGCAGCGCGGGTGGCGCATACATTCATCTGCATTATTGACCGATTCTCGTCGGGTGCGCTCATCGTTGTTCGCGAAAAAGTTTGTAACCGAAAAGTGCTGCGCGGCGTATTCAGATAAAAGGGTTACTTAAAAGGGATACTTATGTCTTCTTCATTGCTCTCCCGCAGAATTCACGCCGCCGCGCCGCTCTGCTTGCTGCTTATAACGGTCGCGCTCATCGGCGGAACATCCTGCGGGCGCTCCGAGCCAAGAGCTAACGCTAAAGAGAACACAAACGCCGGAGGAGAGACGACAGGCACGGCCTCTACTGAAACCTCTACGGTCGTCGTCGTGACGACACAGGCGGCGGTGGCGCGCGAAGTGCCGTCCTACATTCAAGCGACCGGCAGCTTGATTGCCGACGAAACTTCGGACGTTGCCTCGCAAGCTTCGGGGCAGGTTGTGGCGACGCCGGTTGGCGTCGGCGCGTTCGTCAAGCAAGGCGCGGTCATCGCGCGCCTCAACGATAGAGACGCGCGCCTTCGTTTGCAACAGGCGCAGGCCGGAGTGCAACAAGCGATTGCGGGTGTGAGGCAGGCGGAGGCGCGTTTGGGTTTGCGGCCCGGCGGAAACTTCGACGCCAGTTCGATTCCCGAAGTGCGCGGCGCAAATTCCAACTTAGAGCAGGCGCAAGCCGAGTTGCGATTGGCGGAGGCCAACGAGCGGCGTTATCGCGCGTTAGTCGAAACGGGCGATGTCGCGGTCAGCATCTACGACCAATATCGAACGCAGCGTGACACGGCGCGCTCGCGCGTCAACAACGCGCGCCAGCAATTGGAAGCCGCCATCAACACCGCGCGCCAGAGCAATCAAGCTATTCAAAGCGCGGAGGCTGCCGTCTCGACGGCGCGCGCGCAGGTCGCCATCGCGCAGAAGGCTCTGGCCGATACGACAATTCGCGCACCCTACGCGGGCTTCATCAGCAATCGTCCGATAGCCGTCGGTGAGTATGTGACGCCAGCCTCCGTCGTGGCGACGGTGCTGCGCACCAATCCCATCAAGCTACAGTTGCAGGTGCAGGAATCGGAAGCGCCCTACATCAACGCAGGCATGGGCGTCTCGCTGGAAGTTGACGCGCATCGTAATCGAAAGTTTGCGGGACAGGTGACGGCTGTGAATCCGGCCATTGACCCTGTTTCGCGTGCGGTGACGGTTGAGGCAGCCGTCGAGAACGGCGACAACGCGCTGCGCTCGGGCATGTTTGCCACCGCGCAGATTGTGCGCAAAGGGGGCAGCCGCGCCGTCTTCGTGCCGCGCGCGGCGGTAGTTTCCGACCAGAACACGCAGTCTTACCGTGTCTTCGTCATTCAGGGCGACACGGCGAAGCTCCGCGTCGTCCAAATCGGCGCGGAGGAAAATGATTGGGTGCAAATTATTTCGGGCGTGCAGGCGGACGAAGTAGTTGCGACCAGCAACCTGCAACAGCTTTTCGAAGGAGCGCGGGTCAAACAGTAAAGGAATTTTTGATTTGCGATTTTAGATTTTTGATTGGACAAGGACCAGAGCTTAAATTTTTAATCTTCAGTCCGCTTCCAATCGCAAATCCAAAATCTAAAATCGCAAATTACAAGCGGAGCTTGTTACATGCAAAAGCTGGCTGAAATTTGTGTTCGTCGTCCGGTCTTCGCGACCGTCATTATTTTGCTGCTGACGGTCATCGGCGGTTTCTCTTTCTTCACGCTCGGCGTTGACCGCTTTCCGAAGATTGACATCCCGACCGTCTCCGTGCAGACGACCAACATCGGCGCTGCGCCGCAGGAGATTGAAACCGAGATTACGGACATCATCGAAGGTGTGGTCAACACCGTCCCCGGCATTGACGAGGTGCGCTCGTCGTCCTCTTCGGGACGCTCGACCGTCACCATCAACTTCAATCTCGAAAAAGACCCGGACCTCGCCACCCAAGAAGTGCGCGACAAAGTCAGCACCATCACCAACCGTTTACCGGAGACAGCCGACCCGCCCATCGTCAGAAAAGCCGACCCCGATTCGCAGCCCGTGCTCATTTACGCCATCAGTGCGCCGCGCTCAAGCATCGAGTTGACCGACCTTGTGCAAAAGCAGATTCAGGAGCGCATCGAATCCGCCGACGGGGTGGGCGAAGTGGTGGTCTTCGGCGGTCGCCAGCGTGAGATTAAAATCTACGTCGAACCCGACCGCCTGCGCGCTTACAATCTGTCGGTCACGGAAGTCTCAAACGCGCTGCGCGCTCAAAACCTCGAACTCCCCGGCGGACGACTCGACGAAGGCGCGCGCACCGTTACGCTGCGCACGCTCTCGAAAGTCGCCAAGGTCGAGGATTTCAACGCCATCGTTATCACGACCAGAAACGGTTATCCCGTTAAGGTCAGCGACATCGGGCGCGTCGAAGACAGCGGCGTTGACCCGCAATCGGCAGCCTCTTTAAACGGCGTGCCGAGCGTTTCGCTTGGTATCCGCAAGCAGTCGGGCGCAAACACCATCGCCGTTATCAACGGCG
>CAZEZJ010000035.1:0-3653 GCA_964516695.1 uncultured Blastocatellaceae bacterium
GTTAAACGGGCTGGAGATTGACCTTGCGCGCGCTATCGCCGAGTTCATCTTTGGTGACCCAACGAGGATTCGATTTCGCGTGGTCAAGACGAAGGAGCGTCTCCCGCTGTTGCGCTCTCTCATACGACTGCTTGATCCGATTCTTAAGCCGTTCAGCATCTTTTCGACGGCGTTGACGACAAGCTGGTGGCACCTCGGAATGGCCGGGAAGCTGCGCAGCTTCCTCTGCCCGCGTGAATGCGTCGGCCAGCAAGACTTCGTTGGGTTCGATTATTATTGGGGCATAAGCATGCTGCGGCTCAATCGCATCCAGGGACTCATCAAGGCGCTGACCGCCGGGGGGTTCGCAAACGCTCCAGTTTGGCCGGGCGCGCTCTATGGAATGCTCAATTTTCACGCTGAGCTCTTCCCTGACAAGGAGATTATAATCGTCGAAAATGGCTGCGTGGATGTGGCCGACAATGTTGAGCGTGCCGACTACATTAAACGGCATGTGCGTGAGGTGCAGCGTGCACAGGGCGCGGGCGTAAAGGTCGCCGCCTACATTTGCTGGAGCATCACGTCGAACCGCGAATGGGGACTCAAGTTTGATAAAAACAGCGACTTCGGTCTATATCATATAGACCTAGATACTGACACCGACCTGAGGCGTATCCCGACCGCCGCTGTCGCCGCTTACCGGGAGATCATTGCGAATCGCGGCGCGTGAAGAGAGACGCTCGCTTTTCATCTAATTGCACGCTCCTCGCGGCTACGTCGGATGTCGCCTCTCGCCGATCTGCATACGCAGTGAATAACTCTCATGGTCACTTCTGGAGACCGATTAGTGCGTTGGAAGACTCTGACTGAGGTCATCGCCGACCAGGCACAGCTCCACCCGGACTTGCTCTACGTGCGCTTCCTCAAGAAGGGCGAGGTCACGTCCACTTACACCTACGCGCAGACGTGGCAGTGGGCGACACGTTGGGCGGCGCAGCTAATCGAGTGCGGTATCCGGCGCGGCGACGCTGTGTTCCTGGCGCTGCCTAACACAGACGACTTTGTAGGCGCTTACTACGGTGCGCTTCTAGCTGGCGGTGTTCCCGTCCCGGTCGCGCCCGCGCGACGCCTCGGCACAGACGAGCGATACCTCTCGACCGTTGCACACCGACTTCGGTTCACGGGGGCCAAGGCGCTCGTCCTGCCAGAGTCACAGTTCGGCTTCGGCCAGCCGCCGCTCCTCGCCGAGATCGAAAATCTAAGAATCGTGACGCGGGCCGATCTGCCGACAGACCCGCAGCCCTTGCCAATCAGCAGCCGTGCGGACGACCTGGGGCTAATTCAATTCACATCCGGCACATCGGGCAACGCCAGAGCGGTGAAGTTGACCCATGCTGCCTTGCTCGCGCAGATGCACGCCGTGGCTACCGCTCTGGAACTGGATAATGAGGATGACTGGGCTGTGTCGTGGCTTCCGCTCTATCACGATATGGGTCTTATAGGTTATCTGCTGACGCCTGCCATCATCGCCGGTCACGTCTCGTTACTTTTGACAGAGGAATTCATGATGTCGCCCTCGCTCTGGGTCAAGGCGCTCTCGGATTTGCGAGGCTCGATTACGGGCGGGCCACCATCGGCTTACGCGCTCTGCGCGCGCCACGTTAAGCCGTCGGAGGTCGGGCAGTATAACTTGCGTCGCTTGCGCAAGGCACTGGTTGGGAGCGAGATGGTCACGCCTGAGAGCCTTGAACGATTCACCGAGCGGTTCGGCCCGGCGGGCTTCCGCGCCGCGAGCCTCATCCCAACCTACGGCATGGCCGAGAACTGCCTGGCCATCGCCATGACACCGCTCGAACGCGGACCGAAGTACGACACGATTAACCTCGCCGCGATGCAGGCCGAGGGCGTGGCCCGACCCATCGGCGAGAATAACTCGCTGAGTTCTCTTAAGCGTAGCTTCACCTCGGTCGGCGTCCCGCTCAGATACACGGAAGTTGCCATCGCGGACGGGGCGGGTGGGCTTGGGGGCGAGCGCCGCGTGGGAGAGATTCTAGTGCGCAGTCCAAGTCTGATGGAGGGCTACTACGAGCAGCCTATAGCCAGTGCGCAAATCCTCCGCGACGGATGGCTTTGGACGGGCGACTTAGGCTACATCGCCGGGGGGGAGTTGTATATCACTGGCCGTAAAAAAGAGGTTATCATCGTCGGCGGGCGGAACTACCACCCAGATGATTTGGAGCAGGTCGCATCCGACGTGCCGGGCGTGCGCAACGGGCGTGTCGTCGTCATCTCGTACGAGGACGAAGCGCGTGCGACCGAAGCTGTGGTGGTTTTGGCCGAAACCTCATCGGCGAGGCCAGGCGAGCGAGAGGCATTGAGGCAGGCGCTTCGTCAGGCTTTGGTGAGGGCTGGCTACCCCGTCAATGATGTTGTTCTGCTCCGCCCCAGAACCATCCCGACCACCCCGAACGGCAAACTGACGCGGGCCGAGTGTAAAGCACGTTACCTGGCGGGAGATTTCTCCAGTGAAAACTAAACATATGGGCGTTGCTGAGGCGCTCGTGGACATCTTTGAGCGTGAGGGCGTCGAAGTCGTCTTCGGCATTCCCGGCGGTCCCCTGCTCCCGCTCTACGACCGGCTGAGCCGCCATCCCGGTATTCGCCTCATCCTCGTCAAACACGAACAGGCCGCCGCTTACGCGGCCTTCGCTTACGCGCGCGTGAGCGGGCGATTGGGTGTCTGCATTGCCACGCTCGGCCCCGGTGCGACCAACCTCGTCGCTGGCCTGCCCGTCGCGTTCGTCTCTAGCGTTCCCGTTCTGGCCCTGACGGGTCAGGTGCAGACGACTGCCTACGCCCGCAGCGCGCACCAGGAATCAACCGGCTGGTTTCGCACGCCCGATCAAGAGGCGATGTATGCCGCGACCTGTAAGCACACGGCGACCTGCGTGGAGGCCAGCCGCTTCCCCGACTTTGTGCGACACAGCATTCGCATCGCTACCTCTGGACGCCCCGGCCCGTCTCATCTCATTATCCCGGCGAACCTACTGCATCAGAGCGTTGATTACACGCCGCTCGACCCGCCGCAGTATCGCCTGCTGGAGAATAAGACCTGCGACGACTCTGCTGTCGGCGACATTGCGCGGCGCATTGCCGCAGCCCAACATCCCGTCATCATGGTCGGCGAGCGTGCGCTGCTGCCCGACGCCGGAGCAGAGATTCAGAACCTCGCCGAGCGTTTCTCCATCCCGGTCGTCACAGACCTGTCTTGCAAATCGGTAGTAGATGAATGGTCGCCTATGTATCTTGGTTGCCTCGGTGTGCTCGGACACAAGGCGGGCGAGAAGTATCTGAAGGAGCAGTCTGATCTAGTGGTGAGCGTTGGGCAGACGTTCAATGAGATATCTACGCTCAGTTGGGACCCGGCCTTCGCGTCCGGGCGAGAGTTAATTCAGCTTGAGACGGACGATGAAGAGGTCGGCAAAGTTTTTCCGGTCGCCGCCGCGACGGTCGGCCACATGCCAACTATACTGACGCGCCTCGCGGAAAAGCTCTCGGTGCTCGGCGTTAGCTATCAACAGCCTCGTGAGCAAGTCGTGCAGGCGTTGCGTGAGAAGCACCCGCTGTTTGCGGCAGGCGAGATGTCGAGCGAGAAAGTCCCGCTGCTGCCACAG
>CAZEZJ010000035.1:3663-22681 GCA_964516695.1 uncultured Blastocatellaceae bacterium
CGACAATGCCATCGTCCTCGCCGATTCTTCCAAATGGACACGCTGGCTTGGGCGCTACTTTCAGGCGCGGCGCGGGACAATCTTCACGGCGCACGACTATGAGCCAATGGGCTGGGCCGTAGCCGGAGTCATCGGCGCGAAACTCGCCTGCCCGCAACGCCCTGTCGTGTGCGTGAGCGGCGACGGCGCGTTTCTAATGAGCGCAATGGAGGTGTCCACCGCCGCCAACTATAAGCTCGACATTACCTGGCTGATTATGAACGACTCGCGCCTCGGAATCATTTACGACTTGCAGAAAGGACTCTACGGCGGGCGTATCTCCTCGACCACCTTCACGAACCCAGACTTCGTGCAGTTCGCCGCCTCGTTCGGCGCGCAGGGGTGCGTCGTTGAGAAGCCTGGCGACCTGGCCGAGCAACTGCCCGTCGCAGCGCGGCGCGGCGGCCCCGCGCTCTTCGATGTCCGCTTCGACCCGGACGAAATACCGCCCGTGCGCCCGCGCTCTCTCTTAATCACGAAGGGCATGGGGCTGCCCAACCCTAAGCCCGGACCGGAAGTGACCCGCGCGCTCATCAAGCTGCTGAAGGAGAGATAGCCGTTGCCCAGCGAAACCTACAGGATAGTTATGTCACGACACCTCAGTCGCCCGGCCACCGAAGCGTTTAAAGTTGTCGAGGACATTGAGAGCTTTCCGAAGTTCATGCCCAACGTCAACGCGATCACAGTGCTGGAGGCGGACGACCAGAGGAGGGTCGCCGAGTGGGACATCACAATTGACGACGCGCCGCTGACGTGGATTGAAGAAGGAATCTACGACCACAAGAACCTGTCTGTGCGCTTTCGCGCCATCGAAGGCGTCTTCGACCGCTTCGACGGCTACTGGCAGGTTGTCCCTAATGGCGAGGGGAGTCGCGTCGAGTTCGAGTTAATCTACGAAATCGGCCTGCCCGAAATTGAGGAGGTCATCGGTCCGATTCTCCGCGAGCGTCTGATTGAGAATTGCGAGAGTATGCTGGCAGCGATTGAGGTCTGGGTCGTGAAGGTATCATGAACACAGCCGAACAATGTACCGGGATGGACTTCGCCCTGCTCGGCCATCCGGCCAACTACGAGCACTTGGGGAACCTCTTCCGGCACGCGCGCCCGAACTTCAATGCGGAGAAGTTGTCGAAGCATCGCGCCACGCTGTCGAAATTTTTCGAGTGGGCACCGAGCTACGTCGCTCAAACGCCAATGCACATCGAGGCCGAGGGCGGAAGGCGCGTGACTGGCAAGCTCGTCATCTGCACATTTCTGCCTGAGAACATCAACTCGCCCCGGCAGATGCTCATGGCCCATCGGAAAATCCTCGAAGGCTGCAAATTGGCAAAGCAGCAGGGCGCGAAGGTCGTCGGCCTCGGTGGCTTTACATCCATCGTCGGCGGAGATCAGGGCGAGAAGCTGTCTAAGGAAGTGCAGGTCGCGGTGACTTCGGGCAATACGCTTACAGCGGCGCTAGCGTTGGCGCAGATGGATGCGTTGTTCGAGCGATTGCACTACGACTTGAGCGGGCGTGTCGTCGCTGTCGTCGGTGCGAGCGGCGACATCGGGCGGGCCTGCGCGCTTGCTCTGGCCCCGCGCGCGCGCCGCCTCCTGCTCGTCGCGCGCAACCAGGCCAAGCTCGCAGAGGTTCGCGCCGAGTTATCACCACAAATGAAAGCTTACCTGAGCACGGACATACTCGCCGCGGCTGCTGAAGCCGACGTCATCGTTGCCGCCACGAGTGCCGCGCAGTCAATCCTGACGGAAGCGGACCTCAGGCCCGGCACTATCGTCTGCGATATAGGCTATCCGAAGAACCTCTCCTACGCACCCGAAAGGCGGGAGGATGTTCTGATAATTTCTGGCGGACTGGCCGAGATGCCCTTCGCGCTCGACATCTCGTACTACACGCGCCTGCCCGCGCCCACGCTGATGTACGGCTGCTTCAGCGAGGCCATGATCCTCGCCCTCAGTGGCCGGTACGAGAGCTACTCTGTAGGGCAGTGGCGGATCACGCCGGAGAAGATGGAGGCGATTCTCAGGCTAGCGTGCGCCTGCGGCTTCCGCCCCGCCCCGCTTTATCGCGGCGAGTGTCCTGTCACGCAGGAAGAGCTAGACGCTTTCCTGCAACACGTTCGCAGCGCAGGCGAAGACAGTTGACGAGAACAAACCCGAACTGAACAGATGAGCACAAGCACTCCGACCGAACAGAAGTTACAGACCATCGTCGCCCATAAACTCAAGAGCTCTCCCGATCAAGTCCCACTCGATCAGTCTCTACTTGAAGACATGGGGCTTGACTCCTTAGACGTGATGAGCGCCATCCTTGAGATTGAGGAGGCCTTCGCGCCGGTGAAGATTTCCGACCGTGCCGTTGATGAAGTGAAGACGCTTCGTGAACTGGCAGCCTACATTGACGGCGAGACGAAGCACGGATGATGCGCGCTCTCATCACTGGTGCGACCGGCATGATTGGGCGACACCTTCTCGAACGGCTGCTTGCGGCGAACGTCTCCGTACGCGCCTTCCTGCGACCGGAAAGCGACGCGCGCGTCCTGCGAACACTGCCTGTCGAGATTGAGCGCGGCGATGCGTCCGATGCGGCGGCGTTGCGCCGCGCCGTCGCCGGATGCCACTTGGTCTTTCACACCGCCGGCTATCTACACGTGGCCTCCGCCTTCACCGTTGATGAAGACTTCGAGGTTTATAGAATCGCCAACGTTGAATTCACCGAACGGCTGCTCGCCGCGTGTCGGGAAGTAGGCACGGAGCGCTTCGTCTTCGTCAGTTCGACGGGCGTCTACAGCATCGACGCCGCCGCACCTATATCCGAAGACGCGCCGCTTGAACCCGCCTCAGCCTACGGGCGCTCGAAGCTGCTCGCGGAAGAGCTGATAAGCGAGTATCAGAGGCGCGGACTGCCGACCACCATCGTCCGCCCATGCATCACCTACGGGCGCGGCGACCGCTACTTTCTTCCCGCCGCACTTCGCTTGGCGCGTCTGCCGCTGCTCCCACTAGTGGACGGCGGACGCGGACTCTACGACCTCATACATGCCTCGGACGTGGCCGAGTTGATGTGGCGCGCGTGCCAATCGGATATCGCCGTCGGCAAAGTCTATAACGCAGCGTCCGGCGCGCCAGTGCCCTTCTCTGAAGTGCTCGAACATCTTGGTGGACTCACCGGCCACCGCCCGCGCATCCTGTCGGTCTCGGCCCATATGCTGCGACATCTCGCAGGCCCGGCGCGCTGGTATCTGGCGAAAGTAGCGCCGGGCACGGAAATGATTTTAAGTTCGGTCGGACTCCGATACCTGAGCCGCGATGTCTATTATGACATGTCGCAGGCAAGGAGCGATTTGGATTTCACGCCGCAGATTAGCCTCCCGCGCGGACTAACCCTCGCTATGGCCAATGCCGATCTGAAAAGTCGCGCCTGAGAGCGGCGCGACTTCGTCAGTTTAACTTCGTGAGCACCATCGGAAGACCGTATTTCGGTCTTAGTGTAATAAGCGGCTGGAGTTCAATCGGGTGTCCCGCCACGAGGCTGAGGCGGAAGGATTGCGCGATGGTCGCCACAATCAAGATCATCTCCATCATCGCGTAGGAGGAGCCGATGCAGTGGCGCGAGCCTGCGCTGAATGGGAAGTAGGCATACTTAGGCGGGTGCTGCGCCGCGCTGGGCGACCAGCGATCAGGGTTGAAGGCTTCCGCATCTGGGAAGTAATGCGGGTCGCGCTGTGTCACCCAAGGGGAGATGATGACCATTGAGCCTGCGGGCATCCGCTGCCCACCCAGCTCATAATCACCGAGGGCCATGCGCGCACCGAAAAGCCAGACGGGCGGGTAGAGTCGCATCGCCTCCTTAACGACCATCTCCGTGTAACGCAGTTGCGGCACGTCGGCAGCGGTGGGAACGCGCCCGGCGAGGACAGACAACAACTCCGCCGATAGCTTGTTCCACGCCTCCGGGTTCTGCGACAGCAGATACCATGTCCACGTGAGTGCCAGCGCAGTTGTCTCGTAGCCAGCGATGAACAACGTCATTATCTGGTAGCGCCAGTAGCCGTTCGTCATTATGCCCCCGCGTTCGTCGCGCGCGTTCAGTAGTGTGGAAAGGAGGCTGTCCGACAGCTGGCCGTCGTCCCGCTGCTGGCCGATGACGCTGTCCATGAAGGCGTCGAGCCGCCGCACAGCAGCACGCAAGCGCGCGTTACGTCGCGTCGGGGCGAAGACTGGTAGTTGTAGCGGGTTGCCCATACGGCTCGCTATCTCGTGCATGATGACTTCAAATGAAGTGACGACTTCCCTTGCTTGCCCGTCCACCTCCGCACCGAAGAGGGTCTTAGCGACCACCCCAAGCGAGAGCATCATCATCTCTTGGTGGATGTTGCGTGTCTCTCCGTCTCGCCATGCGCCGAGCATTCGGCGCGTGCGGGCGATCATCTCGTCACTGTAGGAGACGAGGCGTTCGCGGTGAAATGAAGGCTGCACCCACCTTCGCTCGCGTGTCCAGAACTCGCCGTCGGATGGGAAGTTGACAACTCTTGAGAGTAGCTCGTTGCTGTGAAGCAGACGCGAGAGCCGCGATGGCTTGCGCCCGGCGGTCTTGACGAAGTTCTGGCTATTGGAGACGAGAACGGACTCTATGAAATCGGGTTTGTTAATGAGATAAGCGACTTGATGTGCGAAGCGCAGGCGGACGATCTCGCCGTGCTCGCGCGCGCATCGCGTGAGGAATGCGAGCGGGTCCCTCTTGACCTGCAATGAGTTGCCCAGAAGGAAATTCCCTTTTGGTCCTGGCGGGCGCGGTGGTGTGGCGAGTAACACTTTCATGTTATAGCTGCAAGAGGTGTCGTTACAAAATAGAGTAGAGGCAAAGAAGGTTGCAAATTGTCCCTTATATTACACTTAGTGCAGACGCTAACAGGGTCGAGAAGGCCTCTGCTATCGTGGTCAGTTTAACAGCAATTGATATCGCGGATTGAAGTTTTTTTACCCTCAGCTAAATAACCTTCTTGGTCTGTGAATCAATCACTATCCCAACTAAGAGTATTGACGGGGTTATTGTCCAAGTTCTCCCGCGCGTGATTATATCGCATAATCGTCTTCGGGTCTTTGTGCTTGGTGACCATCTGCACTTCACGGTACGAGCGCCCATCATTTAAGAGTTTGGTGACGACGGTACGGCGCAGATCATGCGGCGTCACTCGCCCAACGCCTGTGAACTCTCCCCAACGCGCCACGATCTTCTGCACCATGCGCGGGCTAAGCGGCTTATCAAATACAAGACTGCGATAGTTGACTAAAGGCTGAAAGAGATATGCTTCGTCCCCGCCCGAAGGGAGCGTGCGCCGGCGCGCGTCGTCCAATCTCAGATATTCGTCTATAGCCTGCTTGACGTCCTTCGGCAGAGGCCACGTCTCCTCCTTCCCTCCCTTAATTTCGCATCTAAGAATCCATCGCCCGTGACTCCACCGAATGGTTGATACTTGCAGAGCACTTACTTTGGCCAAGCGCAGGCTAAGACGCAGCATGATGAGCATCATGGCGTAGTCGCGTGCACCCTCCGCCTTACTCCTATACAGGCCCGGAGAGTAAATACCTGACCTCTTTCGGCGTCAGTGTCCTTCCCCGTGGCTCGGTCGGCAATTCCGGCGGCATGACTAATCTGGTCGAGGCCGGGTTTAGTTGAATGATCCCTCCTGCCTTTAGATATTCGAAAAAGGAGCGGACGATGGCGAGCTTTGTTGCCACAGAATTCGCCTTGCGGCGTTTGTGGGTTCTGAGGTAATCGCGGTAGTTGATGACGTGCGCGGGCGCCACTTCTTTCGGGTGAACGTCTCCCACGAAGCTAAAGAATTCTCGAATCGCGCGTGTGTAGGCAGCGTGCGTTTCTTCCGAGACCGATTTGTAGATGAACGGGCGAGCTAGCGTTAAATCGAATTGTTGCCGGCGCGGCAAAGAAGATTGCGCAGGCGAGGGCTGTGGGCTGATGATTTCGGCGGTGACAGGGGTGTTACTCATCGTCAGATGAACTCGTCACTCACGGTGACGGTGTAAGCACTGTAATCAACGACCAGGCGGCTGCCGTCGAGCAGTTCCGTTCCTAGCAGTGAGTCATCCCCATCGCTGATGATGACTTCAACAGCGCGGCTTTTGCCCAGCCACTTGACTTCCAGTTCCGCAATGTCGGCAACCATTCTCGCGCGCCCTACTCCGATAATGGGAACGCGACCGAGTACTACCAAGTTGAGTCGCACGGCTTCGGCGCGCGGGAGCACCAATGCTCCATTGAAGCCGGTATCAATTAGACACTCGATTAATTCACCGTTCGTAGCTTGAACACGCAGCC
This sequence comes from uncultured Blastocatellaceae bacterium, assembly GCA_964516695.1. Taxonomy (GTDB): domain Bacteria; phylum Acidobacteriota; class Blastocatellia; order Pyrinomonadales; family Pyrinomonadaceae; genus DASVTR01. The sequence continues at coordinate 10,040 of CAZEZJ010000035.1, forward strand.
ATGCCTCAAGCTGGGCGTTGACGCTACCGTCTTCGCGCACCGTAGCCACCCACCCGGTACGCGGCGTCCGACCCGACCCGCAGGAGATAGAAGAGCTTTCCGGGTAGTTCCTGACGACCTGCACGGAGCGCAGCGAGGCCGGTAGAGCCGAGAAAGTAACGCTCTGTGTCTGGTTCAATGGCGACGAACTCGCCCGTATGATTAGGCTCTAACTGCTCACGCAGGCGCTCGTCGTAGAGGCGCTGCCCGTTTTCGGATAGGGCGTCAGAAGGCTCTGTATTCTCTTTTCTGAGGGTACTCAAGGGTTTTCCTCCACCACCAGGCGCTAACGAGCGAGATTCAAAGTATAACACAGCTTATTGTAACTATTCAGCTATCCAGCGCGTTTTCTTAGACTTAGCGGCACTGCCCGGCACGCCCCTGCGAGCGCACGGCGCACTCCTCTCCCCTGCTTTCTCATCGTCGAGAGGTAGCCTCGGATGCGGCAGAACCGACGCGCCCCCTCCTCAGTACGGAAGCACTCACTGGTCTTCTGCTGCAACTTGACCATCCGAAGTCCCGCTCCGCTTGATTGTTGTCGAAGGGTACAGCGAAGTCCATCAGGAAGCGCAGCACTTCTTCCCTTCTTCTCTCCAACCGGAGGAGCAAGTTGTGCGCCTGCTTCTGCATCTGCTCGGGCACCTCTGGCGGTGGTTCTCCACCTTGCCCTGCGGCCACCAGATGATCATAGTGGACACTGAGTTGGGTCAGCACCTGAGGGCTGAGCTTGGTAACGCCGTTCGCCCGCTCTCGCGCGACCACCTCCTTCATCTCCAGCAACAACTCTTTCAGAGGAGCGGCCCACGCCTTCGTCTGCGCCCCCAGTTCCTCGAAGTAGGTCAGTTCCCGCAGCAAATGCACGCCGTACAGCGCATGCCGGCAGTGGTGGTAAGCGGTGTAGGCGAGCAGCCCGTCATGCACCACCGTCCCACGATAGCGCGGCAAGACATTGATCTCGTCCATGGCCGTCTGCCCGCGATAATTAGCCGCCGCATAGTGCGTTAAGTTGGACGTGCTGGCTACATGTACGTAGCCGAGACGCTGGTTGACCCGCAGCCCTGTCTCGTCCGAGTGGATCACGGGTGAACGCCTGAGCCGCTGCTTGATCTTCAACTCAGTCTCGACCAACCCTGAGGCACACTCCCTAACCATGTTGGCGACCGTGCCTGGTGAGAGCCGGCAGCCGAACAGAACTCTCATTGCCCCGCTGGTGCGCTGGTAGGGCAGCAGTTGGTACTGTTGCAGGTAGAGCACACGAGCCTTCACGCCCGGCCCGTACTGCACACCCGAGCGAACTGCTCCTGAGAACTCCGCCTGCGTTGTCTTCCCACAAGCCGGACATCGCAGCCGCGCCAGCCGGTGTTCGGTCACCTTGAGACGCGCCGGCACAACCTCCCAGACCTGCTGGCGCTGATGACTGAGAACCTTACTGTTGGCCAGCGCACAGTGGCAGTGGCGGCACTGGCGCGGTCGGTGCTCGACGCCATGATTGGGGTGTGCCGAGAGCCGGAGCGTCGAGCCATGATGCTCTGCTTGCCCACCGGGGTGTCTGCCCGAGGGACGGCGCAGGCTCTTGGTCCTCTTCGCCCATGGCGGGTCAGTTGAGGGCGGGCGCGAAGAGTTATGCGAGTCTTTCGTGACCAGCGCTTCCAGTTCGGCGTTCCTGCGCCCGAGTTGGAAGTTACGGTGATGCAGTTGGCTGGCCTCCACCTGTAGCTTCTCAATCTGCGCCTTGAGCTGAGTGATGTGCTCGGACAAGCCATCGATCTCGCGTTGCTGCTGATCAGGGTCGGACGGTTCGTAAAGAGCAGGCCTCCCGAAGGTATCTTCAAAGAGCCGGAAGAGGGCGTGCGGCCCACGTAAATAGGCTTGATAAATCTGCCAATGCATAGAATCGGGTAGTTTGCGGGACATCGCGCACCATCACCAAAGAGAAAATACGAAGCGTCAAGAGAGGAAGTGATATACTGCGGACAAATGACAGCCCTGTCTCGCCAGAATCACCTTTCTTTGCTTGCCTTTGCACGATAGCTGAATAGAAACCGTCAATAGAAAGATTCTGAAAAGATGCATTATCGGAATTGCCGTGAAGCGCCGACAAGGAAGTTAAACAATTCCTTTGGCGAATGTATTTACCATCATGTGAAACGGCGTGAAACCCTAATCTGATGCGGCCTTTTTAGAGAAGACTCGGGACACAACTTTACTTTCATCTATATATAAATAGGAAAGATAGCTGCCTGGTCCTGAGATCTGAGTCGGTAATTCTCATCCCCACCTCCCTGAATAGTACTACCACGGCCATCCCCCCCTCTGGGAAATAAGTATTGCTCATGCCTATTGGATGTGGTAGAAGACTGCAATTATGGCTACTCTTCTCTCCAGGCCGACGGCGCGCAAACCCTTCCTGATCTCGCCTGATCCGTCGATGCTCTATATGACCCCCACTCTCAAAACCACTTTATACAAAGTAGATTTCGTGGTTGAAAACCGTCAGGGGTTGACGCTAATTATGGGTGATGCGGGACTTGGCAAATCGTCGGTCTTACGCTTGCTCCTGAGCCGCTACAGTGCAAGAGAAGAAACCGTAGTCACCCAGTTAATACCGACTCCTGCTTTCAGCTCGGATTTCATGTTTCTGAAGGCGATCTGCGCGGAATTCGATATTCCCGGCCGAAGATCAATGCTGGCGCAACTTAACGAATTCCGTGATTACCTGATGGATCTCTATTCGAAGGGTAAAACGGCGCTCCTTCTTATCGACGAGGCGCAGAAACTGCCCGGCAAGCAGTTGGAAATGATCCGGACGCTTCTTAATTTCGAGACTTCGAAGGAGAAATTGATCCAGATCGTCCTAGCAGCTCAGCTCGAACTGAGGGATAGGCTGCGCGACAAAACCAAAAAGGCTCTTCGGTCACGTGTTTTCGCCCCTTCCCTGCTCGCTTCGATGTCGATTGGCGAAACCAAAGACATGATCGCTTATCGCTGCGAGCAGGCGGAGATCAAGAACCCGTTTACCGACGAAGCCATCGAGATGATCTACACCAGGACTGGGGGCGTGCCCCGCCAGGTGCTTCAGGTCTGCGCCCTCGCCTATGACATGGGTCAGCGAGCCGGGGTGGAAAAGCTTCCGATGGAGATCATTGAGATGGCGGCGCAGGAAGCCATCTACCGTGATGACCTAGAAGATGAGTAAGAACATCACAAGTTTTGCGGCCTTCCTTGAGCAGACTGAGCGAAAGCCAGAAAAGATAGAAACAACCCGTGCGGAATCCGCACCCCATGTGAAATCCGTATCCGATTCTGATTCTGCATCCCATACAGATAACGCATCCCATCATAAAACCACACCCCATGTGGAATCCACATCCCATCAGGAAATCGCATCTGATGTAAAAAACAGCCCGGAACCCGTGCGAAAAGTACGGGATGCGGAAATTACATCCCATGCGGAATCCGCACCCGTTCGGGGACATTTGAGGGTGCCAAATGAGGTTCTTTACAATATCCTTCCGACTCTTAAACCGAGCGAAGCGATCGTTCTTTTGCGGCTCTATGCCCTGTCACACGGCTTTCAGAAAAACACCTGCACGGTGAGCCTGGACAGGCTCGCAAGTAGCTGTAATTTAAGCAGAACCCAGACCAGGGTATGCGTCAGAAGCCTCGAGAGGAAAAGACTTATAAAGAGTCAGGGAATTGATAATACGAATAGCCAAAAGGATCTGCGCGGGCTGCACTTCGAGGTCAAGCTACCATCGGCTACCCGTGCGGAATCCGCACCCCATACGAAATCCGCATCTGATACGGAAATCACATCCAATAAAGTAAATACACAAAAAGAAAACACACAAACACAGGAGGTGGGTGTGCGTGTGGGTTCTAGGTTCACGATTGAAGAATGCAGAAGGTACGCGAAGCACTTACAATCGACAGGTCAGGGCATCAACAATCCAGGGGGCTACGCGACGACCATCCATCGCACCGGCGAGGCAGACATGCTGATTGAAAGCTTCCTACATCCGGAAGCACCGGACTCGTCTTTGAACGTGGATGCCAGCCAATGTCCAGATTGCAAGGGCACAGGGTTTTATTATCCGAAGGGCGTTGAAGGCGGTGTGGCCAGGTGTAAGCACGAGCAACTCATGAAAGAAGGGAACTGACAAGTAAGCTATGGCAGAGTTCTGGAGCTACAGCTTCAAATGTTAATTAAGGGGAAGAAATAAAATCCCATTCTGTGGCTACAGTTATTATTAAGTTCGTCCATTTAGCGATCTGCTTTAATCTGCTATGCCCTGGTAAATTATGCCGTCTCAAGAATGTCTGAAAATGCTCCGTGCGGTCGCCGCGAATCCGAAGATGAATGAGCGCGCGCGCAAGGAACTCCTTCTCACTTATCTACCGTTAATTTTCCCTGAAGAAGAAAATCGCTCAAGGCTGGATGCTTTGGCTGGCGGTGCCGAAAAGTTTGTTTCAACGGCTCCATCATCGCTTTCGTCTTCGACCCGCGGTTTTATCGACACCCACAATGGAGCATTAACACTCGAATTCAAGAGAGATTTGCTTGATAAAGCTGCAAGCGTTGTAGCCGAAACTGAACTCAAGCGCTACATCGCAAGTCTCTGGACTGAGAGAGGAATTAACGCTTCATTCTGTTGTATTGCTACCGACGTTTTAAGGTGGCGTATCTGGAGACCGGTTCCTAATGCTACGCCTACAGACGGTGTTTACACCGCAGATATGGTCTCACTTGAGTTCGCCGAGGAAATCGACGCCTCAATACCCAATGCTGATGTTGCGGAGAACCTCTTTCTCGTCCTCAAAAGGGTCTTGATTGATGAGAATCTATTATCACTAACTGCCGAAAATTTACGGCGTGATTTCGGTCCCGAGAGCGCTCAGTATGCTTTATTCCTACCCATCCTCCGAGAAATCATTGCTGAAGCCCGCAATAATCCGGACATCAAGCTCGCGACCGATCTATGGGAAGACTATCAAGCTTATAACGCGCGTCGCCTCAGTGCTTTTGATATAGACTTCTACGCCAGCCAACTGTACCTGGTAATGTTATCGCGTCTCATCGTTGCCGCTTGCTTTCAGGATAAGACAACGGCGACGCTCGACGATGAAAGTATCAGTGAGGTTCTCACAGGCGACTTCTTCTTAAATCGCTTGCGACTCGCGAACTTTGTGGATCAGGACTTCTTCGGTTGGATTACTAATGAACCTTGGTTAGAGCGTTTCATTCCTTTAGCCAGGCAGCTGTTTCATAGTCTTCGGTCTTATGATTTTTCGACTTCTGCAAGAGGGAACGTTCTTCGGCTGATCTACGATGAAATGATGCCTGAAGAACATCGTGATAATTTTGGCCAACGCAGCACCCCTAATTCTTTAGCTACTGAAATAGTCAAACAGGTCCTACCGAAAGTCGGTGATGACCTTCACTTTCTTGATCCGGCCTGTGGCACAGGCAGCTTCTTGCACGCCGCTTTGAATGAATTCCGTGCCGGACTCGAAATCAGTAAGGTCACTTCGGCTGAATTGTTACCAAGACTCATTGCTGCGGTAACCGGGATTGATATTGATCCTGTCGCGGTAATTCTCGCCAAGGCTGTCTGGACGCTAACGCTCATTGATCTGTTGGAAGATGCCGAGCAAGTAATTGATATTCCTATCTACCATGCGGACTCCCTTTTCGTGGCGAGTGACCAGTTAATGAGTATCAGAGGTCGTAGGGCCTCCGCCGGCGACCCTGTGATAGTTTTTGATAACGCACGCGTCAGGGTTCCCGTAGAGCTTTTCAATAATACAATCGGCTATGACAGGTTCGTTGATTGGTGTTATGAAAAAGCTAAAACTATTGCTGAAGAGCACGAAGCTACTGAAAAAGCTCTTAAACCAACCTCCGAGGTGGATATAAAGGCGAACTTGTCGTCCATTCTTGGTGACGCTTATTCACCTGAGCTTGAAGAACGTGCGGATGAACTGGCGCAAGCCGCGGCTATCCTCGTTAATGAGCTGGCCCAACGAATTCTTAATAAACGAAATGGCATTTGGGCATTTGTGCTGCGCAACAGCTACCGACCAAGTTTGTTCGCAGGTCGATTCAATGTTATCGCGACGAACTTACCTTGGCTGGCCATGAGTAGCCTTCCGAATGTTCCTTACAAGGATCAGTTACTCACGCGCGCCAAATATTTCGGCATTAAGCCTACGGGCGCTGCTTTCCTACATGCCGAAATCGCCACTACATTTGCGCTACACAGCGTGTCACACTTTCTTTCGGGCGGTGGTCAGGCAGCTTTTGTTATGCCGCGCACGCTATTCGACGGCGATCAGCACGATCCGTTTCGTACTTTCAGGTTCATTAAGAGAGTTCCTCTAACCATTACCGAAGTCTGGGACTTGGGAGAGGTTGAAAACCTCTTCAAAATTCCTAGCTGCGTGCTTTTCTGCAATAAGCTACCCCCGTCAAGTATTCCTCAAACATCCATCCCCGCTCGCATTTGGAGTGAAGATCAGAAAACAGCCCGTGCTGCTAAGATTGCTCTGACGAGCTACGGTAAAAAATCTGCGTGGCAGGAAGAAAGTGCCGAGAGTTATAAGGTGACGGGGCACGGATATTACGACCGCTATTTTCGGGAGGGTGCGGATCTAATGCCGAGGACAGGGCTCTTTGTTGAGTTGACGGGTGGCAATACATCGCAACGCGCTGTCTCGGTGCAGACTTCGAAAGAGGAGAGAGCCAATCGGAATGGCAAACTTCTCAAAGGGCGGCTCTTCAAGGGGGTCGTAAATCGACAATATTTATTCAAGACGGTAACATCTAACATTCTTCTACCCTTCGTCGTCTTGCAAAACCAGCTCCCAACAGTTTTGTTGCCAGTCGAGTTTGCTGGCGATGACCTGGAGATACTTTCCAGTGATGAGCTTGTAAACCGTGGCGACTCCACCACCGCGCAGTGGTTTAAGAAGGTAGACAAAGAGCTTGAGGGGCAAAACATTCGTAAGCGTATTGATGTGCGAAATAAACTTACACAACAGCGTCCTTGGAAAGCCAAATATCTGGTGCATTACGGCGCGGGCGGTAGCCATAGTTGTGCTGGCATCCAGGTAATGGAGCTGAAAGACCAGAAGAGATTCATTGCTGATCAGACTACCTATGTTTGTGGCACGGATGATGAAGGCGAGGCGTATTACCTGATCGGGATGTTGAATGCACCGTATTTGTCTAAATCCATAAAAGCGTACCAAGCTAAAGGGGCATTTGGCCCACGACACCTGCATAAACTGCCGGTCAATGCCATACCACAATACAATCCGGCAGATTCCGCTCATCAACGCGTAGCTGAGCTGGCAAAGAATGTAGAAAAGGCCGCGCTGGCCAATCTCACCCCGAAAATGCGTGACACAACAGTACCAATCGCCGCGCGTCGGACGCTTCTCCGTAAAGCCATTAAGGATGAGCTAGCTGCGCTTGACCAAGCTGCTGAGGAGGTGTTGAGCCGATGACTTTGACGCATACCTCAAAAGCACGACCGACCCTGGAGCCAACTACGTTACATCAAAGAGAAACTCCTATTGATCATCTTGGGGAAGAGAATTCAAACTTGGCTCACCTTCTAAATCGTCTCTATGACCATCCACTGCCGAGTACGCGCAGCGGTGTGATCTTCAACACGCATAACTATCCGACAAAGATAAATACATCGGCTGTGGTCGCATGCATCATGGCGCATACCAAGCCCGGCGATCTTGTTTTCGATGGTTTTGCTGGTAGTGGAGTGACCGCCCTAGCTGCCACACTTTGCGGTAAGCCCGACTCGGATCTCAAAAAATCCGTTGAGAAAATCTTAGGCTCGGTAACTTGGGAATCTCGTGATTGTGCTCTCTACGATGTGAGCGAGCTTGCTACTTTTATAAGCGATACGGTTCTTAATCCGCCCGATGTCGATGAATTTAGCAAGGCCGCTCAAGAGATTCTGGATTTGTTGGATGCAGAGTGGGGGTGGATTTATTCGACCAAAGATGCTGAGGGCTCTATAGGAGCAATTCGACATACTTTGTGGACGGATCATCCTATCTGTCCGCAATGTGGTGAACCATCAACATTCTGGCGATTGGCGGTTAATCTATCTCCACCAAGTATGAACTCTTTAGCCCAGTGTGAACAATGTTCACATGAATTCGATGTAGCTTCTGCACCCCGACTTACTGAGAACTACTTCGATGATTTACTAGGACAGAGACTTGAGCGGCGTGTACGCACACCGGTTTTCATATATGGTCGCACTGGAAAATCATTGTGGAAGCGGACGATTACTGTTGAAGACTTAAAGCTCACCGAGCGCATTAATAAAACTCCAATACCGCAAAGTGTCCCTGTGGTACGTATGCTGGAGGGGAAGGACGGTCGTTGGGGGGAACTCTATCGCTCCGGCTATCACTTCGGTATTTCTCATCTGCATCACTTCTACACGCGGAGAAATCTGATTGCTATCGCGGCTGCCTGGCAAGCGGCCGAAGCTTATTCAGAGAGTATTCGAAATGCACTTCGCTTCTGGATCTCCAGCTACAATGCTATGCATTCGACGTTAATGACGAGAGTTGCTTGTAAGAAGGATGGAAAAGATTTTGTTTTAACGGGTGCGCAGCCAGCGACTCTTTATATCAGTAGTCTACCTGTCGAGAAGAATGTTTTTGCTGGTCTGCGTACTAAATTAAAACCAATCACAGAGGCGTTTCGTGCACTGCAAAACCGGAGTAATAAAGTTTTGGTGAATTGCGCTTCCTCGCTTAGGGTAACATTACCTGATGCGTCTGTGGATTACATTTTTACCGACCCACCCTTCGGTAACAACATTCAATATTCGGAGGTCAATTTCATAAGTGAGGCATGGCTGGGTAAAGCAACAGATTCTACCGAGGAAGCAATAGTAAGCTCTTATCAAGGTAAAACAATTCAGGAATATGAGGCTCTTCTGGCAGGGGCTTTTGCTGAAGCTTATCGTATTCTCAAACCGGGACGGTTTATGACAGTTGCTTTCCATTCAACAACTCCAAGCGTATGGAACGCATTAAGGAATGCGTGGGAACTCACTGGGTTTAAGCTGATAAGAATATCTCTTTTGGACAAGACTCAGTCCAGCTTCAAGCAGACTACAACGCGAGGAGCAGTCAAAGGTGATCCTCTTATTCTTTTGCAAAAGCCAGAAGGGGCTCCAATAGCAAGAGGGATTAAAAAGGCTGCTAAGTCATCTCAGGAAGGAGGTGTGTTTATCAGGGATCCTTGGGACCTAATTACTGAACGGCTCGCTTTACTCAATGGGAACGGCACTAAAGAGCGTACGCGGCAGCGTTTGTATAGTTACTTCATCTCTTATTACCTAGCTCAAAGACATGCAATTCCATTAGATGCCAACAGCTTCTTCGCAGGGCTCGATAAACGTTTCCGAAGGCGCGGAGAAAGGTATTACCTTAAAAATAATGATAAGTAATGGGGTAGCTATTCATTCAGAACAGGGAAAATTGGTTCAGGAAGCAATCGTAGTTTGTTTAGATATCATTAATTCAAAGAGTGGACTATCAGAAGCAAGAGAAAAGCTCCTTTTGCTTCTCAATCAGATAATCTCATATCAGTACAAGCCACCCGCTAGAATCCGCTTCACAAATCATCAACACGCGCATCTCTATCGTCAACCTTCCTTTATTACACCACAAGGAGAGCGAGCTACTGCGCTTGACTCGCTAGGGGTATTAGGCCGCGTCGCCCGCGAAGCTTTCAACTATATAGCTCCAAGTACACATCGGAAGAGGTACGGCCAGTTTTTCACACCAGCAACTATTACGGCCCTAACTTGCGCTGCCGCAATTCGCTCCGACAGCACTTCAGTGATTGATCCGATGTGCGGCACCGGTGCGATGCTTTGGGCTGCTCAAGAAAGGTTCAAATATCTCGACGCCCGCGGTGACCTAACGGGAGTGGAAATAGACCCCTTGGCGGCCAGAATTGCCTTGTTGCCTCCTTATGGAGCAGACGCATACGAAGAGAGTAATACAACGGTCCTATGTGCTGATGCTTTTCTTGAATCCTCGGGACTAATATCCGGTTTAGGTTCAGATCATCATTATGGTAGATACGATGCCATCGTCGGAAATCCCCCATACGTGCGTTACCAGAACATCGCTTCAGCGCTACGGGGAACGAGCCCGACAATCGTCGAGGCATTTCAAAAGCAACTGTACAGGGAGTCGGAGTCCGTCGTAGCTGGCACAATCATTCGAGCCAGTTTAATCACCCACTTATTAAGCGAAGTAGATACCTCCAATCCTGAAAGGCTGGCAAGAGCGACCATAGATTTGCTGCGTTCCGATGGATCGCGGGCTGGACTTGATCCTGTTCAGACTTGCTGGCTTCGACTCGTGGCTAACTACTCAGGACTTGCAGATCTTTCGCTGCCCGCTTGGCTCCTTACTTGGCTTCTGGCTCGGCCGAACTCGATCATAGCCTATGTCACAACCTCGAGCTGGAAGAATCGAATGTACGCACGACTGCTTCGATATTTCATGCTACGTATGCTTCAGCCGTTATTAATTATCGAGCAGGAAGGTAATACCTGGTTCGGCGACGCTTTAATTCCAACGTCATTAATGGTCTTTCGTGCGCGTACCCATGGTGAGGCGACTATCCCACTTGGGGATAGAGAAAGTGATCATACGGTTCGCACAGTCCGAATAAGACGCACGCACAATTTGGCCGATCCTATAGCCTTCAGAAATGCGGCACAGGTACTGAGCAAGCAGTCTCCAATTCACTCAGCCATAGATTTAGCTGCTTGCGCTGATGAAATAATACGTTCAATCAATGAGCAAGAGCAGGATGTTGAAAGCGACCTGTGGTCCATTAAGATGACATCGGAAGAGTCACTCATAAATGGTTTGCTTCATGAGGATAAGGTTGCTCGGCGCTCTCGCAGAATTGGTGTTAGTCTTCACTACCTTGAAGGTGATAGAGAACAAGAGGGGCAAATAATAACAAGCGGCAGAGCGACTGCTCCACAAGAGATTGACCTACCGCAGCCTCTCCGGCAGATGTTGAGTGTTACAGAGGTGCCAAGAGAAGCTTTTTGTTTACTCAAAGATTATGGCACCGAGGTTAATCAGGGCCTTCGCACTGGCTGTAATCCATTCTTCTACGTGCGCCAGTTGGCGCCCTCTGATTGGACAGCATTGTGTCCCAATGAAGACCCCTTGAGCGTGTGCGCCACCCTGGCTAATCCTCGCGATAATCCAAAGCAGTTTTTAGACTTGATCTCCCACCTCGGAAGTTTTGAGGCTATTGTTCCTGATGAGCAACCTGACGATTGCTTGCCCTCTAAAATAGTGCTGCTCTCCGAAGAATTCAGCAAGAGGCTGGCTATATTGCCAATCTCATGTCTAAAGCCTGCCGTTCGCTACCAGCGTGAACTGACTCATTGGTCAGTTCATGATACACAAGAACTGCCTGACTTGGCCCTCGTCGCAGGAGGATTCGTCCACCCGGCAGATTATGAAGATCTTAGTTCATATCCGAAGCAGTGGCTTGATGTTTGGAGAAAGCGTGATGGCATAGTGCGAATGCCTTCTGCCTTCGCGAAGTACGTCTCGATAGCTTCGACGAAGATGCTCGAACGAAACGGAAAGCTTAAAACCATACCTGAACTCTCTGCTGTTACGCCTAATATTCGCAAGCCGTCGCGACCTGCTGCGGGGCCCTTGCCCTCAAGTGAAATTTCTGTACCTCGGCGTCCTGCCTGGTGGTACACACTGCCAATATTGCCCCGGCATACGGGAATGGTATTCATGGCGCGTGTTAATGATGCATCACCGAGCGCTTATCTTAATTCAATTACAGAGCCTGTTCTGATAGACGCAAACTTCAGCACCTTTTCTGTCTCTGCTGAGACGTTCTCAGCAGAAGCGCTGTTCGCTTTTCTAAATAGTCAGTGGGTCAAAACCTTATTAGAAATAACCGCCACGCCAATGGGGGGAGGAGCACTGAAGGTTGAAGCATCTCATTTACGCGTTCTTCCGATCCCGACATTTGACAGCGAAAGCAAGCAGCAGCTTGGCGAACTCGGTCGAGAATTAGCAAAACTACCTAAGAATAAAGATATATCACCATTTAAGGATGCAATAGAAAATGTTGTTGGTCGAACGGTTGCAGTAGCTTTAGATGCTGATCTATCTAAACTGACAGAGGTACTAGGGCGGTTTTCTTTGGAACTGAAGCTTCGCCGAAAGAAGTAACATCGTTTGATAAGTAATACGGTAGGTGGTCATTCATAGCACTACATCTTTATAATATCTACTATAAGTGAGGTGAATGAAATGAAAATGTCTGTTACCTTCCGCAGCAAAAGCAAGCCAGATGGAAAAGTTTATGATCATCTGAAAAAGTATTACCTAAATAAAGATAATGACACCATTATCTACGGTAGGAATCTTTACAATATTTTCAAGGGGAAGCCAGCAGGTCTCCTGAATCCGCAAGCCTTGGATGAAGCCCTAGACCATCCCGACCTTACACTGGTGCTTCTCTCACAAGAATTCTTGGATGATGAATGG
>CAZEZJ010000036.1:0-7798 GCA_964516695.1 uncultured Blastocatellaceae bacterium
CGCAGCCCGAACTCGTCGCCGCCGGTTACAACTCAAACCCCGCGCGCCTCCCCTCCTACATTCGCAGAGGCGGCGCTGGCTGGCGCACGCTCATCCCGACGGAAACGCAGATGTACTTGCGCATCTACGCTTCGCTCGACCAGCTTTATTTCCACAACAATCCAGCGCCGCGTAAGCCCACGCAAACGGCAGGCGTCACGCCGCTCGTGGCCACCATGCTCGGCTTCTGGCACAAGACGGCTGCCACCAAGAGCGTTCCCGTCATCAGTAGACTACTGCCCGCCTTGGCCGAAGGCTTTAAGATGGGCGGCGGGCTGTTGAATTCCAGCCTGCGCTGAAGCTTTTTATCGGGACAACTCACAACACAAATGGAAGACCGGCGACGATTCATGTGTCGCCGGTTTTTCTTTGAGCAGCATTCAAGCGCCGCTCGCATCGTGTATGTTATTGCGCTCGGAATGGAAAGAAGTATAATCGGCGGCGCTTGGATGGCTCGTGTTCCTCGTCCTCTGGCAGGAGACTGTGATGCCTCATTAAATTATCTGCAAATAGTTTTCAGCGCTCCGTTGTTCGCGTAATCCTTCTACTCCCACTTGCCGCCGAGGAGAAATTCATGGGCAGTCGCCACGACATTCCGGTTAATAAGCCTCTCTCCGTGATGGACAAACCGCTCAAAGTTAAGTTCAAAGATTTATTCAACTCACTAACGAAGTCCGCCGCTCAGGGAATTGCCGGAAAAGCCGACGGCGCTATCAAGGATGCCATTGATTCTTTATCAGCCGTCAATTTTGGTGCTGACCACAGCGGAATCGCTTGGTTGTTAATCTTCAGGTCGTTATTACAAGCGATTTACACTCTGGTCGCAGAGAATGAGCCGCTGCTGATAAAAGACACGGCACATCCAAGAGTCGTTCAATACCAACTGGGCGACCTTGCCGAAGACCCTGATTCCTTAATGAACCAGTTGGATTGGTCTTTGGAAAAGAAGCAGTTTGCGATAGATGAGACATTCTTCAAGCGCCCGCGAGCTTTGTCTGTGCTTGAGGATATTAAGACGGTCTTCTCTCAATGGTTGGAAAGATTCGGCCTGACCGAAGCGCAGTCGCAGGCCATCACAGACCGCCTGCCAAGTTACTTCGTTTTCGCCTTAAACGACCAATGGCGACACCGCTCGGAAGAATACATTCCCTTAAAAGAAGCGTTTGATACGCCGTTTACCAAAGCCAGCGAGACCGAGCAGAATTGGGCCAGGTATTCGGCCTGGCTGCAAAAGCAGGTTGACGAAGGAATGTTTGATGAGACCTTCAGCCTGCGTCAGGTGTACATCCCTCTACGCGGCTACTTCGAGCAGAAAACGGAGGACGGAAAAGATTTCAAAGAGACGAAACTCGAATACAGACTTCACGGCGAAAGAGACTCTCAGAAGGTAGTTGTCGATTTAACGCGGTATCTTGAAGCGTGGCTCAACAAACTTGATGTTTACGACACCATCAAGGTTATCAGCGGCGGCCCCGGCAGCGGTAAATCTTCTTTCGCCAAGATGTTTGCCGCGCTCCAGGCGGGAAAAACCGGTAGGCGGGTGCTGTTTATCCCTTTACATCGGTTCGACACTTCCGACGATTTGATTATCGCCGTCGGCAATTTCGTCCGGTTCGACCAATTCCTTAAACATAATCCTTTAGACCCGCAAGAGGGAGATTCCCAACTGCTCATCATCTTCGACGGGTTGGATGAACTGGCCGAGCAGGGGAAAGCCGCTCAAGAGTTGGCCCAACAATTCATTGCCGAGGTGCAGAAAAAGACAGACCAATTTAACGGCGGGAATGCGCCTCGGCTGAAAGTCATCATTAGCGGCCGCGAACTGATTGTGCAGGCCAACGCCAGCGAATTTCGCAGGCCGCAGCAAATCATCAACGTGCTGCCGTACCTGATTAAGGAAGACGAGAGAGAGGAATATAAAGGCGAGAAAGAGTTAATCGCGCTGGACCAGCGCCATCAATGGTGGGAGGCTTACGGGAAAGCCAGCGGCAAGCCTTACGCCGATTTGCCGGAGGCATTAAAGCGCAAAGAGTTGCTGGAAATCACTTCCCAACCGCTCTTAAATTATCTCATCGCCCTGAGCTACGACCGTGGCAAACTGGATTTTTCTACGGAAAGCAATCTCAACAATATCTATCAGGATTTACTGGAAGCTGTGTATCAAAGACGCTGGGCGCAGAATCCTCATCCCGCGACGAAAGATGTTGAAGAGAGACAATTCGTTCGCATTCTTGAAGAGGTTGCTGTCGCCGCTTGGCATGGAGACGGGCGCAAGACGACCGTGAGGGAAATTGAAGCTCACTGTGAGACTAGCGGGCTGAAGAATCTGCTGGGCGCATTGCAGGAAGGCGCGAGTAAAGGAGTCACGCGTCTTTTAATGGCCTTCTATTTCCGCCGTGCGGGAAATACCGTCGCGGGCGACCAGACATTTGAGTTTACACACAAGAGCTTCGGTGAATATCTGGCGGCCAGGCGTATCGTCGGCGTTATCGCGCACCTGCACGATGAGATGCAGCGTCGTAAAGATAACTTCGAGAGCGGCTACGATGAGCGGATAGCGCTCGAATACTGGCTCAAACTTTGCGGCCCCGTCGCAATGGATAGATACGTTTTCGATTTCATTCGTAACGAAATGATGTTGCGAGACATTACGGACGTTGCCAAGTGGCAAGACTCTCTCATCAGCTTGATTAATTTCGTGTTGAGAAATGGAATGCCGATGGATAGACTGATTCCGAGGCCGACATTTCAGGAAGAACTGAGACAAGCGCGTAATTCAGAGGAAGCCTTATTATGCGCGCTGAATATTTGCGCGACCCTCACTGAAAGAGTTTCCAAAATTGATTGGCCTGCGCCATATTCTTGCGGCGAGTGGATTGCGCGATTGCAGGGGCAACGCGGAGGTTCGGAAAATGTAATGACGTTAGACTGCTTGAGCTTTCTGGATTTAGAAAATTGCTACTTAGCATTTAGAGATTTACTCCACGCAAATCTCAGAAATACTAATTTGAAAAGCGCAAGCTTAGCGTATGCAAATCTTGATGGTGCCAAACTTGAAGGAGTAAATTTTGAGCAATGTAATTTTATGCAGGCGAGTTTGAAGGGTGCGGATTTTGGCAGAAAAAGTGCGAGTGCTAATGTCAAACCAATAAATTTTAAGAATGCATATCTTGACCGAGCAAATTTAAGTAAAACGAATCTTTCAATGGTGAATCTCGAAGGTGCGTACTCTCCTCAAGCAAATCTTGCAGGGACTATTTTGAGCAACGCCAACCTGAAAGGCATTCTCCTGAGGTATGCAGATTTACGTGGCGCAGTTTTAGTTAACGCCAATCTTGAAGAAGCTGATTTGCGGGGCGCTGACCTCAGGAACGCTGATTTGCGGGGCGCTAAT
Organism: uncultured Blastocatellaceae bacterium; assembly: GCA_964516695.1. GTDB lineage: Bacteria > Acidobacteriota > Blastocatellia > Pyrinomonadales > Pyrinomonadaceae > DASVTR01. The sequence continues at coordinate 3,434 of CAZEZJ010000036.1, forward strand.
CTAAACGAAACTATGTTGGACGGTGCAAACTTGGATGGAATAAAAGTGGGAGATGAAAATCTCAGGAATGAATATCTACAGAGAGCGAAGCAGCAGATATTAGAAACCACAACTCAAGAATAGCCTCGATTATCTTCGGTGATTGTTGAGGAGAGCTAACCGAGACTTGCTCGTGTTGAAGGGCGCACGGAGCCGAATAAAACTATTGACAACTGCCGCGCAAGGGGCATAGATTCTCGGTCGTACTCATTGACGGTGTGCGCGGCGCGGCTCGTGTTCTCTGACGAGAGTTTTTTCCTACGTTAGTTCCTCGCAAGCAGGGTGACAGTTGAATTGGCGGGTGTAGCGATGCAGGGTCGTGTGATTTCCTTCGTGGTCGCGGCGTGGAAGGTGGATGATTTGACGCGAGCGACGCATTGCGCGGGGCGAACGCGACGTTGCGCGGTGTGAACGCCGCAACATTTGGGGCGAACGACAGGCTGCGTGAGGCGAACGACGCGTTGCTTGACGCGAACGAGAGGCTGCGCGGGTCAAACGCCGCAACATTTGACGCGAACGCCGCAACATTCGACCCGAACGCTGCGACATTTGGCCTGAACGACAAGCTGCGCGGTGCGAACGGGACGTTGCGCGAGGCGAGCGAAGCGTTGCGCGGGCCTTTTAAGTCAGGATGCGGCGCTGACGAATCGTTGCGCGGGGCGTGCGGGTGTGAGCGAGGGGATTTTGCGGAAACTCAAGGCAGGATGGGGAGGCGCGATGGCGCGTTCCTCGACATCTTCCTAGCGGAAGAAACCTCTTTTTCTTAACTCACGAAAGGAATTCCTCAGATGAGAGACAGTGAAATTCGTAAAGCTCAATCACTAAACAGGATGAATGATTTTGGAGTGGAGCGGGGTGGTGATTTCCCTGCGGCAAGCCTCGGCGGGCAGAAGTTTGCCGAGGTGAAGGCGCTGGTGTTGGAGGTGGATACGCTGGGAGCGGAGCAGGCGGGCGCTGACGCGGCGGCGCGTGCGAGTGCGACGGCTAAAAGGGCCGCGCGCCTGTCCATCTTGCAGAAGATGCGTGCCATGCGGGAGACTTCGAAGGCGATGGAAGGTGAGATGCCGGGCGTCTCGGATAATTTCAAACTGCCGACGAAGAACGGCGACGAGGCTTTGGTCAACGCGGCGCGGGCTTTCGTCACGGCGGCCACTCCGCTCAAGGCTCACTTTCTACAAAGGGAGATGCCAGCCACGTTTCTTGAAGATTTGACCGCTGCTATTAACGAGTTTGAGAGCGCCAGCAACAGCCTGAATCTCAACAAGAGCAAGCGCGTCGGCGCGACCGCCGGACTCAAGAGTGCGTTTGTGCGCGCCACCCGTTTGAAAAGGGAACTGAACCCGATTGTGCGCAACAAGTATCGAGATGACTTGTCATCGCTCGCGGAGTGGGAGAGTGCAACCCACGTCGAGCATCCGCCAAAAGCGAAACCCAAGGACGCACCGCCTTCAACGTAGCCTCAGAAGCGGCAAGCGACGAAAACAACTCGCCAGCACTCTTGCGTGTGGATGGCGTAGAAAGTTCCGTCTTCAACACAGAGGACACAGCAGTTAACGAAGGCACAAGCCAGCTTGTTTGTGCTCATGCGTTAGCTGCCGTGTCCTTTGTGCTCAAGACTTCCTGACCGCACGCTCACAGCCGTGCGGCAACCGTTGACGCTCTCATGCGTCCGCATTGGAAACTACACGCGCCGGACGGCTGCATCACCTGAGAACGCGCGAGCGCCGCGCGGCCCAGGCAGTCGTTCGTCCGAAGCGTTTATCTTTACGGCCTGAAAGGGTGTAAGATGCTGTGACACGAAGGACACGGTATAAGCTTTGCTTTAGTCGTCACGTCTCGAACACAAGAGGTGTGCTCGTGGTGTCCTTTGTTGATGAGAACTATTTTGATTGATTGCGTTGGAGGAGGGAAGAGCATGAGATTTTTGTTACAGGGGCGCGCTCTCTTTGCGCTCTCCGTGTTGTTGGTGTTGAGTGGGACGGTTTCCGTGCCGGCGCAGAGCAGCAAGCGTTCGCGGGATGCGGCGCGTCATGCGAGCGCGGCGGCCAGAGTTTTCAACGAGATTATGAACACGCCGGATAAGGGCGTGCCGAAAGAGTTGTTGGATAAGGCGGAGGCGGTCGCGGTCTTTCCGGGCGTGGTCAAGGCCGCGTTTATTATCGGCGGGCGCGGCGGCCAGGGCGTCATCAGCCGTCGCACTCGAAGCGGTTGGAGCGCGCCCGCATTCTTTAACATCGGCGGCGGCAGCTTCGGTCTCCAAATCGGTGCGCAGAAGACAGACTACGTGCTGTTGATTATGAACGAAGACGGCGTGAAGGGTTTAGTGGAAGACAAGTTTGAAATCGGCGGGGAAGCAAGTGTCGCCGCCGGACCTGTCGGGCGCGAAGCCGCCGCCTCGACCAACGCCACCCTCGACGCGGGCATTCTCTCCTACTCGCGCAGCAAAGGACTCTTTGCCGGAGTCGCCCTCAAAGGGGCCGTCATCAATCCCGATAACGACCTCAACGAGGCCATGTATGAAGGCAAGAAAGCAAGCGAAGTCTTAGACCGCGAACATTCGATGACGGAGATGCCAGCCGTCGTCCGTATCTTCCCGCGCACGCTCGCGCGCTACTCCGTTCGCAGAAGATAAAGAACCAGCCGGATAAGGGAATTGAGGGATTTGTTCATTTCATCATGTGGTCATTGATTCATTGAAAAAATGATGAAATGAAGACATGAACAAACCCCTCAATTCCTTTATTCCTTGCTTTTCATCTGCCGCGCCTTTAGAATTTGCGGGTCATACATCTCTGTGCCCCCGACGCGCAGACTCTTTTCCGCTCGTTGGAGAACCTAGAGAACACCAAGATGCTGCCACGCACGCAAAGACAGAAGGAAATCCTCGATTACATCACGCGCTTTATCGAGCGCCACGGCTATGAGCCGTCCTATGCGCAGATTGCGCGCCACTTCGGCGTCTCCTCGAAGGCCACAATCGCCAAACACATCGCCGCCCTTGAGCGGCGCGGGCTGCTCTCGCGTCGCGACGACGATGGCGCTTTTAATCTCGCCGTCAAAGTCGAGGAAACACCGTCGGATGCCATCTGCGAAGTGCCGCTCTTGGGCCGTATCGCCGCTGGCGCACCGCTTGACGCCGTGCAAGACGCGGAACCCATCAGCATTCCACGCTTCTTGCTGGGCCGTGTGCGTCCAGAGCGCGTCTATGCCCTGCGCGTCACGGGCGACTCGATGATTGACGAGCATATCTGCGACGGCGACATCGCGCTCATAGAAAATCGCACCGAAGCACGCGACGGGGAAATCGTCGTCGCCCTGATTGACGGCGCTCGCGCCACCCTCAAGCGTCTCTTCCGCTACGGGCCGGAAGTCGAACTCAGGCCCGCTAATTCACAACTCGCGCCCATGCGCCTGCCCGCCACGCGCGTCCGCGTCCAAGGCATCTTTCGCGGATTGCTGCGCCCGACCGCGTGAGCTAGAGACAAGCCAGAACTGACGAGTGGCAAGCTCAAGCCGTTGCGCCGAGCTTGCCACTCGTCTTCTGTGGACTGTCGTGTGCGCCCGCTCGTATCGTCTCTTAGTTAAATCTCCTCTCAGTAGTGTAACCGGACACACGGCTGTATACGTTTGGATGCGCGGCAGTTGCGAATCTCCTTCAGTGTCGTGAATTTACAGCCCGCGCAGGTTGGCATAGTGCTTGCGAATGTTCACACATTTGAAATCGTAGCGCAGCAGAATCATTACCGCTTCTGTGGCAACATTCGCCTGACACGGGCTACAGCAACAGCAATAAAGGAGAGTTACAAGCATGAGCGCAGAGAAGAGAACACGAAAGAGAGTCGCCATCCTCGTCGAAAAAAACTTTGAGGATTCGGAGTTTCAAATTCCCTACACAGCACTACAAGCAGCGGGAGCGGAAATCACGGTGCTCGGCTCGCGTATGAATGAAGAGTATGCGGGCAAGCAGGGCAAGGCTTCCATCAAGCCCGACGGCACAACCACCGAAGCGCGCATCGAAGATTTCGACGCCGTTATCATTCCCGGCGGGATGGCCCCGGACACGATGCGGACCAACATGAAGACCGTGCGCTTCGTGCAGGAAGCGGTCGCGCAAGGCAAACTCGTCGCCGCCGTCTGCCACGGGCCGCAAGTTCTCATCGAAGGCGATTTGCTGCGGGGAAAACGCGCCACAGGCTTTCGCGCCATTCGCAAAGACATGCAAAACGCGGGCGCAAACTTCGTTGATGAGCCGCTCGTCGTTGACGGCAATCTCATCACCTCGCGCAGGCCCGGCGACGTGCCAATCTTTACCACGGCAATCCTCCG
>CAZEZJ010000036.1:7825-11983 GCA_964516695.1 uncultured Blastocatellaceae bacterium
CAACGCCGATTGGTGGAAGCTGGCGGAAGAGTGGGGCGGGTCGAGCAAGAGCGAAATCGTGGACGGACTCAACACGGCGATTCGCGGCGAGCGTTACGCCGTCTCAGCCTTCGAGCATTACGCCGAGAAGGCCACCAATAGAGAACTGAAAGCCATCTTCAAAGAGATAGCCCTAACCAAGCAACAACACATCGGAAGGCTTGAAGCGCGTCTCAACGAGCTTGGCGAAAAGGAAGACTTTCAGGCGGCGGGCAGCGGCGCGTGGGCCACTCTGAAAAGCTGGCTGCAATCAAACGACGACGTGGCGGTGCTTCGTCGCGCTCTAGGCGACCTGCAAACAGGCGTCGTCGATGCCTACAACCTGCGCAACTCGCTCACAGACCCAGTGACGGCGCAAATCTTCGATGACATCGAAGTGGACATCGCCAAACAGGAACAACGCGTCGCGGACCTCTATCACAAACTCACGGGCGGCACTAAAGCAGACCCCGCCGAGCCGACCACGGGCGCGGCGGTCGCGGGCGCGTGAGTAAGTAAAAAGGTCAAAGGTCAAAGGCAAAAGGGAAGATGAGGGGCAATCCTCTCATCTTCCCTTTCGCTTTTTGGCGCTCTCTTCTTTTACCTACTGCCTTATGGATAAGGCAGATAGGTGGAAGGCACAGGCACTTCGTTGCCCGTTCCGAGCGTGCGGATAGAGACCGTGTTGGTCGAGCTACGAATGATGTACCAATTGCCTTCCGTTTGGCGGTAGACAGCTACATCTGTCTTGCCGTCTTGGTCGTAGTCGCCGGGAATGGGGATGTCGTCGAAGTTGCCCCAGTTGCGCAGCGTGATGGTGTTCGTTGAGCTGTTGATGATGTACCAATTGCCGTCGGAGGGACGAAAGACCGCGAGGTCGGTTTTGCTGTCGCCATCGTAATCGCCGGGCACAGGCACGTCGCCGGACAAACCCCATTGATGTTGAATGACGCCGCCCGTACTCTTGATGACGTACCAATTGCCTTCCGTACCGCGCCAGACGGCGATGTCTGCGCGCCCATCGCCATCATAATCGCCGGGCACAAGCTTATCCGTGCTCAATCCCCAGCCCTGCACTCTGGTTGTTCCGGTGGCGGATAAGAGGATGTACCAATTACCTTCCGTGCCTCTGAAGACAGCGAAGTCTGCGCGCCCGTCGCCGTCGAAATCTGCGCGTGCGGGCCTATCGCCGGGGCCGCCCCAGTTTTGCAGGCGAATCGAGTTGTTGCTGCTCTGGATGATATACCAATTGCCCTCGTTCTGGCGGAAGATGGCGATGTCTGTCTTGCCATCGCCATCGTAGTCTGCGGGCACGGGGATGTCGCCAAGCGCTTCGCGTCCCCAGTCCGCTTGCGTGCGGAAGGAGTTGTCGCGGCTGTTGGAGATATACCAGTTGCCGTTCGTCGGATTCCAGACGGAGATGTCGGTCTGCCCATCGCCGTCGAAGTCCGCCACTTGAGCGCCGGCGCAGGCGTTGAGCACGACGGAGACCACGCCGATATTTGTGCTGTTGTTCCCATGAGCGGTGGCGAAATCTGGCGCGCCGTCGAGGTTGAAGTCAGCGACCGTAGCGGAACTGGGATTGCCCAGCACTTGAATGTTAGTCGGCCCGTTGAATCCGCCCGCGCCGTTTCCCGTCAGAATGGAAACATCACCGGAGCCTTGATTCGCCGTTAACAAGTCTGGACGACCATCGCGATTGAAGTCGGCGACGGAGAGGGTGCGCGGATTTGCGCCGACCGCGAAATGCGTTGCCGGACTGAAGCCGCCCGCCCCGTTGCCCAAAAACACCAGCACGTCTGTGTCTGGAGCACTATTCAAAGCAGCGAGGTCTTGATTGCCGTCGGTGTTGAAGTCGGCTGAGACGAGAGCGATGGGTGAGGTGCCGGAGGCAATGGGCGTTGGCAAAGGCGCGAAAGTTCCGTTGCCGTTGCCGAGCAGGATGGTGATGCTGTTGCTGCCGGTGGTCGTCACCGCCGCCAGGTCGAGCTTTCCATCGTTGTTGAAATCCTTAGTGATAATGGCTTCACCGAAAGAGTTGAGATTGTAATTGGTCAAGAAGGTGAAGTTGCCGTTGCCCGTGCCGAGGAGAATGGTGATTGTGTTGGGAGTGGAAAAAGCTGTCACGGCGAGGTCAGGCTTGCCGTCGGCGTTGAAGTCGCCCGCGACTAAGTCTTGCGGAAAAGAGCCGACGTTGAAGACCTTTTTGGCTCCGAACGTGCCGTTGCCATTGCCGAGCGCAACCTGAATCGTGAAGCCACTGAAATCGAGCATCGCGACATCCACCTTACCATCCGTGTTGAAATCAGCCAGAGCCACAGGCCGATGCCCCTTGTTGTTGCTTGCGCCCGTCATGCCCTGATTAATCGAAGGGCCAAAGCCTCCCATTCCGTCGCCCAGATTGATGAAGTTGCCGGTCAACAAATCGGGCTTGCCGTCCGAGTTGAAGTCGGCGGAGACGACTGACCTATAATCGGCTGTGGTGGGAGGGGGCTGTAGAAAAAAGGGCGTCGGGGCGCGGAAGCTGCCCGCTCCGGTGTTGAAGAGAATTGAGACGTTGTTGGAGTTGTAATTCGCCGTCGTGATGTCGAGCTTGCTGTCGCCGTTTAAATCCGCAACGGCCACCGCAATCGGATTCTTCCCCGATACGATGTAGAATTTTTCAGCGCCGAGATTGCCCGCGACGCCCGTGTTCAGCAGGACTGAGACGGTGTTGTAGTTGGTGCCGTAGTTAGCCGTGGCGACGTCGGGTTTGCCGTCCGCGTTGAAGTCTCCGACGGCGACTCTGATGGGGTCGCCGCCGTTCAGATTATAGAAGGTTTTGTTGCCTGTGGTGTTAAGAGTTCCGTTGCCGAGAATCACGGTGAGCGAGCCGTTGCGGTTGCCGTCGTTGTAGAGATTGGCGGTCAAGATGTCCAGATTGCCGTCCGTGTTAAGGTCTGCGAGAAGGACAGAGTAGGGGCCGGTGTTGCCGCCGACGCTTGTTATCGCTACCTTCGGGCCGAATGAACCGTTGCCCAATCCGGGCAACACGGCGAGCGCCTTAGTGGTGCTGATATATTGAGCCGCGACCAAATCGAGCTTGCCATCGTTATTAATGTCACCCGCCGCAACGGAGAACATGTTGCCTCCCTCTGCGCCTACCGCGGGCACGTCAGGGGCAGACGTGAAACCGCCTGTGCCTGTGCCGAGCAGAATCGAGAGAAAGTTGGAAGCGCTGTTGGCGACGGCGAGGTCTATGAAGGCATCGCCGTTGAAGTTTCCGGCGGCGATGGCCGAAGGCTCTGAGCCGACCGCGTGGCTGCTCGCCGGGCCGAAGCTGCCGTCTCCGTTGCCGAGAAGAATGGAGACGTCGTTGGTGCTGCGATTCGCTACCGCCAAATCCAGTTTACCGTCCGCGTTAAAATCGCTTGTGACGACGAACATCGGCAACTCTCCGACCGCATAGTTGGTGGGAGCGCCATAGACGCCGCCGCCGAGATTCAAAAGAATGGAGACGTTGTTGGTGGTGTGGTTGGCGGTGGCGATGTCGGGCTTGCCGTCCGAGTTGAAGTCTCCGATGGCTGCGTGGCGCGGCTGCATTGCGCCGACCGCGTAGGCGGGCGCAGTTCTAAAGCTCGGGGTGGAACAGGCCGCGCGAGCGGTTGTGTTGAGCCAGCCCGTGAAAATTATCAGGGCCAGAGTGAAAATCACGGGCGGCTGCAAACAGCATTTAGTTAACTTGGGGCTGGGCATCCGATTTCTCCTAATGAACTGAAAAGCTGCGGCGGTAAAACTGCGGTCAAACAATTCCGGCGCGAGCGAGACGGCGCAAGAAGGAGCTTGCTCTTCATGCCTTTTTACCTTCCGCCTGATGGATAAGGGAGACAGGTAAAAGGAACAGGGACTTCGTTGCCCGTTCCGAGCGCGCGGATAATCGCTTGGTCACGATTCCAGGAAATATTGAACTGTTCGGGGAAGAGCAGCCGGATAGCGGCGAAGGTCTGGACTCCTTGGCCGACATCTACTCTGTGAACGCATGTAAATGTATGCTTGAGATTCGAGCCTGTCAAGCAGAGCGTGCATGTTATTCACTACAAGAAAATTGCCGCGCCAGGCCGGAATCAATTAAGAGACCTGTCGCGAAGGTTTTGGTCGTCG
>CAZEZJ010000036.1:11993-22337 GCA_964516695.1 uncultured Blastocatellaceae bacterium
AAAGCGACAACTGAGAGAAAAATTTGATTGGCAAAGTTCGTCACATTATCGTCAAGCTATACGCATTGACAAAGAGTTGAGCCTGAGCGAGTTTCATAAAGTTTGGCGGGCAGTTTGTTTGATTGTTGAAGAGGGAAAAATGGAGCCACCTTCCGGACTTGAACCGGAGACCTACGGTTTACGAAACCGTCGCTCTACCAACTGAGCTAAGGTGGCTTTCGTGGGTTGGACTGAAGCAATATACGAACGCGCCGCTGCTGCTGTCAAGCGAGCGGCACTTTGAGGAGGGAGAAGGAAACCAGATGCCGAAAGATCCGAAACGCAACCGCTCCAATTATGACATTCAGGGCGGCGAGATTAACCAGTTTGAGTTTCATCGCAATCAGGGGGCGATGACCGAGGAGGAGCGCGCACGCTTCGAGCAGTTGGAGGCCGAGCGCAGGCAAAATGATGCGCCGGGGCCGCAATCGGAGGCCGAGCGGATTCACGAGATGATGGAAGACGCACGCGAAAAGGTCGCGCGCAAGAAGGCGAAGGAGTCTCGCAAGGACAAAGCCCGTCCGGCGCGTCAGAGCGGCGCGAAAAAGGGCGCGGGCGGTGCGAAGAAGGCGGCAGGGAAAAAAGGTGCTGCTAAAGCTACAGCGCCCCGTAAATCGGCGGCGAAGAAGGCGGGCAGCAAAAAGAGTAGCACCGCCAAAAAATCACCTGCCAAAAAGAGCGGCTCAAAGAAAGGCAGCGCGAAAAAGAGCGCTGCGCGAAAGAGCACGAAGAGCGGCGCGCGAAAAACCGCACGCCAGCGTTAAAGAGCAGACGAGCAAAAGGAGCAACACAAGATGACAGAGCAAACGAATCGCGCAAGCGAGCAAGCGGCTGAAGATAAAACGAGAGACAACGAGGAAAACGAGTTGGAGGCCGAACAGGAATCGGCGGCAGCGATGGACGCGGATGTGCCGCAGCCGCCCGGCGCTGAGCAGACGACAGAAGGCCAGCCCTCATAAGCCGCTCTCAACGAGAAAGAGGAAGGCGCAGGGACGCAGCGGAAAATCGGCCCGACAATCGAGCGGGCTATCTTTCCAACGCGTCTCTGCGTTTTTCGAGTTTTCGCGGTGCTTTAGTTTCCGCCTCTTTTCTTCGGCGCAGCCGCGCTCTTCGGGTTTCCGCTCCGGGCGAAAATCGGTTAGGATATGCCCGTCCAGTTTGAGTTGCTCCCCACGCGCCTCTCGGGTTCACCATGAAAACAAAATCTCTTCTTAATGCAGACGCCCGTGCGTCAGTTGGTTGGTTCAGGCAAGAACGTTTGCCGCTCATTGTGCTGAGCATCGTCGCGCTGTTTCTCCTCACAGGGTTGACGGCTTGGGCGCAAGCGGCGCGCGTCGAAGCGCGCCAGAAACTACCCTCGCCCGACAAGATTATTAACGACTACTGGAAAGCCGTCGGCGGCAAGAAACGGCTGGCCGCCATCAAGGTCGCCACTTACGAGTGGACGATTGAAGGGCAGGCGAGCGCCCGCGCGCGTGTGCGCGAGCGAGCACCTTCCGCCGCGCGCACAGACTTGACCTTCGCGAACGGCGAAGAGGTGAGCAGCGCGGCCAGCGCGCGCTCCGCCTGGATGCGCGGCGCAAACGGCTACTTACGTACCCTGACAGATGCGGAAGCCGGAACAGCCAAACTACAGGCGACGCTCGCCGCCAGCCACCTGATTGATTACAAGAAACTGAATGTGCTGGCACGCACGCTCATGCTTGACCGAAGCGGCTCTGAACCAGCTTACGTCATAGAGTTTTCCACCCGCGCGGGCGCGCGCCTGCGCTACTCGTTCAGCGCTCAATCAAAACTGCTGTTGAAGATTGAAGACGAAGCGCGGGGCATACGCACACGCTTCAGCGATTATCGCGCCAGCGGCGGCTTGATGCTCGCGCACCGCCTGCACATCGAGAGCACAGGGCAAATTGCTCAGACGGATTACCCGTCTCCTCTCACGTTGAATCTTGAGCGCGCCAGCTTTGACGCGAATTTCAGCGACGCTGTGTTTGACCCGCCAAGCTCCGAGGCGCTTGACATCCCCTCGCTGCTGCGTGAAGTTGAGAAGAATCAAGAGAAACTGGACGAGCGCGTTGCCGAGTATGCTTTCACGGAGAAACGCACCGAGCGCAAAATCAATGGCAAGGGTGAAATCAAGGAAGAGAAGGTTACGGTCTACGAGATTTATCCGTTGCAGGGCGGAGGCTCTTTCTACAAGTTAATCAGCGAGAACGGTGTTCCGCTGTCGGCTGAGCGCGCCGCCAAGCAGGAGAAAAACATCGCTGAGGCGGTCGAGAAATACGAGCGCGAACGCGAAAAGAGAGAGCAGAAGAAAAAGGAAGCGGCGGAGAAGAATAAGGGAGCAGAGAAGAAACAGGATGATGACGATGTCTCGGTCGCGCAGTTTTTGCGCGCGTGCGAGTTTGTCAGCCCGCGCCGCGAACGCCTTCGTGACCGCGAGGCCGTCGTCTTTGACTTTCGCCCGCGCCCCGGGTTTCGTCCCTCGAATCGCGCCGAGGAGATTATCACAAAGCTCATCGGCATCGTCTGGATTGACCCCGCTGATAAGCAGGTCATACGCCTTGAAGCGAAACTGTCCGAAAGCTTCAAGATGGCCGGCGGGCTGTTGGCCTCGATTAAGCCTGGCTCGTCCTTCGTCTTCGAGCAGACGCGCGTTGGCGATGGTGTCTGGCTGCCGCGCTTCGCGCAAGTCAACTTCTCGGCCAAATTTTTGCTCTTCAAAAGCATCGAAGCCAACGAGACGCGCGAGTTAAGCGACTATCGCCACTTTAAGACCGAAACCAAAGATTACAAGCTGTACGCGCCCGCAATCGAGAATCCCGCGCCACCTAAGCAATAGCCGAAAGAAACGGCGGCGTTGCTTTTAGTTTGATTGAGAGGGAAAGTTGATGAGCGAGGTCGAGAGGATTGCGGACCAGATGCAGCGTGCGTTTGACGGCAACGCTTGGTGCGGTTCATCGCTCGGGCAAGTCCTCGCGGATATCACGCCTGAGGAAGCCGCTGCGAAACCTATTCCGCAAGCCCTTAGCATTTGGCAGATGGTCTTGCACCTTGCGGCATGGAAGGGAGCGGTGCGGCAGCGAATCGGCGGCGAGCGCGTCGTGCTGCCCGTCGATGGAGATTTTCCGCCCGTGCCGGAAACGAGCGAAGAGACTTGGCAAGAGACTCTCCGTTTGCTGGAACGCAGGCACAGAGAGCTACAGGAGACGATTGCGAGCCTGCCTGATACAAGGCTTGATGAGCCGGTTGTCGAAGGCATGGCCTCCGTTTACGTGACGCTCCACGGTTGCGTTCAGCACGATTTGTATCACGCTTCGCAGATGGCGTTGCTCAAGAAGGCACAGCGCCAGGCGGCTGTCGTTTAATCAAGTATGAATGAAGTGAGCGTCATCGGCGGCGGTTTCGCCGGAGTGGAAGCGGCATGGCAGGCGGCGCGCATGGGTGCTCGCGTGCGGCTCTACGAGATGCGGCCCGTTCATTCGACCCCCGCGCACCGGACCGATAAACTGGCGGAAATCGTCTGCTCCAACTCGCTTAAATCCGACGAACCCGGCACAGCGCCTTACCTGCTCAAGGAAGAACTGCGGCGCGGGTCTTCGCTCGTGATGGAAGCGGCGGCAGCGACACGCGTTCCGGCGGGCGCTGCGCTCGCCGTTGACCGTCACAAATTCGCCGCCTACATCACCGAATGCATCGAGGCGCATCCCTTGATAACGCTCGTGCGCGAAGAGGTGACAAAGATTCCGGCGGGCGAAATTGCGATTATCGCCACCGGCCCGCTTTCGTCAGACGCGCTGACCGCAGACATCATGCGCCTGACGGGCGACGACCAGCTATATTTTTACGATGCCATCGCGCCGATTGTCTCTGCCGATACGGTTGATGAAAGCGTTGCTTTTCGGGCCGCGCGGTATGGCAAGGGCGGCGACGATTATCTGAATTGCCCGTTTGACGAAGAGCAGTATGCGCGCTTTTATCAGGCTTTGATTGAAGCGACGAGCGTCAAGCTGCATAAGTTTGAGGAGACGCGTTGGTTTGAAGCCTGCTTGCCGATTGAAGAATTGGCGCGACGCGGCGTTGACACTTTGCGCTACGGGCCGATGAAGCCCGTCGGCCTCGTTGACCCGCGCAGCAATCGCCAGCCCTACGCCGCCGTGCAACTCCGTCAGGAAAATTTGATGGCGGACGCCTACAGCCTCGTCGGCTTTCAGAATCACCTGCGCTTTGGCGACCAGGCGCGCGTGCTGCGTTTGATTCCGGGCCTCGAAGAAGCGGAATTCTTGCAGTATGGGCAGATTCATCGTAATACTTACATCTGCGGGCCGCGCGTGCTAAAGCCGACGCTGCAAATGCGCGAGCAACCTTCGCTCTTCTTCGCGGGTCAAATTACGGGCGTCGAAGGTTACGTTGAATCCGTGGCGACGGGCTGGCTCGCGGGCTTGAACGCGGCGCGGCTCGTGGCCGGACAATCATTGCTCGAAGCGCCAAGCAAGAGCGCGATGGCTGCGCTCGCTCGTTATGTCTCAAGTGCGGACGCGAAAAACTATCAACCCGCCAACATCACTTTCGCGCTGCTCGAACCGCTCGACGCCGAGCACAGCCGCCGCGTCAAGCGTAAACAGGAACGTCGTCAACTTCAGGTCGAACTGGCATTAAAAGAGTGGGATACTTGGCTTCACACAATCAATCGCACGGACGACGCCGTGAGCGTTGCGGCCAGCTAACAGCGCGCCGCATCTCGTTGCGGTCTAGGCTCTGGGTCTTGACGTGCGGCGTGCTGTTCGTCGTCGCGCTGTTGCATCAGCCCGCCGCGAAAGTCGTTGCGCAATCGGGACGCAACAAACGAGCGCCGCAGCCCACTGCTAGCCCGCGCCAGCAATCATCCACGCAGCAGCGCCAGCGCCGCGCCTCTTCGACCGCCTCAACCCAAACAGCGCCCGCGCCAACCAAGCAGCCAGCGCCGAGCGTCTCGCTCATCAACATGTCGCCGGATGCTCCGCCTGTGCCGACACCGACGCCGACGCCAAAGCCCGCCAGCGCGCCTGCGACGACGACCGCTGCTGATACTCAGGCCGGCGAGGAAGTTGACGAAGTTGATGTCGTGCGCATCAGTTCGAATCTGGTGACTGTGCCCGCTTCGGTGGTGGATGAGCAGGGCCGCGCGGTCGTTGATTTGAAGTTGGAAGATTTCGAGTTGCGCGTAGACGGGCAGCCCAAAGAGATTAGCGAGTTGGGACGCGCCGAAACGCCCGTCCGCATGGCCGTCTTGTTCGACAACAGCATGAGCCTCTCAGCCGCGCGCGAGTTTGAGAAAAAGGCCGCCATCAAATTCTTCCGCAGCGTCCTGCGCCCGATTGACCAAGCGGCGATTTATTCCATCTGGACGGTGCCGCTGTTCATTCAACCGTTTACTAACGACGTGCGCACGCTGGTCCGCGTCATCGAGCGTTTCGGTGACCCTGAAGACGGCGCGACCGCTCTCTTTGACACGGTCGCACAAGCCGCCGATTACCTGCGCCCGTATCAAGGGCGCAAAGTCATCGTCATTATCTCGGACGGGGCCGACACGCTCAGCAACATGGATTTCCTGACCTCGCTGAAACGAGTGATGACGGCTGACGTTCAGGTTTACGCCGTCCAGACAGGACAGCTTGAGGGCGCGAATCTATACAATTTGTCGGCGCATCATCGCTTGCAGGAGTATGCCTCGCAGACGGGCGGCGCGGTCTACGTGCCCAGAGGAACGAACGACCTCGATTCCGCCTTCTCGCAGATTTCCGCGGACCTCTCGCAGCAGTATGTCTTAAGCTACTACCCGCAGGACGCACGCAACGATGGGCGCTTTCGCACCATCAGCCTGCGCGTCAAGACGCGCCCGAACACGCGCGTCCGCGCACGCAAAGGCTACTACGACCGCGCCGGGCAAAAGCAGGCGCTCACGCCCGTTGAAGATACGAACGCGGGCGTCAACCAGCAGGAGCACGCGCGCCCCGCACAAAACGGCGACGCCGTCGAAGCGGAACAGTCTTTGATTCCGGCCAGCATCGAGCGCAACGGACTGACCGCGACAACGGCCAGCGCTTCATCCGGCATCAGGAGAACTCAGGGAGGCATTAACTCGATTGGCCCACCCGGCCCTGACGATGACACAGAGCCGCGCACAGAGCGAGTTGAGAGCAATAGAAACACAACTCCCGCCAAAGCGCCGCCGTCCAATTCCAGCGCAGCCGAGCCGTCATCAACAACACTTGTGACGCCGACGCCGGCTCCAACGCCAGCCGCCACGCCGACGCCAGCGCCGAGCACTTCTCAGAAGCCAACTCAACAGCAAGACCCTACGCCCAAAAAGCCGCTCAGCGGCGGCGTCCTCAACGGCAAAGCGCTCATCTTACCGAAACCCGTCTACCCTCAAGCCGCAAAGAGCTTCAGATTAACGGGCACGGTCGTCGTCGAAGTCTTAATAGACGAAAGCGGCAAAGTTATCTCGGCGCGCTCTCTTTCAGGCCCGCCGCAACTGACGGCAGCGGCGGTGCAGGCCGCGCGGCTCGCCAAATTTTCCCCGACGAAGCTTTCCGGCCAACCCGTGCAAGTCATCGGCACCATCACTTATTCTTTCCTCCAGCCTTAAGCATTCTTCAGCGCACCGATAAAAAACTGTTTCGCAATTACGCTAATCCATCTTAAGATTGCGTAGTTCGAATTATACTGCGGATGAAAAGAGGGCCTTGGCTGGCTCAAATCCGCCATCCGAACTCCGGCCCTGCGCAATCTGAGAAATGCTTTTATGATTGAACAGCTACTCGCACAATTTTTCGAACACCTGCGCTACGAGCGCAACGTCAGCGAGCACACGCTGCGCAATTACGCGAGCGACCTCGGCCAGTTTTATGATTATCTGGCTCCCGCCGAGCCGCAAACGGGCGCGCGTCGCGCGTTGGACATCCGGCAGATAGACCACATCACGATTCGCGAATGGCTATCGAGCCTTCATTCGGCGCAGAAGAAGAAGACTTCGGTCGCTAGAAAGCTGGCAGCGCTTCGCACCTTCTTTCAATTCTTGGTGCGCGAGGGCGTCATCGAACTCAACCCGGCGAAGCTCGTCTCCACCCCGCGTCTCGAAAAGAAGCTGCCCGTTCATCTCTCGGTCGAAGATGCGATTCGCTTCATCGAAACGCCGGACACCGAAACGGATTTGGGCAAACGCGACCGCGCCATCCTCGAACTGCTCTACGGCACGGGCGTGCGCGTCTCCGAGTTAGTCAAACTCGATCTCAGCGACGTTGATTTCAAAGGCAAGCTCATTCGCGTCACAGGCAAGCGCCGCAAGCAGCGCATCGTTCCTTTCGGTGAGCCGGCGCTGCACGCCCTGCTTAACTACATGACGGTACGAAACGCTTTCCTCCAAAGCGCGCCGCCCGAAGAGCGCGACACGCAGGCAGTTTTTCTCAACTATCAGGGCACACGCATCACCACTCGCTCCGTCGGGCGAATGGTGGACAAATACATCACCATCTGCGCGGGCATTCACGACATCAGCCCCCACTCTCTACGCCATTCCTTCGCCACACACCTGCTCGACAGCGGCGCAGACCTCCGCGACATACAAGAACTACTCGGCCATGCACGACTCTCCACCACGCAAATTTACACACACGTCTCGATGGAAAAATTGATAGAGGTCTACGACAAGGCGCACCCGAAGGCTTAAAACGTAGTCACAAGCGATGAGGCGCAAAGTTAAATCAGGATTGCTGGCCTGTTGAACTCTCTCTGCTTGATTGTTTCTCAATCATCGCTTGCAGAGAACGCCAGCCTTCCAGTTGCGCGTTGGTGAGGGAAGCATCGCGCCCAGTTGCGAGATGATGTTGGACGGCGCGCAACCAGCGGCGTGTGCTGCGCGGGAGTTGGACGTGTTGGTTGACGACTAGGCCCGTCACCTGCTGGCGTTCGTGGCGACGACGGATGTGCAGCTTTTTGCGCGTGTGTATTTCGTAGCCCTCATCATGGAGCACTCTCTTGACTATTCTGATGATGTTGTGGGTTTGCTCCGGCAGGTCGGCGGAAAAAGAGAAGGTCAGGTCGTCGGCATAGCGCGTATAGATGGCTCCGTATTTGTGGGCCGCTAGGCCGAGGCGGGCATCTAGTAGAAAGTTGACGAGGTTGCTCAGGCGCGGGCTGGTCGGTGCGCCTTGCGGCAGGCCGCCCTTGTGCGTGCAGAGATTGATGAGCAGCTTCGTCGCTTCCGTGTCCCAGCCGAGGCGGTGGAAATAATCTCGAATCCGAGCGGTTTTGGTCGCATGGAAGTAGTCCTTAATGTCCATGCGCAGGAGCAGCGCTCGATTGGCGTGCGGCAGCGCGTTGGTGACGATGGAACGACCACGCTCAAACCCGCAGGCCGCCGGGTGAACCGCCAGACGCGCGAGCAAGCGACGCAGGATGGCACGCTGCGCCGCCTTCAGTTTGGCATCGGGCGCGTGAATCGTGCGCAGTCCGCCGCTTCGCTTCAGGATTGTGAATTGATGATAGGCCGCACGAACGGAGCGTAAGTGTTCGACGCTCATGCTTAAGCGCCGGGCCAATTCCTCAACTCCGAATCTTGCCTGAGATGCGGATGAGTCCTGGCCAAACAGCTTCCTGATGGAATCGAACACACCCATTTGCGCTCGTCTCGTAAAAGAGATGGACGCGGAGTTGTGTTAACCCCGCGTCCTCTTTTTGCCTTGCTCGCTGTGCGACAGCGACTTCCGATTATAATAGGTCTACGATTGAGACCCGGCTGACGAAACATCAGCCTGTGCTCTGCGTTGGAGCACCGCCAAGGCAAAAACTTTCACTACTCATTAAAGTGTCGGAGCATCTTCCAAACCCTGATTGGCCTCGATAATTGTTTGGCAGGCGGCATCGTAGCGGGCCGTCGGCATGGCTTCGAGACGACGCTCGTCAATAGGCTTGCCGCAGCGTCCGCATTCACCATACGTGCCTTCGTCAATTCGCAACAACGCCTGGTCAATATCAGCGACCATCCGCGATTCATGTTCCCCGAGCCTCAGCGCAATCTCCTGATTAACATCGCGGAGCGACATGTCAACGCTATCCTTGACGCCATCGTCAGCCCCAGCAAAATCCAGCGCCGCCGCCTGTTCATCGCGCACCTGTTCGGTATGTTGCCGCAGTTGTCCTAAGAGCACGCTGCGGTAGTGTTCCAGTTTCTTCGCATCCATTATTTGTTTCTCAACCCTCTCGGTTCTTTTCTCGATGGCAAGGAAAAAGAGCGCTCCCTTGCCACAACGAGCCGTCGTCTTTTAAACGAGCGCGCGAATTATAACGTACTCTGCCATGATGAGCGTAATGCGCATGAGCGCCGGGAGATGATGAAGGCGGCGGCTCTGCACCTTTGTGCGGTCTAGCGCGGACGCGAGCGGCGCATTTGCAAGTGTCGCGCGTCGGACGTGCAAATGCGCCGCTTCGGTTCAATGGCGTTAGAAGTTGAACTTGAATCCGGCCTGAACGAGACGAGGCGGGCCGGGCAGGATGCCGCGCGTGCGGTCTGCGATGTAGAGACGGTCAAAGACGTTCTTGAAGGTCACGAAGAAGGTCGTGTTCATGCTCTCGACGTTATAGTTGGCGGTCGCGTTCCAGATTGTATAGCTCGGAATCAACCCGCGCTGGCCGTCGGGCGTGGGCGTGATGGTGTTCAGGTCGTCTGAGAATTGGCGCGCGACGTAAACCGTTTCAATGAGCGCATCGAATCCTGTCGGGTGCGCGTAGCCGAGGGTGGCGTTGAGCATGTGTTCCGGCGCGTAGGGCAAGCGATTGCCGCTGACGGAAATGTTGGTGAAGCCGCCCACGCTGCTCAGGCGCGTGCCCGTGAATTTAGCCGTCGGCACGAAGGTATAGGCGGTGCGAAGATAAAAGTTGTGCCGCGTTCTTGCGATAGCACCGCTGTTGATGCGCCCCGATAGCTCCAAACCTTGATGCAAGGTCTCGCCGCCATTGGTGAGCGTTGCGCCGACGCCGCCCGCGAGGCTGGCCGGAACAATCTGGTTTTCGTAGTCCAGACGAAACAGAGTGGCTTCGAGATTGACGCCGTTTGTGGGCGTCGAGCGCATCCCGATTTCGTAGTTCCAACTGAGTTCAGGGTCAAGCTCGATGACGCCGCCCGTCGTGTTGTTGATGATGTCCTCCGTGCGCGGCGGGGCAAAGCCACGGTGTGCGCCCGCGAAGACAACCAGCTTTGACGTAGGGCTGTAGGAGATGCCAAAGCCGGGGATGACTTTCGTTAAAGCTGTTCTGCCGCTCACG
>CAZEZJ010000037.1:0-17727 GCA_964516695.1 uncultured Blastocatellaceae bacterium
AAAGCAACGGCGGCTCTGCGGCCAGCGCGCGCGCCACGCCGACGCGCTGCCGCTGCCCGCCCGACAACTCGCGCGGATAGCGCCCCGCGAACGTTTCAGGATTCAAACCGACGAGCCGCAGCAACTCCGCAACGCGCTCGCTGACACGCTTCTCATTCCATCCTTCCAAACTGGGAACGAGCGCGACGTTGCGCGCGACCGTGAAATGCGGAAACAGGCCCGCCTCCTGAATCACGTAGCCCGTGCGCCGCCGTAAACTGATGGCGTCCCACTCGCTTGTGCGCTTGCCCTCGACCAACACTTCGCCCTTAGTCGGCAGCAGCAGGCGGTTGATGAGCCTGAGCGTCGTCGTTTTTCCGCAGCCCGATTCGCCCAGCAGCACAAGCGTCTCGCCGCGTTCCACCGTCAAATCGAGATTGGAAATAATGGGCTGGGCAGCGCCGTCCAGACGAAGGCTTACGTTGCGAAATTCAACGAGCGGCTGTTGTGCCTGTGGTTGGCCCAATGGATGAGACCTTATTCCGAGTCGGATGACCAGACTTGCGACGGCGCGCGTCAGGCGATTCGCAGGTATTCGAAAGCGCGGCTCATCGAAGCGTGCCAGGAGCCGTGCCAGTTGCGCAGCAGAATATCCGCCGGGGAGACTGCTTCCGCGATGACTTGTTGGCGAAGTATGTCTATGTAACAGACTTCATCCGGCGCGATTGCTTTCAGCCCGCTGGCGGCCAAGCGGACAACTTCAACGGCCAGCGCCAGCACATCAACGCCCGCTTGCTTCGCCGCGAGGCCGTCGCGTGCGACTGCTTCGCGCAAAAGGAGCGCGTCCGCATAATGCAAGCGAGGCGCAAGGCGTAAGGCTTCGTCAAGCGTGCCTGCATCATACAGCAAGCCCTTCCAGAGGGCTTGCAGCGCGAGCGACATCTCAAGGCTGACGCAATCTGCGCTGCGCAGTTCAATGTGCTGCTTGAGGCGCGCGTCCGTGAAGAGCGTCGTCAGATGGTCGGCCCAATCACCGAAGACGGGCCTGATGTTGCGACAACCATGCGCGAGAAAATCGCCAAACTTCATGCCCGTGGGCGCGTCCATGTAATGACCGTCGCGTTGTACGAACAGCATCGGCACATCAAGCGCGTAAGAGACGAAAGCTTCGGGCGAAAAGTCGTCGGCCAGCGCGGGCGGAGAAATGTTGGCGCGGTCTGCGTCGGTTTGTAGCCAAGCGGCGGCGCGTGCGCTCTTGTAGGCAGAAGTTTTGCCGTCTTCAAAGGGCGAGTTGGCGAAGATGGCCGTGATGATGGGCGCGAGGCGATTGCCCACCAGAAATTTTTTCGTGAGGTCTTCGACCGAGCCGTAATCCAAGTTGGCTTGCACAGCGCAGGTGCGCGCCATCATGTCCCAAGCCCTTTTCCCGCGCGCGGCGAGATAAGGACGCATCACTTTGTAGCGCGCTTTCGGATACCAATGCTGCTCGTCTAGCCTGCGCAGAGGGTCAAAGCCGACGGCGAGGAAGGTGAGACTTTGGCCTTCGGCAATCTCGTGCAGGCGCGAGAGGAAGCGGCGAAGCTCGCGTTCAACGTCGGCAAGCTTACGCTGCGGCGCGCCGGAGAATTCAATCTGCCCGCCCGGTTCCACCGTCAGGCGATTCATCTGCCCGGCGTTGACTTCAATCAACAGGCCGTCTTCATAAAAAAGGTCGTTTGAAGAAGGAGCAAAGCCTGCGAGAACGCGCTGCACCTCGGCGGGCTTAATGCGTTGGAAATCGGCGCGCGCGTCGTAGCCGAAGAATTCTAACTCGACGCCGCACATCCAATCGGCAGCGGGCTTCGCGCCGCGCCGCAGATTCTCGACGAAGAGGCGCACGGAATCTTTCGAGACAGGCTCTGTGAGCAGCGGGAAGACTCCGCGCTCGGCGCTCGGGTGTGAATCCTGCTTGCCGTGGTCGGCTGCGGTTTCGTCGCAGGCTGTGCGCGTTTTGCTGGCGTCGTCGGTCATAAGAGTAATATATTCACGCGCGGGCGCAGCGAAACAAAAAGCGTCGGACAAAGAAAACTGTTCATTGCTAGGCTTTAGTCAGGCGGCAATGAAAAGATTGCTGCTAAATTGTTCGCGCTCGTCGAGCCAAGTGCGCGTGCGTCGAAAGCCGGTCTCCTCGGCTAGCCGCGAAAGGCCGTCGAGGTCATACTTGTAAGAGTTTTCGGTGTGAATGCGCTCGCCCGCCGTAAAGTTGATTTCCATGTCGAGCTTGCGAAGCGTGACCTGCTGGTCGCGCAAGCTTTCGATGTAGGCTTCGATGCGACCGACTTCTTCGTTGTAGCAGACGTAATGCTTGAACGCGCGCACATCGAAGTCTGCATCTAACTCGCGATTGATGCGCGCCAGCAGATTGAGATTGAAGGCGGCGGTGACATGAAGCGCGTCGTCGTAAGCGGCTTCGAGCACCTCTCTTTGTTTCTTTAAGTCAGCGCCGAGCAGCAAGGCGTCGCCTTCGCGGAGCACGCCGCGCAGAGCGCGAAGGAACGTCTGCGCTTCTTGAGCGTCGAAGTTGCCGATGTTGGAGCCGAGGAAGAGCGCGAACGTGTGGCCGCGCTCTAAGGTTGAACGCTGAAGTGCAGCCAGCCCGTCGTAGTAGTCGCTGGCGTAGGCCGTAATGTTCAAGCGCGGGTAGGATTGCAGCAGCACGCGCGAGCTTGTTTCCAAAGCTGAGGCTGAAATGTCAACGGAAATAAAATGCAGGTCGGGCTGGCGGCGCAAGAGGGCTTCGATAATCAGGCGCGTCTTCGAGGCGCTGCCGCTGCCCATCTCCAGCAGCGTCTTCTGTCCTTCCACGGACGCCACTATCTCGTCGGCGTAGCGCGTTAAAATCTCGTTTTCGGCGCGCGTCAGGTAATACTCCGGCAGCAGGCAGATGGCGTCGAAGAGTTGCGAGCCAAGCTCGTCGTAAAAATATTTCGGGAAGAGAATCTTCGGTTGGGCCGAGAGGCCGCGGCGCACGTCCGCTTCGAAGCTCAGGCGCGCATCTTCGCGCACCAGATTGTGAATGCGCAGCCTCGCGGCGGCGTCTGAGGTTTTCTGAGACATCAGCAGTAGCTCGTTGAAAAGAGTAACGGGATAGAAAGTCTGAACGACAGACGCCGCCCGCGATGAATTGAAAGGCCAATAACTAAGCGCTTGGCCTTCATCGTTATCTCCGCGGCTGATTTATTTTCACCCGTCATAATACCGCGCCGTCTTGCAACTCTGCCCCTGCTCGTCTCAAATCTTTGCTATGATAACTTATTGCGGTTCAATATCAACTCGCGCTTGCGTGTCTATTGTGTCACGGGCAGGCAGCTTTCTCTGGCGGAGACTTTTCGTGTGGCTAATCAACAGGCGGAAGAAATGGCGGCATTGATGACGGAGGCGCGCGCGCGCACGCTCGAACTCTTCAATCTCGCCCGCGAAGAAGATTTGCACGAAAGCCCAGGCTTTGGCTTTCGTCCCATCATCTGGCATCTGGCCCACATCGGTGTCTTTGAAGCCTACTGGCTTTTACAAAAGCTCAACCATGAGGCTGCGCCTGACGAGCGCTACGAGCGCATCTTCGATCCCATCAGCACGCCGCGCGAGGAATCTAAGAATCTGCCTTCGCGCCGCGAGATGGAAAGCTATCTCTCCGGCGTGCGCGCTCGCTCGCTTCGCGTTCTTGAAGCGACGCGCTTTGAAGAGTCAGACCCTTTGCTGCGCGATGGCTATCTCTTTCACCTCGTCTTACAGCACGAATACCAGCATCAGGAAACGCTCTGCTACCTGTTGCACCTGTTGCCTTCAACGAAGAAATCGAGACCTGCAAGTAGTGCATCTCGTTCGCGTGTCGCAGCGCAACACATCTCAACGCTGCCCGAGATGGTCTCTATTACGGCGGGGCCGTTTGAGATGGGAGCGCGAAGCGATGCCTTCGCCTACGATAACGAGTTGCCGAGACACACGATTGACCTGCCCGCGTTTAAGATTGCCCGGCTGCTAACGACCAACGAGGAGTATGCGTCTTTCATCACGGAGGGCGGGTACCGCCGGCGCGAGTTTTGGAGCGACGATGGCTGGCAATGGCGCGAGCGTGAGAATTGGGAAGCGCCGCTCTATTGGCAGCGAGACGGACAGGGCTGGCGTGTGCGCGGCCTCTTTGACGAGGGCTTGCTGGAAGCCTGGCATCCGGTCGCAGGGATTAGCTGGTATGAGGCGGAAGCTTATGCGCGTTTTCGCGGCCAGCGTTTGCCGGCCGAAGCGGAATGGGAAAAGGCCGCCTCTTGGGACGCTGCCAACCGCAAGAGCCGACGCTACAGTTGGGGCGACGAAGAGCCGACCGCAGCGCTCTGCAATTTTGACAACCACTCGTGGGGGACGACCGTTGTGGGAAGTTTCCCCTCGGGCGCGTCGCCCGGCGGCTGCCTTGATATGACGGGCAATGTCTGGGAATGGACGAATGATGCCTTCATGGGCTACACGGGCTTCAAAGCTTTTCCGTATCCTGAATATTCCGAAACGTGGTTTGACGGCGACCACCGCGTCCTCAAAGGCGGCTCTTGGGCCACGCGCGCCCCGCTCCTGCGCAACTCATTTCGCAACTTCTTTCGTCGCCAGTTTCGCATCGCTTTCGCGGGCATCAGGTGCGCGGCTGACGCTTGAAAACGTGCGATTTCTGCCACACAACGGTTGCCGGTGGTGTTAAGTATGTTGAAGGCGATGAATTTTGCATCCGTTTGCGGGAATTGCTGCCTGGCGTGAAGCTCTGGCGGCGGCTGTGGCTAGGCGGCCCGCCGCAAAGACTTGTAAAATGGTATTTACAAATCGGATGAGCGGGCGCAGGCAACAAAAAGCAACCAAAATGGTTCTCAAGGCGTAATAAAGTTATTCGCGCTATGCGCGCGGGCGCAGTTCTTTCTTCGTTAAAACTGGGTCATGTCAATTGCCGCCGGTATCCAACTCGGACGCTATGAAATCCGCTCCCATCTCGGCGCAGGCGGGATGGGCGAAGTCTATCTGGCGCAGGATACGCAGCTTGAGCGCACCGTCGCCCTCAAACTGCTGCCCGCGGATGTGGCGGCAGACCAGCAGCGAATGCAGCGCTTTATGCAGGAAGCGCGCACCGCTTCGGCCCTCAATCATCCGAACATCATCACCATTTACGAAATCGGGCACACTGATTCAACCCATTTCATCGCCACAGAGTTTATCGACGGCGTCACTTTGCGCCAGCGGATGACGAGCGGGCGGATGCGCCTGGGCGAGGCGCTCGACATTGCCGTGCAGGTCGCGGCAGCCCTTTCGGCGGCGCACGCCGCAGGCATCGCGCATCGCGACATCAAGCCCGAAAACATCATGGTGCGCCACGACGGCTACATCAAAGTGCTCGATTTCGGCCTGGCAAAACCGACCGAGCGGCAGGCTTCGCTCGTTGACACGGAAGCCCAGACGAAGATGCTGGTCAATACCAGCCCCGGCATGGTGATGGGCACAGTCAGCTATATGTCGCCGGAGCAGACGCGCGGCTTTGCGCTCGACCCGCGGACAGACATTTGGAGCCTCGGCGTTGTGCTCTATGAGATGGTGACGGGCCGCGTTCCCTTCGCCGGCGAGACGACGAGCGATGTTATCGTCGCCGTGCTAGACCGCGAACCGCTGCCGCTCTCGGAGTATCTGCCGGAGACGCCGACGGAGCTACAGCGGATTGTGCGCAAAGCTCTGCGCAAAGACAGAGAAGAGCGCTACCAGTCAATCAAGGATATGATGGTTGACCTGCGCACGCTCAAGCAGGAATTAGAGTTTGAAGACAAGCTCGACCGCTCGCTGCCGCCCGATGGACGCAGCGGCACTATCTATAAGACGAGCAGCGGGCAATCGCTGCGCGTCGCTTTTGAGACCAACGAAAAGATGGTGCAACCGACGCGCGGCTTGCCTGCCTCGCGTTCGACATCCAGCGCCGAAATCATCATTCAGGAAATCAAGCGCCACAGGGGAGGCGCGATTCTCGCCGCTTCGGCGGTCGGCTTGATGGTGCTCGGCATCATCGCCTTTATGGCCTACAGGTTGGGGCGGCCATCCGCGGAGGCGACAAATATCGTCCCCTTCCAGTCAACTAGAATTAGCCGCCTGACTTCGACGGGCAATTCGGTTGACGTGGCGATTTCGCCCGACGGTAAGTATATCGCGCACGTCGTCAACGACGGCGCGCTGCGTAGCCTCTGGGTCAGGCAGGTGGCGACGGCGACCAACAAGCAGCTCGTCGCGCCGCTCGCGTCCGAATACTACGGCGTCACCTTCTCGCCCGACGGCAGCTATATCTACTACGTCAAGAGCGAGCGCAACAAACCGCTCAACGAGTTGTTCCAAGTCTCTGTGCTCGGCGGCGATTCGCGCAAAATTCTGTCAGACGTTGACACGGCAGTCACCTTCTCGCCCGACGGCAAGCTTTTGGCCTTCATGCGCAACAGGCCGACCGAGAAAGAGACGGACCTGTTAATCGCAGGCGCGGACGGAACGAATGAACGTGTGCTCGCAACGCGCAAGACCGACCAGCATCTCTGGTCGCCGAGTTGGTCGCCCGATGGAAAATTGATTGCGTGCGTTGGCGGCGACAAGTTGAAGGCGCAGGCAAGCGTGGTCGGCATCAGCGTCGCGGATGGCACGGAGCAGCGTTTGACGGCGCAGAAGTGGCGCTACATAGAGCGGCTGGCGTGGTTGCCCGCGGGCGGCGGTCTGGTGCTCTTGGCCCCTGCCGACGAGACATCCGAAACGTCGCAAATCTGGTTTCTTTCTTATCCCAATGGTGAAGCCCGGCGCATTACCAACGACCTGAACGTCTACACGGCCTTGAGCCTTAACGGAAATTCCTCGGCGCTCGCCACCGTGCAGGCCAACATGCTCTCAAACGTGTGGGTCGCGCCAGGCGGCGACGCCAACCGCGCGCGACAGATTACGACCGGCATCGGTCGTTATTACAGTCTCTCTTGGACGCCGGACGGGCGTTTGCTCTACGCGTCGAATTCCAGCGGCAATCTTGACCTCTATATTTCCGACGCCGACGGCAACAATCAAAAGCAGTTGACCTTCAACGCCGGCTCGAATTTCGGGCCTGTCATTTCGCCCGACGGGCGTTACATTGTCTTTCTCTCCAACCGCGCCGGGTCGGGCTACAACCTCTGGCGGATGGATGCGGACGGCAGCAATCTTAAGCAACTGACTCGCAGCGGCCACGACAGCGGCCCGCAGATGACACCCGACGGGCGCTGGATTATCTATGCAAGCTGGCTGGCCGGCAAGCCAACCATCTGGAAGATTTCCGTTGACGGCGGCGAGCCTGTGCAGTTGACCGACAAGTATTCGAGAATCCCTGTCATCTCGCCGGACGGCAAGCAGTTTGCCTGTTCTTACTGGGACGAGCAGTACGACTCGAAGTTTGTCATCGCCATCGTTCCCATCGAAGGCGGCGCGCCCGTCAAGACTTTCGACCTTCCGACGCCGACGGTGCGCTGGGCCAGCGATGGCCGCGCCTTGACCTACATTGACACGCAGGGCAGCGCCTCAAACATCTGGAGCCAGCCGCTCGCGGGCGGGCCGCCCCGTCAACTCACCGATTGGAAATCCGACCGCATCTTTAACTTTGCCTGGTCGCGCGACGGCAAGCAACTGGCGCTGGCGCGCGGCGTCGTCACTAACGACGTGGTGCTCATCAGCGACGCCAAACAAGCGGGCGGCGAGAAATAGCGAGCGCAACCGAGATGGGCGAACTCAGCGAGCCACAATGGGCTGTCATCAGCGAGCGCGGCTGCGAGGCGACTGGCCTCAAGTATCTGCAAGCGCGCGACCTGATGCGGCGTCTCGCAGAGCAAAAAATCTATGGCACAGCCATCATCACCGCCACAGCCGCCCGCCGCATGACAAACGCCGCGCCCACCGAAAATCAATCAAACTCTTCGGCCCCAATTCGTCGTGAAGCTTAACGCCAGCGAAAATCTGCGATGAGCGGCAGGTGGTCTGAGGCGAGAAGGGCCGTGCGGCTGCGGTGCAAGGTGAGGCGTTCAAGCACCAGCGATTGGTCGTAATAGATGTGGTCCAGATGCAGCAGCGGCAGCAGGCCCGGATAGGTGCGCCCGCGCCGCAGGTGATGACGAACGTCTGCGCTCTCAAAATGCTGGGCCAACAATCGCGAGGCCAACCCGTGAGTCCACTCGTTAAAATCCCCTAGCACGACGCGTGCGCCCGCCGTTAGTTGCTGCTGCTGTAAAATATCTGCGCTGACGAGCGCGCGCGCCTGGTGCCGCCGTTCTAGAAAAGCCGTGCCGAGATGAACGTTAAAGACACGAAGAACGCGCCCTTCATCGAGCCTCACATCCGCGCGCAAGCAACCGCGCCGCTCGCGCCCGCTCCATGTGATGTCGTAATTGTGCGTGGCAAGAAACGGTAACCGGCTGAGGGTGACATTGCCGTAGGCTCCGCCGTCGAGCCTGCGATTCTCACCGATTTCGTAATTCATGCCTAACTCTTCAGCGATGAAACGCGCCTGATGCCGTTCATACTCACGGCCTTCAACGCTCAAGACTTCCTGCAACGCAATGATGTCGGCCTTCGTCTCGCGCAGCACCATCGCAATCCGCTCCGGCCGCACGCGCCTATCAAGCCCACGACACTTGTGCACATTGTAGGTGACGATGCGGAACATAAGCTCAAGGATGAAAGTTCAGCTTTTATTGTTGACGTTCCAGCAGCCAGCCGAGCCATTCGTGTGCGCGTTCAAAGATTGAGCGTCGCCGCCATTCGTCATAGGTCACTTCGCGGCTTTGTGAGAGGTCGCGGGCGAAGTCTTCTTCGAGGCGTGCGGTCAGCGCGCGGTCGCGTGCGGCGAGGTTGACTTCGTCGTTGAGGCCAAACGAGCGGTTGTCGAAGTTTGAAGAGCCGACGACGCTCCACAGGTTGTCAATCATCATCGTCTTGGCATGTATCATCGCCGGTTCATATTCGTAAATGCGCGCGCCCGCTTTCAGCAAATCACCGAAGAGACGACGGCTCGAACGCCTCGTCAGCAGATGGTCGCTGTGATGGCCCGGCACGATAATCTTCACTTCGACGCCGCGTTCCTTGATGGCGCGCAAGAGTTCTGCGCGCACGCTGCGGTCGGGCAGAAAGTAGGGCGTTGTGATATGCAGGTTGTCTCTGGCGGAAGCGAGCAGGGTTTGATAGAGAATGCGTGCGCGCGTCGAGCGGCCCATAGAGGGTGAGCTATTGACGATGAGAGCGGCGGCGTCGCCGTCCTTTGTTTCGTCAAACGAAAAGAACTCTTCGTTCGCCAGAATCTCGCCCGAGGCTTCAAGCCAGTTTTCCACGAAGGTCGCTTGAATGTTGGAGACCGCATCGCCCTCGACGCGAAACATCGTATCGCGCCAAGGCGGATTATTCTTCTTGCCCTTGAGCCAGTGGTCAGCGAAGCCGGAGCCGCCGACGAAGCCGACGCGCCCGTCAACGACGATAATCTCGCGGTGCGTGCGATTGTTAATGCGCGGCAGCGTGTACCAGCGCAACGGGTGATACCATGCGACGCGACCGCCCGCCGCGCGCAGCTCTTTCAGATAACTATCCCACGTCGCAAAACTTCCGATGGCATCCAAGGCGAGACGCACCTCGACGCCGCTTCGCGCCCTCTCGGTCAAAGCCTCGACAAATTTTTGGGCCACCTCGCCCTTCTGAAAAATGTAAGCCTCAAGGGTAACGCTCTTTTCGGCGGCGCGAATCGCCGCCAGTTCCGCTTCATAATAAACGTCGCCGTTGGTTAAGACTTCAATGCGTGTGTGGCGGTTAGCCTTGGCGTCAGTCAACGCTTCGAGCAGGTAGATAAACTCTTCGGATTCCAGGGAAACGGTCGGCTTCAGCGAAATCTTGTAATCGAGGCCCGGCTCAAACAGCGCCAGAAAAAGCAGGAAGCTCAAAAAGGCGATGGCGATAATGGCGATGACGAGAAAGGTTGTCGAATCCATAAACGTCAGAAGTCAGGTGGCTTCAATCTTCACCAAGTCTGCGCTTATCATAACATTGATAGCTTTCGTCTCGATTACGATTACTCCTGCGTTAATTACGATTACTCCAATCGTAAACAAGATTACTCCTGCGTTAAGTCCTTAGAGCCTTCAAGCGCGTATTTCTTCCTGATGCGAACGCAGCGTTCGAGATTGTCCGTCACCTCCATGACCTTGAGGCGCAGGTCGCGGTCGAGTCCCTGCTCGCGCTGCAAGAAGGCGCTCACGGTGTCTTGCGCAGGCTGGCTACACTGGCCGCCGGTGAAGGCCGCGAGCCAGCCGTTGACGAAGAAAATCTTGCGCGTGCGCTTGAAGACGGGAAGCTCCGCGAGCGCGCGTTCGAGATACGGGAGCGTCAGCTCCGATTGGTGAATCGTATTGAAGGGATTGAAACTCGCTTCAATCCAATTTTCCGCGAGTTGCTTGTCATTCAGATAGGCGTCGAAATAACGTTTTTTAGTCGCGGCGTCGGCGCGCGCCGCGCCCGCTCCGTAAGCGTAGCGGCGTCCGTCGTCCGTCTGGTCAGCCGCGCTCTGGGCCGCGAGCAAGGCGGGCGCTTCCGTGTCGCCTCGCGCGAGGAGCGCCGTGATGATGTCGAAGCGGTCGCGCGAGCGCAAGGTCATGCCCGGAATCTGAAGTCGCCCGCTCAGGATGTCTTTGAGTGTGGCGCGTGCTTCATCGGTCGTCGCGTTGGCTTGGAAGGCGCGAAAGTAAGTGATGCGCAGGCCAGCCGTCTCCGCGTACTGCATACGCTCGGCCAGCACCTTTTCCAGACGCGGCGCAAGCTCTCGCATCTGCTGCGCGGAAAGATAACGATTAAACGCCGTCGAGACGCGGTTGAGAATGCTTTGCACCGTCACCTCGTCGCGCTCTGCCGCGACGAACTTCACAGCCAACTCAATATAAGCGGAGGGCACTAATTCGACTTCCCGCACGCTCTCCCACAGCGAACCCCACAAGAGCGCCCGCAGGAAATCATCACGCACCGCACCCAGACCATTGAACACAGCCTGCTTGCTCTTTTCATCGAGCAGAAAGCGCCCGTAGCCGTAGTCTGCATAATTGGCAAAGACATAAGCCGGACGCCGACGCCCGAGAGCTTCTTTGATAAGCGTTTTCGTGAACATGTGCCGCGCTGCGCCGTCGAGCGTGACGGTCAGCGTTTCGGGCGGGCCGTCGTCGTGGGCCAACAATAGCTCGACGCGCATCGGCCACGTCCCGCCTTCACGCAGTATGTTTTGCTGGCTGAGCGTTAAGCTCTGGATGCGCCCGCGCCGGTTCACGCTCCACTCGACGCGCACATCCGGCATCCCGCGCCGCTTGACCCATGCCGCCGCCCATTCGTCCAATTTCCTACCCGAAGCGCGCTCGAAAGCTCGCACCAAATCGGCCCACTCCGCATTACCGTAAGCGTGCTCTTTAAGTAAGTGTCGCACGGCTCGCTGGAATTCGTCTGCGCCTAGAAAAAACTCGGCCTGCCTGAGCAGCGAAGGCGCTTTGAGATAGACTATGTTGCCGTAGGCGGATTTTGCCGCGGAGAGATTGCTAATCTCCTGCCAGATGGGTGTCGTGCCCTTGGTCGCGTCGGTCGCGTAAGCGCCCGGCTTCGTGCGCTGGTAAAAAACTTTCCAAGCATTATAGTCCTGCGGCGCGATGCCCTTAATCGCTTCGATGGCTTTATAGGCCATGAAAGTCGCGAAGCCTTCCTTCAACCAGAGGTCGTCAAACCAGCGCATCGTCACCAAATCACCAAACCACTGATGCGCCGCCTCGTGGAACATCACCTCCGCGCGCGCCAGCAAATCACCGGCGGTCGGGTCTGACGGAAAGAGAATCCGCTCCTCGCGCAGGAAGGTCGCGCCCGCGTGTTCCATTCCGCCATACGCAAATTCAGGGATGATAATGAGGTCGTACTTCGGGAAGGGAAACTTGAAATCGAAATACCCCGCCAGATAAGCGACGCATTCGCGGTTGAGACGAAAAAGCTCGCTCGCTTCCCTCCGCGCTCTTTCCGCTTTCGACCGGCGGACAAACAGACGCATCGCAACTGCCGAAGGCTTATCGTCCAGAAGCTCTACGAACGGCCCCGTGGCGAAGGCGAACAAGTAAGTGCTGATGGGTTCGGTCTCGCGAAAAAGCGTGCGCGACATTCCAGCGGGAGGATTCTCTTCCTCGCCCGTTCGCAAGTCTGCGCGACTGACGTTTGTAAACTCGGCGGCAGTGTTTGAGACTACCTTCCATGATTCCGGCGCTGTGATGTCGAGCTTGAATCGTGCCTTCAAGTCGGGCTGGTCAAAACACGGAAACGCTGTGCTCGCATCCGAAGGAACAAAGAGCGTGTAGACGTATTCCGACTTGTCCTCGCGGTCCAGATAACGCGTGATGGCGCTTCCAGATGTCGCGATGGGCGACTCAAACCTGAGCCGCACGACATTCTCGCCCTTCTTCAAGTAGGCCCCGGGAATTATTATGTGGTCGTTGACTATGCGCGCATCCTGCACCGCGCGCCCGTTAACCTCTATCTCGAAGACGCGCGCCTGCGGTTGTCCCTCTTTCGCGGCGGCCACGCGCCAGTCAATCACCAACTCCGCCAGCGCCTCATCCAGCGTCACGCTAATCTCTTCACTGCCTTTAAGGAGCGGCGCGCCCGGCTGTATCTCAACGGATAAGGAATAACGCACGTTGCTATAATGCGCGGCCCTAAAGCGCGCCAAATCGCGCGCCACGCCCGGCTGCTGCTCAAGCTGATGCTCCACACCGCTCGTCACGCTACACGCCATCGCAACCAGCGCACAGATAAAGATGAAACGCAGCATTCTCTCCTTCGTCCCCCTCGATTTTCTTATCCCTCTTGGTCACCAATCAGCAGCACGATTTTACCAAAGCTCTCGTTTGACTCCATCCTCGCGTGTGCCGCGCGCACCTCCGCCATCGGATAGACGCGGTCAATCACGGGCCGCACCCTGCCACCTTCGAGCAGCGGAACGACATGAGCGGCAAAGCGACGAGTGGCCCGCGCCTTCTCCTCCAATGAGCGCGCGCGCAGCACCGTTCCCCAGAGCCGCAAGCGCTTACTCATCACGACGCCGAGATTTAACTCCGCGCTCGCTCCGGCAGTTGTCCCGACAAACATCAACCGACCTTTCAGCGCGAGCGCATCCAGATTCGCTGCCAGATATGCGCCGCCGACCAAATCGAGAATGACATTGACGCCCGCTCCCTTCGTCCACTCGCGCACAGCGGCGGCGAAAACCCTCGGGTCGTTGCCAACAGCCACCCCCTCATCAAGACCGAAGGGACGCGCCCGCTCAAGCTTCTCGCTCGTCCGCGATGTGCCGTAGGTGGTCGCGCCCGTCGCATGGGCCAACTGCACGGCGGCTGTGCCGACGCCGGACCCCGCAGCGTGTATCAGCACGCGCTCGCCCATCTCCAATCCGGCCTGTGTGAAGAGCGCGTCGTGTGCCGTGATGAAGACCTCCGGCACAGCCGCAGCCATCGCCCAATCAAGGTTGGCGGGAATCTCCACGAGCGTCTCTTCCGGTACGACGACATACTCGGCCTGCGCGCCGCCCCCCGTGATGCCGAAGACGCGTTGGCCCACGCTAAACTTGCGCGCCTCCACGCCCGTTTGCTCGACGACGCCTGCGAATTCGAGTCCCGGAATCTCCTGCGAATAGCCTGGCGGCGCGGGATACTTACCCATGCGTTGCAGAATGTCCGCGCGGTTTAAGCCCGCCGCTTGGACACGCACGCGAACGCGATTCGCGTTTGCCGGGCCGGGGTCTGCCGTCTCCCGCACGCTTAAAGATTCGACGCCGCCGGGCGAAACAATACAGACGGCGCGCATCAGTTTGCCACTCATCCGAGGCCCACGCTCCTCACACGAAAGATGGGAAACGATTTTAAGCTTATCATCAAACTATCGAGCGCGTCGCATCACAAGGGGAGAGCGCACCCGCGTGTGGTAGAGTGTGAACGGAATGAACGCTCGCCCGCGCACCCTCATTATCATCAACCACGCGGCGGCCCACGCGCGGCGCGCTTGGACGAAAATCGAGAGCACACTTAAAGCGAAGGACATCAGTTTCGACGCGCACGAAACACAGTATGCTGGCGATGCGACCGTCGCGACGCGTGCCGCTCTGCGTGCCGGCTATCAATTAATAGCGGTCGTCGGCGGCGACGGCACGCTGAGCGAGACGGCGGCAGGATTCTTCGCCCTCGATGAGCAAGAGGCGGCTTCTGACGAGCAGCCGAAAATCAAAAACGCCAACTCGCTGCCCGCAGCCGTTAGCCGTAAGGCAGCGCTCGCCATCCTGCCAGCGGGAACGGGCGATGATTTCGCGCGCGGGCTGGTTGGTCGTCGTGAGCGAATCGAGCGCTGGCTGGAAAGATTGGCGGGCTATTATGAAAAGCCCGAACCGAGCGCCACGCGCGACGTTGACGTGTTATACGGCACAGCGGGCGGGAGCGCGCCAAGCTTCATTTGTCTTAACGTGGCGACGCTCGGCATCGGTGCGGAAGTGGCGGGGCGCGTGGCCGCACAACGTGCGCTGATGCGGCGGCTGCCGGGCGAAGCGCGCTTCACGGCGGCAGCCTGCGGCGCGCTGCTCGCGTGGCGCGAAAGGAGAGTGCGCGTCATGGTTGATGACGAACCCGCTTTCGAGTGTGCTTCAAATCTGCTGGCGGTCGCCAACGGAGTCTATGCGGGCGGCGGCATGATGTTCGCGCCCCGCGCGCGTCCCGATGATGGCCGGATGGATGTCCTGCTGGCCTGTGAGATTACGCGCGCCACCATCCTGCGCGAATTGCCGCGCATCCGTCGCGGCGCGCATCTCGGCAATCCAAAGGTCCGCACTATTGGCTGCACGAGAGTGCGCATCGAACATCTAACCCACAGGGATGCGCTGCCCGTCGAAGCCGACGGCAACGTGCGCGGTCACACCCCCGCGGAGTTTCAACTCATTCCCGCCGCGCTCAAAATAATCGCACCGCAAACATAATTAGCCACAGAAGAGACGGAGAAGAAAGGAGGAAGAAGAAACGATGAACGATGAACGATGAGCAATGAATGAGAAGCAAGCTCCTGTTTCATCGTTCATCGTTCATCGTTTCCCATGTCTTTGCGGGTGTTTTTACTGGCCTAGGTTTGGCTCTAGCCGGATGCGCGAGGTGCGATAATCAATCACGGCTTGAGAGTTTGCGAGCCGCGCTTCGACGAAGGCCGATTGGGCATCGACGACATCCGTGATGGTCGCTTTCTTGGCGCGGTAGCGCGCAAGGATAATCATCAAATTTTTGAGCGCGTTATCAACGGCGGATTTTGTTTCGCGAATGCGAATGAGAGCGCCAAGCGCTGCGGCGCGAGCGGTGTAGAATTCCTGCCGGAGTTGACGCAGAGTGTTTTCGCGTTGCACTTCGGCAGACTGCGCGCGCAGGCGCGCCTGAGTTTCACGGCTGCGGCTCGCGCCGAAATCGAAGATGGGAATTGTTAAGGTGACGATGGCCGAGCCGCCCGCATAGCGCTTGAGGGGGCGAAAGTCTGCGGCATCAAAACCGCCGTTGAGCGTATAGGTCAATTGGGGCAAGCGTTCGCCGCGCGCGGTGCGCGCTTCTTCGAGCGCGGCGCGGCGTTGCGCCTCGACCTGTCCAAATTCGGGGCGCGTCTTCAGTTGTTCTTCCGTAAAGTTGTTGAAGTCGCTGGTGGTCGGCAAATCCTGCGAGATGCCGGAGACGTTGATGGGCGTCTCGAAGTCAATGCCGGTTAAGCTGCGCACGACGTTGAGCGCGCCGACTTCACCCGCGCGGGCCTGTTCCAGTTCGTCGCGTCGAGACGAGACCTGTGCGCCGGCGCGCAACAAATCGGCTCCCTCGCTCTCGTCTTCGCCCCGCCGCCCGATGTCCTCCGTGACCTTCAGAAAACCTTCGGCTAAGGCCAGCGTCTCTTCAGCGAAGCGGCGACGCTCGCGCGCCAGCACTAGATTGTAATAAGCATCAACGGTGTCGAGCGCGAGTTGGCGGCGTGCGATGAGCGAGCCGGCGCGGGCCGCGTCTAACTGGTAACGACTACGCCGCAGGCTTGCGCGCAGCCGTCCCGAAATATCCAATTCGCCGGAAGCGTTCAAGAGCGCGATGGTCTCGTTGATGGCGCTCGAAGAAACATAACTGAACGTGAGCGGGTCGCCCTCTTCACGAACCTGCGACGGGGTTGTGCCGAAGTAAGTCAGCGGCGCAGTAAACTGCGGAAAGAGCGCGGCGCGAGCTTGCTTGACATCCTCGGCGGCGATGCGCTCGTCGAGTTGCGTCAATTGGTAAGCCGAAGATTGACCGAGCGCCAGTTTGATAGCCTCGTCAAGCGTCAATGAGCGCGCCGGGCGGCTTCCCAAATGCGGCTCCACGCGCGGCGGCAATCTCTCGGTGCGGTGTTCGATTTGCGGCTTCTGCTCCTCTTGCGGTGTGGCTTCGGGCGAAGGCGTGGCGGTTGGTTGGGAAGGTCTGGGCGCAGCGGGCGGCGTGGTTTGTCCGGGCCGCGCTGTCGGCTGCGGGGGAGTCGTGGCTGAAGGCTGCTGTGCGCCAACCGGCGCGGCTTGAATCAAGAGGCACAAAAGAACAAAGAGCGCAGGCGCGCCCTGAAACCCGTCATGTCTCAAGGGGAAACCTCCTTAACGAGATGAATGATGAAGGATGAAAGTGAACGCTTTAGTTTTCGTCTCTGAGCTTTTCGATGTCTGCGATTTTCGCCAGCCGCCGCCTGTGTCTCTCTTCATTGGTAAAGCGAGCGCGCGTGAAAGCGCGAACGATGTCTAAAGCGAGTTCGAGGCCGACGACGCGCGCGCCGAGGCAGAGCACGTTACAGTCGTCATGCTCGCGCGACTGGCGTGCCGAGTAGGTGTCGCCGCAGAGCGCCGCGCGGATGCCGCGCAGCTTATTGGCCGCCACGGACGCGCCGACGCCGCTGCCGCAAACGATAATGCCGATTTCACACTCGCCGCTCTGCACGGCGCGGCCCACCATCACAGCGTAGTCAGGATAATCATCCGGCACGTTTGCGTCGTGCGTGCCGAAGTCTTCTATCTCGTGGCCCCCGGCGCGCAACTCCTCAATCACGCGCTCGTTGAGCGGAAAGCCTCCGTGGTCTGCGCCGACAGCGATTCGCATGGGTCTATGTAAGCTATTTGCTTGGCGGCTCATAGCCGCTGGGAAGCAAAGATAAAGCGTTCAGGTAAGAGCTATAAAAGTTTGTGCGCGCGCTCTAAGACGTTCTCAACCGAGAATCCCAACTCGCTGAGCGCCACGTCGCCGGGCGCGGAGGCGCCGAAGCGTTCAAGACAGATAACGTCTCCTTGCGGGCCAACGTAGCGGTCCCAGCCCATGCGCGCACCGGCTTCGATGGCGAGCCGCGCCGCGACCGACGCCGGCAGCACTTCGGCGCGATACTCTTCCGGCTGCTCTTCAAACAATTCCCAGCACGGCATCGAGACGACGCGCACGGGCGTGCCTTCCTGCTGCAACTTCTCACGCGCTTCGAGCGCCAGCGAGACTTCCGAGCCGGTGGCAAGCAAGATGAGCTTCGGTGTTATCTTTCCATCGCCCGCGCTTGCGTCGTCGCCCGCCGCTTCGGCTTCGGCCAGAATGTATGCTCCGCGCCCAGCGCCGTCGGCTGAGTTGTAGCGCGTCCGATCTATCA
>CAZEZJ010000037.1:17737-22277 GCA_964516695.1 uncultured Blastocatellaceae bacterium
CGGTCCGCCAGCAGCTCCGCCGCCGCGACGCACAGCGAGACTTCCGAGCCAGTGGCAAGAAGGATAAGCTTCGGCGTTGTTTGATTATCACCCGCGCGGGCGTCGCTATCGCCAGTCGCTTCGGCTTCGGCCAGAATATACGCGCCGCGTCGTGCTCCGTCGGCTGACGTGTAGCGCGCACGGTCTATCAGAGGAACTTTTTGTCTGGTGAGCGCGAGCGCGGTCGGCGCATGACGGCGAGAGATAGCGATGCGCCAGGCCTCGCGCGTTTCGTGTGCATCGGCGGGGCGAATGACGAAGAGGTGCGGGATGGCACGCAAGCCCGCCAGATGTTCTATGGGTTGATGCGTCGGCCCATCTTCACCGAGGCCGACGGAATCGTGTGTGAAGACGTAGATGACTTGCACTTCGGAGAGCGCGGCGAGGCGGATAGCAGGTTTCATGTAATCGGAGAAGCACATAAACGTGCCGCCGTAGGGAATCAGGCCGCCGTTGAGGCTGATGCCCGTCATCGTCGCGCCCATCGCGTGCTCGCGCACGCCGAAGTGCAGGATGCGTCCTTCGTAAGAGCCGGGCTGGTAGCTACCGCCATCCTTGATGTCCGTGTTGTTGGACGGGCCGAGGTCCGCGGAGCCGCCGATGAGCATCGGCATGTGCGGCGCAAGAGCGTTGATGACTTCGCCGCTCGCGGCGCGCGTCGCCATCGGCTTCGCATTTTCAAACGACGGCAAATGCTGCTCCCAATTTTCGGGCAGCTCGCCGCTCATCGTCGCGCGCCACGTTTGGCCCAACTCCGCGTGCTCCTGTTCATATTTTTCGACGAGCGCGTTCCACTCATTTTCAAGTTCTGCGCCGCGCTCGACGCATTCGCGAAAATGCGCGAGCGCTTCTTCGGGAATGTAGAAAGATTTGTCTTCGGGCCAGCCCAAGTGTCGCTTGGTTTCGCGCACGGCTTCTTCGCCGGGAGCATCGGAATGGGCCTTGCGCGTGCCGGCGGTCGGCATCCCGTAGCCGATGGTTGTCTTAACGGAAATCAGCGAGGGGCGGTCGGAGACTGATTGAGCGTCGCGGATGGCGCGCTCAATGGCCGCGAGGTCGTTGCCGTCTTCAACCGTGCTGGTGTGCCAGCCGTAGGCCTCGAAGCGTTGCGGAACGTTCTCGCTGAAGGCGAGGCTGGTGAAGCCTTCGATGGTGACGTGGTTGTCGTCGTAGAGATAGATTAATTTCCCGAGCTTAAGATGTCCGGCTAAGGAGGCGGCTTCGGCGGCGACGCCCTCCATCAAATCGCCATCGGAGACGATTGCGTAGACGTAATGAGCTATGACGGGAAACTCCGGTTGGTTGAAACGAGCGGCGAGGTGCATTGCTCCCATCGCCATCCCGACGCCGTTGGCAAAGCCTTGGCCGAGCGGCCCCGTCGTTATCTCAACGCCCTTTGTCAAAACGTTTTCGGGATGGCCCGGCGTCTTTGAATTCAACTGGCGAAAGTTTTTCAACTCGTCGAGCGGCAGGTCGTAGCCCGTCAGGTGCAGGAGCGCGTAGAGCAGCATGGAGCCGTGGCCGGCCGAGAGCAGAAAGCGGTCGCGATTGGCCCACTTCGGATTCTGCGGGTTGTGGCGCATAAAGCGCGTCCAGAGCACGTAGGCCATCGGCGCACAACCCAAAGGCAATCCCGGGTGGCCCGATTCCGCCTGCTGGACGGCGTCAAGGGCGAGCGCGCGAATCGTGTTGATGCAAAGTTGGTCACGCTTCATGGTCGGATTATCGGCTTGCTCTTGTGCCGCACTCATCGTTTGTTGTCCTCGTTTCGGATTGGTCTATTGCCAAAGGTGTTTCGCTTTCGCGCTAAGCGCTCACGTCTTCCTGCGACAATGCTTTTAATCTACCTCTTGCCTTCAACGCAAGGAAAACTCGTGACGACGACCAAACGCAGCCGCTTTTTCGTGCGCCGCCCTCACGCTTCCTCAATCAACATCCGGTAAAACTTTTGCTGGCGTACGAGCGCGTCAAGATAACGCGCGTGGCGCTTCATGTCGGGTTCGTAAACTCTCGGCGGCGGCGCATTCGCGCTTGCGATGCTTTCTATTCGCCCCGCCGCTGCCAGAGCCAACAGCACAGCGCCGCGCGTCGAAGCTTCGCGCACGCCGGACATCAAGAGCGGGCGGCCCAGCACGTCCGTGATGATTTGTGCCCAGGCCGGTGAGGCATCGAGCGCGCCGCCGGAGGCGATAATGGCTTGATACGGAGCGACTGTCAGCAGCGCATCCGCGATGAGAGCGAAGCGGTAGGCGATTGCTTCCATTGCGGCGCGGAGAATATGCATCGCTTCCGTGTGCATCGTCAGCCCTAATATTGCGCCGCGCGCCTCTGCGTGCCAGCCTGTGCTTCGTTCACCGGCCCAGTAGGGAAGAAGCGTCAGGCCGTGTGCGTCCGGCTCCATCGCTGCGAGCGCTCTCTCTCCCGCTTCCGTATCAGAACCTAGCGCGAGCCGCTCTCTCATCCAACCGTAGAGTCCGCCTCCGTCAGACAGCGCGCCGCCGAGCAGGATACGTGTTCTGTCCACGCGATAACACCACAACTCCGGCGGTAGCACAGTGGGCGGTTCCGCTTCACACAGCACGCGCATCGCGCCCGATGTGCCGACCATTAGCGCCGCGCTCTCTGCCGTCGTGCAGCCTGCTCCGATGTTGTTTGCGGCGCCGTCGGGCATCGCGGGAAACCAACGTGCTCCGCCGAGCTGCGGCCAGCGCCGCGCATACGTTTCTTTCAATCGCGTGAAGCTCTGTCCCTCTTCCGCGATGGCCGGCAATTGCTCGATTGACACGCCGAGCCGAGCGACCAACTCTTCATCCCACGCGCACGCGCGCAGGTTAAGCAACCCCGTCCCCGAAGCCATCCCGACGCTCGCCGCCGTCTCGCCAAAAAGCGCGAGCAGCAGAAATTCTCCCAACGACATCCAGTTTTGCACCGCGCTCGCGATGCCTTGCTGCTCCGCTTGCAGCCAGCGCAGCTTGGCGGGCCAGTAGCTCGGATGAAAACGGCAGCCCGTCCGCGCGTGCGTCTCCCCTTCGTCAAATTGTCGTTTCAAATCTTTTGCCCACGCGCCCGCGCGCACATCCGCCCAGCCGAACACAGGCGTCAATGGGCGTCCCTCCCGGTCAACACCGACAAGGCTATGCCAAAAACAGGAGACTGCGACCAACTCGATGCGCGCTTCTTTTAGTGCAACTTGAGAAAAGAGCGCGTCAATCGTGCTGGCAACTTGCGCCACGGCTTCCTGCGCGTCCAACTCCGCGCCGCCGTCGGCAGTCGTGCGCAAACTGCGCGCCAGGTGCGCCTCGGCGTTTAGCGCTTCGCGACCGCTTTCGTCATACAACGCTGCGCGCACGCTCGACGTGCTGATGTCGAGCGCCAGCACAAGAGGCCGCGCGTGTGAGATGAAATCTTTTCGAGCTTCCCTTTGCAAGATGCCGTTTATCATACTCCGCTTCCGTCGCGGTTGGCATTAAGCTGCGCTTCTGCCGGCGGCTTTGCGGAAGGATGAAAGATAAAAGGGAGTGCTTCAGTGTCATCATTGAACGAATGATGAACTGAGGCACTCCCTTTTCATCCCTGCTAGCTCAATCTATGGTTTGAAGACGCGGCGCATGGTTTTGCCGATGCCTTTGCCCGTGTGCTTGCCGAATCCGCCCATGCCTTTGCCTAAGTGTTTTCCGGCGCGAACGGGGCGGCCTCGCGCCATGTTCTGTCCGAAACGTTTGCCGCCGCGCCCGGCTGACTTGCCAGCTTTTTTGAACGAATGACGGATGCCGCCGCCGCGCGCACGGTCGCGCCGCACGCGCCGCCGGCGATTGCCCGGCACGCTCATCACGCGCGGTTGCTGCGCGTCGTCCTGTGAGGTAAACGCGTTGGCCTCGGCCTCAGACGAAAACGGATTGAGCGCCAGCGGCAACGCTAAGAAAAGGGCGATGAGGGCCGAAAAAAGCTTTCGCATAATTTCTCCTCTAATAACTTCGGTTCATTTCAGAAGGGGGCTTTGGTCTTGTTCAGCATCGCATAGCTCGCGGTGCTTCGTCTAGTTGGGCTTGCGGCGTGAAAGGTTGAAAAAATCGGTGACAATCCTTCTTGGCGGATGTTAATCTGTTATTGACGACTCGGGGCGCATACCAGCCGCTTGGTCGCCAACCCCATTCCTCTCGCTCATGCTGCGTTCAAGCTTGAAACTCCACAGATAAATCATGCAGGCTGAAACTCTTAATTGCCCGATGTGCGGCGCTGCCGCCGCGACCGACGCGGCGAGTTGCCAGTATTGCAACGCGCGCCTGGCTACAGTTGCTTGTCCGTCATGTTTTGGCATGATGTTTCTGGGCGGTCGTCATTGCCCACGCTGCGGCGCAGCGGCGCGGCGCGCGGAAGTTGAAGAAACGGATGCGCGCAATTGCCCGCGCTGTCGCGCGAAGATGAAGGCGGTCGTCATCGGCACAGTTGGTTTACGCGAATGTGAAGCGTGCGGTGGATTGTGGATTGATGCGGCGGCCTT
>CAZEZJ010000038.1:0-933 GCA_964516695.1 uncultured Blastocatellaceae bacterium
CGCACGCTGACGGAAGAGTTATTGCAAATGCTCTACCGGGAAAAGCTGATTGAGGTGCGCAAGCAGGCGACGATGGGTTCGACGCGCTACGCGATGCTCGACAAAGGTTGGGAGCGCTTCTCACATTTGCAGACGATGTGTGGCTACACGGGCGCTGCGCCCGTCTCGCTTCAGGACTACGCTTACATGACGCGGCTGCAAGCCGTGCCTTCGCGCGCCGCCTCGATGGACACCGTGCGCGCCGCCTTCCGCGAGTTGGTGCTCCCCACATCTTTGATGCAAACCCTCGGCTGCGTCATCAATTCCAGAAGGTCGCTGTTCCTGACGGGCTTGCCCGGCACGGGCAAGACGGCTGTGGCCGAACGCGTTAACAACGCGCTGCCCGGCGCCATCTGGATTCCCTATGCGATTGAGATTGACGGGCAGATTATCCGCGTCTTCGATTCACACAATCATCGCGTTGCGCCTGCCGAGATGACGCCAGCGGATTTTGACCGTCGTTGGGTGCACATCGAGCGCCCGCTGGTCGTCGTCGGCGGTGAATTAACGCTGGAGAATACTGACCTCGTGTGGTCGGATGCGGCAAAGTTTTATGAAGCGCCGTTTCAGATGAAGTCAAACGGCGGCACGCTCGTCATAGACGACTTCGGACGCCAGCGCGCCGCGCCGCAAGACTTGCTCAATCGCTGGATTGTGCCCTTAGAGCGCCGCGTGGATTATCTGGCCTTGCACACGGGCAAGAAAATCGAAGTTCCGTTCGAGCAGTTGGTCATCTTCTCGACTAATCTCGAAGAGAAGGATTTGTCTGACGAAGCATTCCTGCGCCGCATGGGCTATCGCGCCCGCGTCGAGCCGCCGACGCCAGCGGCTTACGTCGAAATCTTCAAGCGCGCGGCCTACACGCGCGGCATACGCTGCGAGCAAGCGGCGCTC
>CAZEZJ010000038.1:943-2878 GCA_964516695.1 uncultured Blastocatellaceae bacterium
CCACCTGCTGAACAACTACATGATTGAGCACCGCCAGATGAAAGCCTGCGAGCCGCGCGATTTGCTCGACCGCGTCACTGACATCTGCCTCTTCGAAGGCCACGCGCTTGAGCTATCACCGAAAGTTTTAGACCTCGCCTGGCGCAACTACTTCGGCACGGCCCACGTTTACGTGCCCGAAAAGGAACAGACTGGGCCACTCCATGCACAAACCGGCTCGCTCAAGCAACAGACCGGGCCGCTCGCTGAAGAATTGGCAGAACCCTTGCAGCTTTAACGTTCGAAAGCCCCGCGCCTCATCTGGATGTGAACAAATCAGAAACGAGTAAAAGGAAAAAGCGATGACCCGAAGACCCTCCAGATTCAGCGCGTCTAGATTGTTTATCAGCATTCTTTTCATCATGGGCTTGATGCTGACTGCCAGCGCGCAGGAGTTAACGCGCGTGCTGATGCGGCGGCCAGCGGCGACGCTCAGCGGAAGCACGTCAGGAACACGCGGCGCGAATGAAGCTCCAACGCGGCGCGGGCGTCCCTCGCGACGCGGCCCGATGAAGATTCGCGCGCGCGAGGGCGACACCATCAGCACGCTCGCCGAGCGCTTCAACGTTTCGGCGGAAGATGTCGCTGAGCTTAACAATCTTTCGGTCACGTCGCAGTTGCGCCCGCGACAGGAAGTGTTTGTGCCGTCAGTCTCGCCCCAAGGCTACAGGGCCAGCGCCGTTATCGTCGATAAGACTCCGGCGGAAAACCTTTCCGCCCGCGACGGAAAGCGCAGCATCAGCCTGACGGATGGAACGCTGATTGAAGCCGACGAGGTTTGGGAAAGCGAGCAGGGCGTCAGATACAGGCGCGGCGGTGTGACGCACTTGGTCGCGCGCGAGCGCGTTCGTACAATTGAGCAGGCCGAGACCGTGAATCAGGAAAAGGCGGGCGGCGCGCCCGTCGTCAAACTGGTGGACGTGAGCGCGTCGCAAGCGAGCGCGCCCGCTCAGCCCGTGTGGATTCATCTGGTCGGCGGCGCGCGTGTCGAGGCCGACGAAGTGGCGGAGAGCGCAACGGGCGCGTGGTACAGGCGCGGCAATCTCTCCATCTACCTTGACCGCTCGCGCATCGAGCGCATTGAGCGCGAGGCCGTGCAGCCGCCGAGCGCAGTTGATGCCGCACGTCCTTGGACCGAGCGCGGTTGGAGTACGGGGAGCGCGCACATTGACAAATTAATTAAAGAGAACGGCACGCGCTTTGGCGTTGACCCTTATCTAATCTTCTGCGTCATGGAGCAGGAGTCACACTTTCATCCGCGCGTCGTCTCCCCGAAGGGAGCGCGCGGGCTGATGCAACTCATGCCCGCGACGGGCGCGCACTACGGAGTGAGAAACGCTTTTGACCCGGCGCAAAATATCATGGGTGGCACGAAGTATTTGAAAAAGCTGCTGGAACAATTTAACGGGCGCGTTGATTTGGTGCTCGCGGGCTACAACGCGGGCGAGGGCGCGGTGATGAAGTACGGACGAAACGTTCCGCCTTACAAAGAGACGCGCAACTACGTCAAGAAAATTACCGCTCGCTACAAACAAGCTAAGCCTGTCGTCGCTGCTGACGCTCCCGTCAACGTGGCGTCGCGCCTGCGTTAGTTTTTGAGACGGAAGACGACGGGCAAGCTCATGCAACGTCGCTGCTGCTTCCTGCTCTTGATTGAGGGGTTGATACTGA
Organism: uncultured Blastocatellaceae bacterium; assembly: GCA_964516695.1. Taxonomy (GTDB): domain Bacteria; phylum Acidobacteriota; class Blastocatellia; order Pyrinomonadales; family Pyrinomonadaceae; genus DASVTR01. The sequence continues at coordinate 2,654 of CAZEZJ010000038.1, forward strand.
AAGCTGGCCGCCGTTAGTCGTTTATGTTCTGCAAGGGGAGGAGCGTCTATGAGAGTTAGTTTGAAGTACATTTGTTTGGCGGCGGTGCTGAGCCTGTTTATTGGCTTCATGCCCGCGCAGGCGCAGCAGAACGCCGAAGCGCCTTTGACCAACGCCTCGATTATCAAACTCGTGCGCGCCGGGTTCAAAGAGAAGACTGTCATTGCGCTCGTTCGCACGCGTCCC
>CAZEZJ010000038.1:2888-22196 GCA_964516695.1 uncultured Blastocatellaceae bacterium
CCTTTCGCCCGATAAATTGATTGAACTCAAGCGCAGCGGCGTCAGCGAAAACATCATCCTCAACATGGTCGCGCGCGACGAAGCCATCGCGATGGATACGGAAGACTTTGACGACGACCCCTTCTTCAGCAACAAGGACGGGCAGGCTGGCTCGCAGAAGCAAGCTCCTCAAGGCGACAACTCGACAGACATTTTCGGCAACAGCGGCGGCTCAAGTGAGCGCACGCAAACGCGCGGCGCGGGCGGTTCCGGTTCCGGTTCGACCACGACGACGGGCAGCGCAACGGTGCGTATCCTGCGGCCTCCGACCGAAAGCGGCGGCGCTCCCAAACTCGAAAAGACACCGACGCTAACCAATGATTCGATTATCGAACTTGTCGAAGCGGGCTTTTCCGAGGGCACGATTGTCCGTCGCATTGAAAACGCCCCCGCCGAGTTTGACCTTACTCCGCCCAAACTCGCGGAACTGCGCAAGCGCCGCGTCAGCGACCGCATCATCGCCGCCATGACCGCCGCCATGAGCGAAGAGACGGCGAAGCCGTAAGGCAAAAGGAAAAAGGTAAAAGGTAAAAGTTCAGACAGAAGAGAGGAAAGATATGATTGCGCGTTTGAACTCTCGCTTCCTGCTTGTTATCTACCTTCTGCCTTTTACCATTTTCCTTTTGCCTTCCATTGTTTGCGCGCAGAACAAGCAGCCGAGTCCGACGCCTAGCGTTAACACGGACGAGCAGGAGATTGACGAGGACGACGTTGTTTCTGTGAGCACGACGGAGGTGCTGTTGCCCGTCACGGTCAGGGATGCGGGCGGGAAGCTCATCACTAATCTGACGCGCGATGATTTTCGCGTCATAGAGGATGGACGCGAGCAGCCTTTGAGCGAGTTGGCGCTCAGGCAAGTGCCGGTTGATGTCGTCTTGATGATAGACACATCTTCGAGCGCCGCCAGCCACCTAGACGATTTTCGTCGTGCGGTCGAAGGCTTTGCCGAGAAGCTCGCGGCGGACGACCGCATCAGTCTGATTAAGTTTGACGACCGCATAGAGCTATTGCAGGACTGGACGCAGAGCCGCGTGCAGTTGCGGCGCGCGCTGCGTCGCATCGTGCCGGGCGTCTTCACGCTCTTTAACGACGCGCTGCTGTTGGCGGCGCAGGAGCAGTTGACGAAGGCGCGCGGTCGTCACGCGGTCATAGTGCTGACGGACGGCATCGATAGCGGTCGCGGCTACAGCACACTGGAAGCCTCTCTGCGTGCGCTCTTGATGGCGCAGGCGACCGTCTACGTCGTCAGCAACACGGAGATTGAGCGCCGCAAGAAGCGGGCCGAGTTGGATTCGCTGTTGGCCGCGACACCTGCGGTCGTGCGTTTCAACCAGCTTCGCATCGGAGACTTGCAGGAGGGCTTGCGCGTGCTCGACGTGAGCGAGCAGAACTGGGCGCAACTGCCCGCCGCCACCGGCGGACGCCTCTACAAGCCCGACAGCTTTGGCGCGCTCGATTCCACGTATGCGGAAGTGGCCGACGAGTTGCGCCATCAGTACGCGCTCTACTTCACGCCCCTGAACAAGAATAAGGACGGGCGCTTCCGCCGCGTCAAGGTCGAGACGACCAATCCCGCCCATCAAGTTGCGGCGCGCGTCGGCTACTTCGCGTCGCGCAAGTAGGCGGCGGGCGTTGAAACCGTCTAAACCGCCCCGATGAAAACGGCGCTGATTTCGGTCGGGGCGGCGTAAAACTTTATAAAAGCGTGGCTTAGAGCTATTGCAGCACGTTTATCAACGTCCACTGCACGGCTCGGAACGCTCGCTGCACGGCAAAAGATTGTCACTGGACGGCGAAAGATTCTGGCCGCGAGTGCATCAAAACTCGCCGCACAGCGAAAGATTGAGGCCGCGCACGTGTAAATTCTCACCGCAGGCCAAACTATTGCCGCAGCAGCCCGAAAACCAGACACCGCAGGGGTTAGAACGAGCGCCACACCGTGCGTAAATATTGATGCTGTGTGTGTAAATGTTGGCTTAGTGCTGTTTATAGATGCTGCGTGGGTTGTTGCGAGCGTTAAAAGGCTAGATATACAAACATAAATAATGTAATCTGTCGGCCATCGTCCAACATCCCGGCAGAGACGCAGGCTGATGAGGGGAATACTATGTCAAAAAGCTTAATCCTTGAGGCGCGCTTCCGTCGTTTATCGTCGCAGGCGTCATGGGCGGGCCTGTTCGGGCGGCGCTTGCTGTTTTTAATGACGGCGGTGCTGGTTTTTTCCAGCGCGTCGTCGCTCAAGGCCGCGACGCTGCCGGCGGGATTCACAGAAACGTCTGTGGGCGGGCTGTCGAGTCCGACGGCGATGGCGATTGCGCCGGATGGACGTATCTTCGTCTGCCAGCAGGGCGGGCAGTTGCGTGTCATCAAGAACAACGTGCTACTGCCGACGCCGTTCGTCTCTCTGACCGTCAACTCAACGGGCGAACGCGGGCTGCTAGGGCTAGCCTTCGACCCAGACTTCGCGAACAATCAATTCATTTATCTTTATTACACGGCGACGACTCCCGCCATACACAACCGCGTCAGTCGTTTCACGGCCAACGGCGATGTCGCTGTCGCCGGAAGCGAAGTCGTCCTGCTGGATTTGAATAATCTGAGCGGCGCGACCAATCACAACGGCGGCGCGATGCACTTCGGCGCGGACGGCAAGCTCTACATCGCCGTCGGAGAAAACGCCAACCCGGCCAACGCTCAAGTGCTCACGAATCTACTGGGCAAGATGCTTCGCATCAACACCACGCCCGGCGACATCATCCCGACAGATAATCCCTTCTTCAACACTGCGACCGGCAACAACCGCGCCATCTGGGCGCTCGGCCTGCGTAATCCCTTCACGTTCGCTTTTCAACGCACCACGAATCGCATGTTCATCAACGACGTGGGGCAGGGAACATGGGAAGAGATTAACGACGGCATCGCGGGTTCTAATTACGGTTGGAACAACTGCGAGGGCGCTTGCAATCCTCCCAACGCTAATTTCAGAGACCCCGTTTTCCAGTATCTTAACGACGGTTCGACCTGCGCCATCACGGGCGGCACTTTCTACAACCCAAACAGAGTGCAGTTTCCCAGCGAGTATCTGGGCAAGTATTTCTACTCGGACTTCTGCGGCGGGTGGATTAGAAGATACGACCCCGCGACCAACACTTCGACCGGATTCGCCACCGGCATCAATTCGCCCGTTGACTTGCAGGTGGGCCATGACGGCAGCCTCTATTACCTAGCTAGAGGCAGCGGCGCGGTCTTCAGAGTTAAGTTTCCATCAGCGCCACACGACTTCGACGGCGACGGCAAGACAGACCTCGCCGTCTATCGCTTGAGCGAAGGCAACTGGTACGTCAATCGCAGCGGTAACGCCACCAACATCGTGCGACAGTGGGGCGCGGCCACAGACCGCATCGTCCCCGGCGATTACGACGGCGACAAGAAGACGGACTTCGCCGTCTGGCGCGGCTCGGAAGGCAACTGGTACATCATTCAATCGAGCAACGGCGCGGGCGTCCTGCATGGCTGGGGCCAAAGCGGCGACATTCCTGTGCCCGGCGATTACGACGCAGACGGCAAGACGGACATCGCCGTCTATCGCAAGTCGGAAGGCAACTGGTACATCAAAAACAGCGGAGGCGGCCCCGTCACACTGCAACAGTGGGGCTTCGGCAACGATAAGCCCGTCCCCGCCGATTATGACGGCGACGGCAAAACGGACATCGCCGTCTACAGAATCGAAGAAGGCTCCTGGTTCATACGCAACAGCGGCGACGGCAGCGGCACCGTTACGGGCTGGGGCAACGAACTGGACGTGCCCGTTCAAGGCGACTACGACGGCGACGGCAAAACGGACATCGCCGTCTACCGTCATTCGGAAGGCAACTGGTTCATACGCCAGAGCACCGCTGGCGTCATCCTGCGCAACTGGGGCATTCACGGCGACGTGCTTCCCATAGGCGACTTTGACGGCGACGGCAAGACCGACATCGCCGTTTGGCGTAAGGCCGAGGGCAACTGGTACATCATCCGCAGCAGCGACGGCTCCGTCATTGTGCAGAATATGGGACTCTTAGGCGACAGGCCCGTGCCCTCAGCCTTTATTCCAGACTAAACGGATAACCCTGACAGCCACAACGGCAATTTATGAACGGCAAGCTTCAATAGCGGGCTTGCCGTTCACGTTTTAGAGCGGAGGCCGTCATCGAGAGATGCGGTGTCAAAATGTCCACGCAGCCTTGACTATTAAGGGCGCGGGTCTTTATGATACGCAATTCCCGCCAGAGGGAAAGCGGCAAAATCCTTGTGAGATGGGATAACGCCTGCTATTTACTCAGTTAAGTCAATCAGCGCACTACGGCACGGTCATTGCACTAGGCTTGCTGCCGATTTGTGTTTCGCATCCACAGTGCGAGATTCATAGGAAAAGGAAGCTTGAAAAAGCGTCGGAGCGCGCGGGCAACTTCAGCGGCACAGATGCGCTCCAACGCTCTTCAGGCCCTTCCGGTCTTTAGTAAAGCAATTATCAGTCAGAGAAGGAAAATTAAATGCGACCCATCAAACACGTCGAAAAAGGCTTGACGCTCGTTGCGAGCGGCATGTTCAAGGCCATTCAGTCAGTTAATAAGTACAAACCCAATCCGTCGTTTACCCCTAAATGGTCCGACAAGCCTTTGCTGAAATCGTGGCAGAAGACCAAGCCGACGCTCGGCTTTCCGCGCACGACCGATAGCCTCTGCCCGCAGTGTGTCATCGAAGCGCGCGAGGCCATCATCAGCGGTAAGAAGGACGTGTCAGTCCTGATTAACGAAAAGGTCGGGGAAATCAAAGCGCAGATTATCGAGCGCGACGGCGAAATCTGGATGGTCAAGGATTGCCCCACGCACGGCCATTATGAAGATATGATGGCGATTGATTCCAAGTTTCTCAAGCACATCGAAAAGATGTTTCCGGGCCGCGACATTCAAGCGCACAACGACGAGAAACTACACAACCACGGTTCGAGCACCATCAAGTATGGTCGCGGCAGCGTGCTCACGGTGGACTTGACCAACCGCTGCAACATGATGTGCGACCCCTGCTTCATGGACGCCAATCAGGTCGGCTTCGTACACGAACTGAGCTTTGCCGATGTCACGGAAATCCTAGACAACGCCATCTCCATCAAGCCACGTCGCCAGATGTCCGTGCAGTTTTCAGGCGGCGAGCCGACCATCTCTCCGCACTTCATCGAAGCCATCAAGTATTCACGCAAAGTCGGCTACAACTCCGTGCAGTGTGCGACCAACGGCATCGAGTTTGCTAAGAGCAAAGAGTTCTGCCGCGAGGCCGCCGAAGCTGGCCTGCGCTACGCCTACCTGCAATTCGACGGCATCGGCAACGACGCCAACAGCCATCGTCAGGTCGGCAACCTCTTCGACGTGAAACTGCGCGCGATTAATAACCTGCACGAAGCGGGCGTCGAAATCGTGCTCGTTATCACGCTCGTCAACGGCGTCAACAACGACCAGGTCGGCTCGGTCGTTCGCTTCGCCCTTGAGAATCCGAAGAAGATTGCGTTTCTTTCGTTCCAGCCCGTCTCGTTCACAGGCCGCGACGAAGAGATTACAGAGCAGCGCCGCCTTCAGCAGCGTTACACGCTCTCGCATCTCGCACACGACGTGAAGAATCAAGTCGGCATCACGGAGCCGACGCGCGATTGGTTTCCGCTCTCTTTGATGGGCGCTTTCGCGGATTTCGCAGACCTCGCACACGGCCCCGAAGCCGAGTGGGGACAGGTCTCCTGCGGCTGCCACCCGAACTGCGGCGTCGGCACGGCGGTGATGATTAACAAGAACACGAAAGAGATGGCCCCTGTGCCGCAGTTTCTTAACATCCCGGGCCTAGTCCGTGATATGCAGAAGATTACGGACGCGGCGCGCGGCAAGTGGTTCTCAAACTTTATGATGGGCCTCGCGCTCCTGAAGAACTACCAGCCCTATGGCGCTCCGCAGAGCTTGACGATTGCGGGCATCTTCAAGAAGTTCGATAAGTCTTTCGGCCTGACCGGCAAATCCTACGGTCGCGTTGACGGCGAGCGCACGAAGGAAGACATCGAGATGCGTCGTTCAGACCCTTGGAACTTCCTCTTTATCGCGGGCATGTGGTTCCAAGACTTGTTCAACTACGATTTCCGCCGCACGGAGATGTGCATCATCCCCTACGGCACGCAGGAAGGCGAAATCTCCTTCTGTGCCTATAACACAGGCATCGGCTGGCGCAACATCATCGAGAACATGCACCAGAACGCGACCGTCGCCAAGTGGTATCAGGAACACGGACGCCACGAAATCTTTGCCAAGGGCAAGGAAGTCTCTTTGGACGACCCGTCGCACGGCCTTGTGCTCAACGAGATTGACCTACAGCGTCCGCATAAGCCGCAGATGGAAGGGCCGAAGACGGCTGCCGAAGAGGCCGCGCAGATGCGCAAGCTCTACCAGCAGATGGTGCTCGATAAGCAGGGCGTCAAGGGCGAAAAGCCCGTGCAAATCGGCGGCTTGAAAAACCGTAAGAAGGAGACGGCAGTTTCGGCTTAAAATCGCTCGTAGCTGTGTGAGCTTCACAGTTAGGCGAACCCCGCAGGCTGGAGGATGCTTGCGGGGTTCGTTTGCGCCTGACGGAGGCGTGCATTTGAAAACAGATGATGTGCGCTTGACCGATACCGTTTGTGGCGTGTTAAATTGGTAAGCTTGATCTTCAGGGAAGATTATTGGCAGACAAGTATAATCTATTGATGGAGAAGAAATGGCGATAGTTACAGTTAATCAGGGCGAGTCAATTGAGAGCGCTTTGCGCCGCTTCAAGCGCAGGGTGATGACAGAGGAAATTATCAAGGACGCCAAAAAGCACGCGTTCTTCATGCCGCCGGGCCAGAAGGCCAAACTCAAATCGGCGCTGGCGCGCAAACGCAACAAGAAGAAGGGCCGTCGTCCGACGCCGCGCGACTAACAACAGCGTGCCCTTCAGGCTCGAAGTCAAGAGTGAGCGCGCACGCGCGCCGCTTGCATCTCGGCCCCACTCTTTTTTGTTTCCCGAAAACAATGTGCGAACAGTCAGAAAACTCTCGCGCATGAGCGTTAGGTAAACCGTCCGCAGTGTACGATGGCACGAACTCAAGTGCCGCGCTCCGACTCTTCCCAAAGCCAGGTCGGGACGTTAAGCAACACGGTACATTCGGTCGGGCTGTTTTTTGTTATGACGCGGATTCTACTCACGAACGATGACGGCATTCATTCGGATGGTCTTATCAAGCTGGAAGAAGCCTTGAGAGACGTGGGCGAAGTCTACACGGTTGCGCCCGCCGCCGAGATGAGCGGAGCTTCACACAGCTTGACGCTCGCCCGCCCGCTTCGTATTCGTCGCATTGACGACCGCCATTGGTCCGTGGACGGCACGCCCACAGATTGCGTCACGCTCGCGCTCAATAAGATTCTGACGCCTGAAGAAATGCCTGACATCTGTGTCTCGGGCATCAACCACGGCGGTAATCTGGGAGATGATGCGACTTACTCCGGCACGGTCGCGGGCGCGCTTGAAGCGACGATTCTTGGCGTTCCGGGTTTGGCCTTTAGTTTAGTGGCGCGCGAGAGTTTCGATTTTACGGAAGCCGCGCGCTTTGCCGTCACAGCCGTCCGTAAGGTTTTGACCGAAGGCTTGCCCGAAGGAACGTTGCTTAACGTCAATATTCCTCCCGGCGCAATCAAGGGCGTTCGCGTCACACGACAGGGCATCAAGAATGCACGGCCCGTCATCTCCGAGCACATAGACCCGCGCAAGAAGCCCTATTTCTGGATTGGCGAGGAATACTTCAGTAAGAGCGCCGAAGACGGCACGGATTATCATGCCGTCGAAGAAGGCTATGTTTCGGTGACGCCGCTCAAGAGCGACATGACAGACCACCGCGCGCTGTCGGCGTTGGATACCTGGAACTACATCAACGCCAGCGAAGTTTTGCAAAACTCGTGAATGGTAAATTACAAGTGTTGAGAAGAGAACAGCCGTTCGGCTCTTTACTGTTGACCGTCTGCCATTTACGAAAAAGAGGGAAGCGTTGAGTTCAGCACCACTGCGGCCACCGTCAACGGCGTCGGAGTTTCGCATCCCGCGCGAGCGCATGGTGAAGCGACTGCGCGAGCATTACCGTATTGACGACCGCCGCGTGCTCGATGCGATGCTCACCATCCCGCGCCACTACTTTGTCCCCGAAGCCTTGCAGGGCCGCGCCTATGGCGACCACGCGCTCCCCATCGCCGCCAATCAAACCATTTCGCAACCCTACATCGTCGCGCGCATGAGCGAACTGTTGGAGCTTGACGACCGGAGCCGCGTCTTGGAAATCGGCGCCGGCTCAGGGTATCAAACAGCCGTCTTGGCAAAGCTCGCCGCGCAGGTTTATTCCATCGAGCGCATCGCGGAGCTGGCGCGCGAAGCTCAAGCGCGCATACGCGGGCTGGGAATTTATAACGCGACCGTCAAATGTTTCGACGGCACGCTTGGTTGGAGCGCTCACGCGCCTTACGATGGGATTCTGGTCGCCGCAGGCGGGCCGGACGTTCCCGAACCTTTGCTCGCGCAACTGCAACTCGGAGGCCGCCTCGTCATCCCCATCGGAGAGACGCGCGAATCGCAGCGGTTGATTCGCGTTATCAAGACCGAGCAGGGATACGAAAGAGAAGATCAAGGAGCGTGCGCCTTCGTTCCGCTCATCGGACATTACGGCTGGTCAAGCTAATGGTAGTCTGCAAGTCTAAAGTCCAATCTTCAAAGGCCGTGAGCATGTTCTGAGACGTTGGATTTTAGACTTGAATTATTATGGAAGCTCTAAGCGAACTCTTTCAGCAGATTAAACATTATCTCAACCCGAACACGATTGCCGGGGCGGGCTATCTGGTTCTGATTTTCGTCGTCTTTGCCGAAACGGGATTAGCCGCCGGATTCTTTCTGCCTGGCGATTCGCTGCTGGTCGTCGCCGGATTGTTTGCCGCCAAGGGAGACCTCAACGTTTTCATACTGCTCTCCACGCTGTTTGTCGCCGCCGTGGTGGGCGATGCCGTCGGCTACTACACAGGCTTCAAGATGGGCCAGCGCATCTTCACACGCCAGAAATCGCTCTTCTTCAAACCGAGCCACTTGCAGAAGGCAAACGAGTTTTACGAAAAATATGGCGGCAAAACTATTATCCTCGCGCGGTTTGTGCCCATTGTGCGCACCTTCGCTCCGATTGTCGCCGGAGCGGCCAAGATGCCTTATCGTCGCTTCGTCGCCTTCAACGTCGTCGGCGGTTTTCTCTGGGTCTTCAGCATGATTCTCGCCGGCTACTTTCTCGGCAGCACACTTAAGAGTCGTTTCGGCATTGATCTCGATAGACACATCGAATGGGTTGTGATTATCGTCGTCGCTCTCTCTTTGATTCCGATTGCCGTGGAGTTTATCAAAGCGAGGCGCGCACGCACACAAGCGCCGCCGGTTCCGAATCAGCCTGAGGTTTGACATGCAGTGGCGGCTCACTTAAGATGCCTTAGCTATTCATTTGTCGGGGCGTGGCTCAGCCTGGTAGAGCGCTCGGTTCGGGACCGAGAGGTCGGAGGTTCAAATCCTCTCGCCCCGATTTTCAAATTCCAGTAGTTTACGGCTACCAGCAATGGTGGCCGTTTCTCGTTTGTGGCTGGCTTCTTCGTCACCCAAGTTCACCGCCGCCTGTGAGCGTCCATTCTGACGACAAGCTGTCTCGATTAATCAGACCAAAAACCCGCCCGCCGCGTCCAAAGGTTGGCTTACTCTAATTGCCAGCTTCAGAGCCGTTTAGCCGACGAACGAGTCTTGCCCTTGGGAGCTGGAAAAGCAGCGTAGATTTCCCACCGGCGACAGAAAAAATTTTAACCTGTCGCGTCTCCTTTTTATGTTATAGTGGAGGCTCCTGCTCAGAACAGGATGCCCCTCCGTTAGTTTCAAACAAGAGCCTCAAGCGGACATTTCTACAGAGAGCGGACTTGTATGACAAACAATCCCCTGTGCTCGGGCACGCCCTTTTTTCGCCTGCTGTGCGCCGCGCTTTTCCTCTGCTGCTCAAGTGCTTTCACTTTAGCCGGAGCGGCAACGGGCGGCATGGTGCTTCTGACCGAGCCGGCTTCGACGCGCGCCATCGCCCTCGAATCAACGACGCTCGTCGGCGAGCCGTTTCGTTTAACGACGCCCGTTCCCTTCGGCACAGACAATCGCACGCGCCTGATTCTCTTCGCCATGAATCTAGACTTGCTGGCGGGCGAGAGCGCCAAGGCGCTTTCGGCTGACGCAGAGGATGCGGCGAAGAATCGCTACGTGCTGACGGTCGAAGACGTGCGCCCCGTGCCGGGCTTTGAATGGATGAGCGCCATCACCGTGAGGCTGGCCAATAATATGGGCGACCCCGGCGACGTGCTGCTGAGAATCAATTTGCACGGTGTTGCCAGCAATCGAGTGCGCGTTGCCATCGGCCACAAGGGCGGCGGCCCGCCAGACGACGCTGGCTCGCTTCCGACGCCTGCTCCCTCAATCGCGCCGCAGCCAACACCGACTCCGACGCCCAACCCCTACACCGGCGCGGCCACAACTCCAGACACCGTCCGCTTCCTCGAACAAGCGACGTGGGGACCAACGAACGCCGAAGTCGCCCGCGTGCAAGCGATGGGCTTTAGAGCCTTCTTGAACGAACAGTTCAACGCTCCGACCGCGAATCCGGCGAAGGGTTCAGACTATCCAGACCTAGTGTTCCCGCTTGACGACCAGAATCAACAATGTCCCACAGGGCCGACGCAGGCCGAGTGCAATCGGGATAACTATACGATGTACCCGCTGCAACGGACGTTTTTCACCAACGCGCTCTACACGCAAGGCCAATTACGCCAGCGCGTCGCGTTTGCGTTGCACCAGATTTTCGTTGTCTCCGGCCGCGAGCTTAATCGCCCAAGCTGGATAACAATCTATCTGCAAGCGCTCGACCGCAACGCCTTCGGCAACTTCCGCACGCTGCTTCAGGACATCACGCTCAACCCGAGTATGGGCGAATATCTTGACATGCGCCTCAGCACGCGGACGAATCCTAACGAGAACTTCGCCCGCGAAATCTTGCAGCTTTTCTCCATCGGCGTTGACGAGCTAAACCTTGACGGCACGCCCAAACTCGACACACAAGGCACGCGCATCCCGAGCTATTCGCAGGATACCGTCAACGAATTCACACGCGTCTTCACCGGCTGGAACCTTGCGCCAATTATCGCTACGGGAATTACCAACTACCGCGACCCGATGATTCCCAGAACCGGAAACAATCACGACACCGGCTCAAAGACGTTGCTGAACGGAGTGGTCGTGCCCGCCGGTCAGACCACGACGCAGGATTTGAACGCCGCGCTCGATAACATCTTCAACCATCCGAACGTCGGCCCCTTCATCGGCAAGCAACTCATCCAACATCTCGTCACCAGCAATCCGTCGCCAGCGTATGTTGAGCGCGTCGCCGCCGCTTTCAATAACAACTGCGCGGGCCTGTATCCCGAGAATTGCACGAGCGCGCGAGGCGACATGAAGGCGACGGTGCGCGCCATCCTGCTCGACCCTGAAGCGCGCGGCGATGTGAAGACTGCCCCGACCTACGGCAAGCTGCGCGAGCCTGTGCAGTACATCAACAACGTGCTGCGCGCCTTCAACGTCAAGTCGTTTGACAAGACGACGACGAGCGACGGCGTGCTCGGCCTTCGTTCATCCACAGACTTTCCGAACACTATGGACCAGCCGGTCTTTCTACCCGCGACCGTCTTTAGCTATTACACGCCGGACTATGAAGTGCCCGGCGCGCGGATTCTCGGCCCGGCCTTCGGCATCCTCTCGACTTCGACAACGCTCCGGCGCGTCAACTTCATCAACTCCATCGTCTATTCCGGCGTCTCGCCTTCAACGACAAGCACCGATAGGCCGCGCGGAACGTCGCTCGATTTGTCTGCGCTCGAAGCTCTCGCGTCGAATCCCGAGCAGTTGATGAGCGCGCTCGATTCGCTCTTGATGCACGGCACGATGCCCATGGGTTCACAGATGCGAACCTCTATCATCAACGCCATCTCAACGATTCCGACAACCGATTCCGCGTTTGCCCGCAAGCGCACGCAGATGGCCGTTTATCTGGTCGCCACTTCGTCACAATATCAGGTACAGAGATAAAGTCATGGCAACATCCCGCAGAGATTTCTTGCGCCAGACAGGCTGCCTGCTCGGCAGCGCGGCGCTCGCTTCAACCTTCGACAGCCTCGGCTTAATCAACGCCTACGCGCAAACGACGGCGACCGATTACCGCGCGCTCGTCTGCGTCTTCCTCAACGGCGGCAACGACGGCAACAATATGGTCGTGCCGGTAGACGCGGAGTACGCTGCATATCAGACCGCGCGCGGCCCTTCGACGCTCGCGCTCACGCAAGCCAGCTTGCTTCCCGTCAATCCGTTGAGCGGTCGCCAGTTTGGCTTTCACCCGAACATGCCGGAGATGCAAGCGCTCTTCAATCAAGGGAAAGTTGGGGTTGTCTGCAACGTCGGGCCGCTCGTCGAGCCTTTGACGCGCACGTCATACCGAAACGGAACAGGCAAAAAGCCCCTCCAACTTTTTTCCCATTCGGATCAGGTCGGCCTCTGGCAAACTTCGATTGCCGACAACGTGAGCCAGACGGGTTGGGGCGGGCGAACGGCAGACCGCACCGCCGTTCTTAACGGCGCGGCGACGTTCCCGCAAGTCATCTCTATTGCTGGCATCAGCCTTTTCGCCACCGGCCTCAACACGCGCCCGCTCGCCATCTCCGATTCGCGCACGTCTTTGAGTTCCGTGCTTCCGCTCAACAATGCGCCGGGCGCAAACACCGCCGAAACCAACGCGCGCCGCGCCGCGCTCGACGCTCTGCGCACCTTCGACCAAAGCCCGCTGCTCGTTAAAGCGGCGAGCGATGTCACGTCGAGCGCGCTGCGAACCAGAGACGCGCTCATCAGCGCCAACATCACGCTGCAAACCAATTTCCCAGACACGACGCTCGGCTTTCAATTAGAGCAGGTCGCAAAATTAATCGCCCTGCGCAACACGCTTGGCATCAAACGCCAAATCTTTTTCGTCTCGCTCGGCGGCTTCGATACACACAGCAACCAGCGCGGCGCGGGTCAGGATTCGCTCCTGCTGCAAGTCAGCCAAGCGATGAAAGCCTTTTACGATTCGCTCGTCGAACTAGGCACAACGCTCGGCACCGACGTGACGCGTGAAGTCACGACCTTTACCATCTCCGACTTTGGGCGCACGTTTCAGCCAGCGGGTTCCGGCTCTGCCGTCGGCACTGACCACGGCTGGGGCAATCACCAGTTGATAATGGGCGGCGCTGTGCGCGGCAACGATTTCTACGGGCGATTTCCCACGCTGGCGCTCAGCGGCCCAGACGATGCGGACTCGCGCGGGCGCTGGATACCGTCCACTTCGGTCGAACAGTATGCGGCCACGCTCGGCACCTGGTACGGCCTGTCGTCGAGCGACCTGCCCGCAGTCTTCCCTTTAATCGGACGTTTCCCGACGGCGAATCTGGGATTCATGTTATAAGACAAATCGAAAACGCTTGCCTTATCCACAAGCAGCGTTTCATTATCGACGTTCGGCGCTAAGTGCGGCCTATAGTGTCCCGCAGGGACGGTTGAAACTCTCTTTCTCTTCAATCGTTTCTGCGGGACTTTTGCGAGTTGGTCTTTTATCAACTGAAAATTTTAGAGAACATGCTGAAAATCCAACGCCTCAAATTATTCTCCCTCATCGTTCTCATCATCAGCGGAGCCACGTTGCTGCTCACGGACAATGCCGCCAACCGCAGCGTGCACGCCTTCTCTGCGGGGCCGCCCGCCGGCTACACGCGCGCGCCCGGCGAAGAGCCTGAAGCCTGCGCCGAGTGTCACGTCAACAGCGAGGCGGGGACGGGGCAAATCAGCATCAATGCGCCGCAGTCTTACGTGCCCGGGCAGACGTATCAAATCATAGTCAGCCACACCAACAACGACCAGACGCGCCAGCGCTGGGGCTTCCAACTGACCGCGCTCGATGATAGCGAGCAGAAGGCCGGAAACTTCGCGCCGCTCGATAACCTGACGCAAGTGCTCGACAATCAAGGCCCGTTTCCGAACCGCCAGTACATCGAACACACATCGCTCGGAACATTCTTCGGGCAACACGATGGAGCAAGCTGGACTTTCAACTGGACAGCGCCCGCCATAGACGTTGGCCCAGTGACGTTCTACGCCGCTGGCAATCACGCCAACGGCGACGCCAATTCTTCCGGCGATAATATCTATTTCACCTTCACGACGGCTGTTCCAACCACCGCTGCGCCAGACTTTAGCCTCAGCGTCATGCCCGCCGCGCAGACTGTTCTTCAGGGAAACAGCGCAGACTACACCATCAACGTCACGCCTTTCGGCGGCTTCAGCGGCGCGGTGACGTTGGGCGTCAGCGGCCATCCCGCCGGCACTACCGCCTCTTTCAATCCACAGCCAATCAACATCACTGACGCCAACGCTAAATCGTCAACCTTAACAATTAACGTCACGCCCGGCGCTGCGATTGGCACATATCCGCTCACAATCACCGCCACTAGCGGAAGCTTGCAACACACCACTTCGGCCACGCTCGTTATCACCAGCCCGAACAGCGCCGACCTGTTGTTGACGAAAACGGCTTCGCCCAATCCCGGGCAAGTCGGCACCAGTCTCTCCTACCGCATCACCGTCACAAACAACGGCCCGGCCACGGCCACGAACGTGCAGTTCACAGACACGCTGCCCGCTAGCGTGACCTTCATCTCCGCGACGCCTGACAAAGGCTCTTGCAGCGGAACAGGGCCAATCAATTGCAACCTTGGCTCTCTCAGCTTGAACGAAAGCGTCGCCACAACAATTATCGTGACGCCGACGGCCACAGGCCAGATAACCAACACCGCCACGGCGAGCGCTAACGAGACTGACCCGAACGCTGCCAACAATTCAGCGAGCGCCGTCACCACCATTGAGCCGCAGGCGCTCGCGCCCTCTATGCTCGATGCGAATCTTTCCGTGCGAACTCTGGCGAGCGGATTAAACCAGCCGACCAGCATGGCCTTCATCGGGCCAAGCGACCTGCTGGTGTTGGAGAAGGCGACTGGAAAAGTGCAGCGCGTCTACAAGGGCCAAATCCACAGCACAGCGCTTGACTTGGCCGTCAACAGCGCCTCCGAGCGCGGCTTGCTCGGGCTAGCCCTGCATCCTGATTTCTCTTTTGGACGGAGAGCAGCACGGGCGTTGACACGACCAACATCGCGGAAACTCCTTTACTGGGCAATCGCGTTGACCGCTTTATCTGGAACGGCTCGACGCTCGCGTTCGACCGTCATCTGATTCAACTGCGCGCCTATCAAGAAGACGCAGGGCAGCCCCTTCGCGGCAATCACAACGGCGGCGTCCTGCGCTTCGGGCCTGACGGCAAACTCTACATCATCATGGGCGACAATGGCCGTCGTGGTCTCTTGCAGAACATCACGAGCGGTGGGCCAATTCCAGACGACCAATACGGCGGGCCTGAACCCGACGACGCGCATTTGACAGGAGTTGTCCTCCGGCTCAACGACGACGGCAGCACGCCCTTTGATAATCCTTTCTTCAGCATCAACAGCGGACTCACGGGTGTGGCCGCCGCCAACGTCAAGAAAATTTATGCCTACGGCGTGCGTAATAGCTTCGGGATGGCGTTTGACCCTGTGAGCGGCCACCTGTGGACGCAGGAGAATGGCGACGACAGCTTCGACGAAATCAATCGCGTCGGAGCGGGCTTCAACGGCGGCTGGATTCAAGTTATGGGACCATCAAGCCGCGTCGCTGAATACAAGGCCATCGAGACGAGCCGCCCCGGCGGCTTGCAACAGCTTCGCTGGTCGCCAACGCTCGTCGCGGACACCCCGCAGCAAGCGCTTTCGCGTCTTTACCAGCTTCCAAACTCGCAATACACGGAGCCGGAGTTTAGCTGGAAGTATGCTGTGGCTCCTTCGCCCATCGGATTCGTGCGCGGGCAGGCTTTGGGTGCGCAGTATGCCGGAAATCTTTTTGTCGGCGCTTCGCGGACGACGCTTTCCGGCGGCTACCTCTTCCGTTTTCCTTTGACGAATGACCGCCTTCATCTAGCGCCGGTTGACGGGCGCCTAGCCGACCGCGTCGCGGACAACGCTGACAAGTTTGACTTGAGCGAGAGCGAAAGTTTGCTCGTCGGCCAGAACTTCGGCGTCACGACCGACATTCAGACCGGACCCGATGGCAATCTTTACATCGTCTCGCTCTCAAACGGCGCGATTTATGAAGTCTACGCCACACCGCCCACGCTCTTTGTCGCCCATCTGACGGGCGCGCAGGAAGTGCCGCCGACGAATTCAACGGCAACGGGAACGGCGACCATCCTGCTCAGCCCTGACGAGACGACGGCTCGCGTCTCGCTCTCTTTCAATTCGCTAACCAGCGGCCAAGCGGCGGCGCACATACACGGGCCAGCACCACCTGGCACAAATGCCGGAGTCCTCTTCGGTCTGCCTTTGGGCCAATTCAGCGACTACCAAATCAGCCTGACACCCGCGCAAGTGCAAGACCTGAAGAACGGTCTGCTTTACGTCAACGTGCATAGCCTGACGTTGCCAAACGGCGAGATTCGCGGCCAGTTCAATTCTTCTCCAACGGCTTCAAGCCTACAGTTGGGCGCGTCAAGCTATAGCGTCAACGAAAACGAAGGTAGCCTCCTCGTCACAGTCAACCGCTACGGCAACAGCAGCAATGCCGTGAGCATTGACTACACGACGATAGACGGCACGGCCAACGAGCAATCGGATTACCAACTGGCAACCGGCACGCTCAACTTCGCCGCCGGAGAAACCAGCAAGACCATTTCGCTGCTCATTACAGACGATGCTTATGTCGAGGGCGCGGAAACGCTCAGCATCGTGCTCACCAATCCGAAGGGCGGCGCGCTCGGCGGCAGCCCCTTGATTGCGAGCATCACGATTCAGGATGACGACACCGCGCAGCCAACCGCGAATCCCATTGACGACGCGCGCTTCTTCGTCCGCCAGCATTATCTGGACTTCCTAAATCGCGAGCCTGACAAAGGCGGGCTTGACTACTGGACAAGCCAGATTACAAATTGCGGCAATGATGCCGCCTGCATCAACATCAAGCGCACGGATGTCAGCGCCGCCTTCTTCGTCGAGCAGGAGTTTCAACAGACGGGCTTCTTCCTCTATCGCTTTACTAAAGCAGCGCTCGGCGTGCGGCCCACTTATGAGCAGTTCACACGCGACCGCGGCGCGCTCATTGTTGGCCCAGGCCTGGAGGCCAGCAAGCAAGCGTTTGCCGAGGAGTTTGTCCTGCGCCCAGACTTCGTCACCAGATACGGCACAGCTTCGACCTGTCCTGCTTTTGTTGATGCGCTCATCAATACTGTGCAGATAGGCTCAGGCGTTGACATGACGGCGCGGCGCGCGGAGTTAATCGGTGAGTGCAACATCTATGCTAATGCCGGGCCGGCGCAGCGCGCGCGCGTCATTCGCAAGCTCATAGAGTATCCAGAGTTTGTGGCGGCGGAATATAATCCGGCGTTTGTTCTCGCGGAGTATTTCGGTTATCTCAAGCGCAATCCTGATGAGGGCGGCTATCAATTCTGGCTCGACGTGCTGAACACGCGCGTGCCCGGCAACTATCGCAGCATGGTCTGCGCGTTCATTACTTCAAGGGAATATCAAGAGCGCTTTAGCCCCGTCGCTGCGCACAACAACACGGAATGCAGCGCGATTCGATAGGTTAATTTAATCTGACAACCTCTTTCAGTCAGGCCAGAAAAAAAGGTTGTCAACGAATGCCCAACATCAATAACGCCGAACGGTCTGACACAACTCTCTCCTCGCTGGCCTGCCACGCGCGATAGGCCTCGAGTTCATCTTTCGTCACGGGCCGGTTGCCGAGGAGCGCGGCGGGAGTTCTCTCAAAGGCGCGGTCTGTGAGCGCCATGTGTGCGACGCGCGGGTGGAGCGCCTCCGGCGCGGCCAACGCCTTTTCGGCTGTCTCCACATCTGGAAACAATTCTTCATAGGCGAGCAGGTGCCAAATTGTTTCGCTCTCGCCCGCTTCGACCGCGAGCACGCGCAGCAGTCCATAGCCGCTTTCGAGTTGGAAAATAAGGTCGTCGCCCGGAACGAATACTTGCGCCACAGCTTTTTCCTTCGCCGCCCGTTCGTAAAAATGTGTGTTGTGTTCATTAAGCTTAACACAGCGGAGCGCGAAATTCTCGGCCCTGCGCTGGCGCTGGCGAAGATAGAGATTGCAATTCTAAAAACGCAAATTTACAATCGCAGCCACAGTCAATGAGCCGTTTTGATTCCAGCAAAGATTATTATTCTATCTTGGGCGCGGAAGAGGATGCGACGCCCGGAGAACTCGAACGCCTTTACAAGCGCCGCGCCATTGAGCATCATCCCGACCGCGGCGGCGATGAGGAAGACATGAAGGCGCTTAACGAAGCCTACGGCGTCCTCAAAGACGACGCGACGCGCAGCGCCTACGACGCCGAACGACAACAGCCGTTTGCGGAATACACGGAGCCTTACTCGTCGCCTTCGGCTGTGGCCGACGAGATTTCCGGCAGAAGCGTGGAAGCTTTGCTCTGCCTTTTCGCGGGCGTCGTGTTGTTGGTGCTGGTGCGCGCGCATTGGATGCGCTTTCTGTGGCCGCTCGGGATACTGGCCGTGTTCGTCATCGTCGCGGGTGTGATGTTGGCCCATTCGGTGATGCTGGCGATTCGCGAGACATATAGTGTGTCGCATCCGGCGCGCCGCTACGTTGGCGTTCAGGAGACTGTCTTTTGGTCGCTCGTCTGTGCCTGCGGCTACGGACTCTATCTGCTGCTCGTCAATCTTTAACCAACTCGAAGGCCGAAACGATTGATGCTCTTAACCGGACTCGAATTGCTCTTGTTGGAAGTCAACAGTCTGGAAGAGTCCGTCAAGTTTTACCACGAGCAATTGGGGCTTGACATCGAAAGCAGCAATCCTGAATCCGAGCCGCCGATGGCGACCTTGCGTGCCGGAAGCTTGAGAATCACGCTGGTCCAACAGTTGGAAACGATGCTGCGGCGCGGGCGCGGCGTCCATTTCTTTCTGACCGCAACGGACGTTGAGGCTTACTACGCGCAAT
>CAZEZJ010000039.1:0-1788 GCA_964516695.1 uncultured Blastocatellaceae bacterium
AGAAGGCGGGTCTCTCAGCTCTTCACTGTCCCTTCGGTCTAAATGCGACTGAGCCTACGGGTCGCCAATTGCTTTGAGTAAGACCCTCGACCCGTAGATTGTACGGCCCTGTTTCGGGCAATCGGCGGGTGAATAGCGAGAGAGTCAAAGTGTATGCATAACCCGTGAGACTGACTTTCGGTTTGCGTAGCGTCTGCTGCCAAAGTCGTGTCTCCGCCGCGGAAAGGGTCAGGCGATAGCTGGAGTAAACTCGCCCTTCGTCGCTGTACATGGGCAGACTCAAGGGAACGTCAGTCTGACGACGCGAAAGATTAATCATTTGGGCATCGCCGCGCGTAGGTTCGACCGGGACAGCGCGCAGCGCTGCCTCACGATTCGTACTCCAGACGGCACGGGCAATCAATGGACCGGCTTCTTTTGGTGCTGGCTGCGGCTGCGGAGATGGTGAAGGAGTGGCCGGGGCGACAGGCAGCTTTACTGCGGCCTGTTCTTCGCCGCGTGGTTGAACTAATGGGGCCGGTGACTTTACCTCCTGTAAGGGCCGCGAGAGTGGGCGCAGCCACCAGATGAGCGCAGAAACTACGACTATTAGTGCCGCCGCCATGCCGGCTTTTCCGAGCCAAGCACGCCCCGAATTGAAACCTACTGATAATTGCTCGTGACCTCTCTCTCCCCTCTTTAATCCAAACCAAACTCTCCGGGCTAGCCTGGAGACAGGTCGCATCAAACGGGGTTCCGTGTAGCGTACTTCCAACTGCGCGCTTTCGACCACCCCGGTCGTTTCCCGAACCGGCATCAGCCAAACGGTAACTTTCTGCCCGCCTGGGTGAACGACCGACCCCCTGAACGCTTCCCCCAGAGCCTGACTGTCGCTGAGGAGGAGCGTCGCCAGCGTCAACTCTCCTGCGGCGTCTCGGCCCCGCACCTCAATAACGTCGGCGTCTGCCGCGAGCGAGCAACGGATGCTGTTCGTAGTTTTCAAGTCAAAGGAATAAGATTGCACATCGTCAATGTAGATACACAACTGCCGGGGGATAAAAACCTTCCGCCGATGAGCGCGCGCGTCGAGCGTGCGCTGAAGACGGACGTAATCCTCTTTCGTCAATTGCGGGAATTGCAACCGGTCGCTGCGCGGCGTCCCACTCGGGAAATTAGAAAATTGGGGAACCATTAAACGCTCATCCGGGCAATCATAGTTGCAGCCCTTGTCTTGATCTTCGTCGGGCAGTGTTTTGATGTACTGTGATACCCCCTCGGTGAAGCGAGCGAAACAGAGGGGGTCGAGGACGGTATGTATTCGGCTCATCTCTATCAGTTCTTCGTCTTGCGCGCCCGTCTCCGAAAAATAAAGTCCCGGAATGTCTGTCACATCAAATCCCGGTTCGACGACGCAGGCCGTCTCCCAAGGTGTAAAACGCCGCAAGCTCTCATTCACGAGGTTGATTACCCACTGGGTCGTCGGTCTCATCACAAACTGCTTCTCGTCGCCCACTCTCTTGACGGCCTGAAGCAAGGGACCGAACCGCTGAGAAACCTTCTCCAACATCTCCAACCGCTGCTTACCGATGTAATTCATGTCTTTCATTCGCGCCGAATCGCTCTGCGTGAGGATGTCGTATAACAGTCTGGTTTCGCGCCGGTTGAATTGGTGCAGCAGTGTCCCGACCGCCAAGGTGACATAGAAGGAGCCGCGCCTCAACGTGGCGAAGACGAGGTGCTTTATATAGCGGACGATTAAATCCTCTTCGGTCGGGAGGTAGAAGCCCTCGCCCTGCTCGGTTTGACGTT
>CAZEZJ010000039.1:1798-21664 GCA_964516695.1 uncultured Blastocatellaceae bacterium
CCAGCCATTGCAGCATTTGCCCCTCGTTAAGCCTCATGGTCTTCCTGATAGGCCGGGTCCGCTCGCCTGACTTCAGGAAGCCGCGAAGTCGGTCGAGCGGCTTCCTGTTTTTTTCATGCTGATTGAGCATTATGGCAAGCCCGTCCAACGCATCCTCCGCCACGAAGAAAGCAATCTCCTTGTTGACATGAAGATAATAGGCCAACTCAAAAGCTAGGTCGAAATAGTGTTGTTCTTTGCTGCTGACCATAATCTATTCTTCCATGGCTCTCACAACTACCCTCGCTTAGATAATACCAAGCTGTCCGCTAGGGATAGGGCTAAGAAGGCCCAGCAAAATTACACGTCAGTTCTTCCCGCCACCGTTCCACTTGTCAGCCCAAAATGCAGCGAGCAGTGGTACGGGGAAACCTCCAGCATAAAGTTAAACTTAAAGGCGCGTGTGGTTCATTGGATTTCCCTTTTAGCCACAGCGGAGCAGGAGCAGCGGGAAGTAGTGTGGTGCGTAAATATGCTCAGTAGCGCAGCAATAGTTTGGACACTTTTTCCTTAATCATTCCCAGACTGTTAGGGATAGCTAATCCGGCCAGAGGGTCTACTGGCGACAAGTGGACACAAACTGGGTCACAAAGTCTGCATTTTAACCCGCGCGTCTCAAAATCAGCCTATTAGTTAGGACACAAGTATCCACGCCGACAATTCATTCAACTGACATCTCGCGTTAGGCCTAACGGGCGCCAAGCACCGCAATCTTGAAGGAGAAGTTAATGAAACGATTACCCAGCCCATCCCCCAGCCACCTGAGAACGTTTATCTCATGCCTGCTCTCTTTCCTGCTTCTGTTGGCGCCCCTGGCGACGCTCGCCGCAACGGCGAGGCCGACGATGACAAACGCGGTCCGGTCAGCCGCCAAGAGTTCGCGGCCCGACTCGGCGCAGAGCAAGCAGCAGGCGCACAGTGAAACGAAGGGCGTCACGCAAAATTCATCTTCTCCGAGCTTCCCCAATTTATTTGCCCCGGTCGCCGGCATTACGACCACTCTAAAGGACACCTTGACCGATTCAAACGGCAACGGCATGGCGGATAAAGGGGAAACAATTTCCTACGACGCCGTCATTACGAATGCCACTGGGGGGACTCTCTCGAGCGTGAATTTCGCAGACACGCCCGATGTCAACACAACGTTTACCGGATTAATCTCCCTTTCGCCAATCGCCCAGAATGACACTTACCAAACAATAGGTAACGTTAACATCCAAGTTCCCGCAGCGCAGGGCGTAATCCAAAACAACGATCTTAACCCGAACCCCAGCGGCGCGCTCATAGTGACAAAAGTAAACTCAACTAACATCCCGTCCGGCGGCAGCGCATCCGCTTCCACGGCGAGCGGCAGCGTCACGCTAAACAGTGACGGCAGTTTTACCTATCGCCCAAACGTAGGATTTCGCGGCCCGACGGACTCTTTCACATACACGCTCGGTAACGGCACTGGCATGACCGACACGGCGACCGTGACGCTCAACGTCAGCGGCATCATCTGGTTCATCAACAACAGTGTCGGCGCTGGTGATGGGCGCTTATCCGCGCCCTTCAATTCGCTGGCCGCCTTCCAGGCCGTCAACGACGGCACGAGCGGCCGCCCGGCGTCTAACGACAACATCTTTCTCTACGAGAGCAGCACGGCCTACACGGGACCCGTGACTTTACTCAGCGGCCAGAAACTCATCGGGCAGGACGCGGCGGCGACCCTTCTGGCAGCTACCGGCTTGAGCACGCCGAGCGGGATTTCACTTCTCCCCGCGACCAACAGCGTGAACGCAACCATCGTCAGGCTCACCAGTGCCAGCAACGCCATCAATCTAACGAGTGGCAGCACGGGGAACACGATTCGCGGCCTCACGGTCGGCAGCACGACGGCCACTGGTATTAGCGGCACGAACTTCGGCACGCTGACCGTATCTGACACTGCTCTGAGCGATAGCCCTAACCGCACGGGGCAGGCGCTCAACCTGTCTGTGGGAACCCTCGCCGCCACCTTCACCAGTATTAACTCGGTCAATAGCTTGACGACGGGTCTCACCTTAAACGAGGTGGCCGGCAATTTGTCGAGCGGCTCCACTACGATTACGACGCCGGCGGGGGCTGGCCTTAACGTTACGGACACGAATACCGGCAACGCTAGCCCATCAAGTATTACTCTCAACTTTAACAACACCAGCGTCACTAATTCTGGCGGCACGGCAGTCAATCTTACCAGCAACACCGGCGCTATCACTTTCGCCACGCTCAACATTACCAACACCACCTCGAATCAGACGGGGTTGAATGCTACCGACAACATCAACACCCTCACAACGACAGGCGGCACAATCAACACGGGCAGCGGCACGGCGGTCAATATCACTAAGGCGAGCGGCACCTCGCCGTTGAACATCGTCTTGACCAGCGTGTCATCAAGCGGCGGGACAAACGATGGCATCAGCATCAAGCATACGACCGGAAGCTTCACGGTTAATGGTGACGGCTCCAACACCTCTGTCGGCGGCAATAGCACCGGCGGAACCATTGCGAACAAGAGCGGCGCGGATGGCAGTACCACGTCCGGCATCGGCGTTTATTTGGAAAACGTGCAAAACATCACTCTGCGGCGGGTGAGGATCAGCGGCGTCAACCAGAACTTCGGCATACGCGGCTTCTCGGTCAACAACTTCACGCTCGAATACTCGACCGTCGGCTCGCCGGCGCCGACCAACGCGGGCACCATCGCCGCCAACTTGCAGGGCACGTCCACCTCAGGCAACGGCGAGGGCGCGATTTACTTCGGCTCTACCGATGGCGTGCTCGGCATCACGGGCGTCGGCACGTTCACGAGCAACTTCGTCAGCGCGGGCCGCTCCGACAACATGCAGGTCAGCAACGGCGGCGGCACTCTCAACCGCCTGAACATCACCGGCTCGACCTTCGGTTACAACGCGGTCGTGCCGGCAGGCCCGCCGCTCGTCAATCCCGCCAACGCCGCCCTGACGGTCGTAGCGAGGCGCGCGTCAAGCGGGAACACCGTCCTCAACTCCACGGTGACGGGCAACACGTTTGTCGGCTCGCCCGGCAACGCCGCCAACTTCACGGGGCAGGAGCCGACCGCAACGCTCGGCGTCGCGATGGACACCATCTTCCAGAACAACACCATCAGCAACAATCACGCGAACAACTTAATCGGCGGCTGCAACCTGACCATCGCCGGGTTCAGCAACACGACCTTCAACGTCTCCAACAACACGATGACCGGCGCCAACGGCAGCGCCATCACGTTGCAGATGGGCGCGCCCGTCGCGGGTTCGACCGTGGCGACCTCCTTCAGCGGCACGCTTAATAACAACACCATCGGCACGGCGGGCGTCCAAAACTCTGGCTCCGCGACCGGCAACGGGATTTTCCTGTCGCTGGCCGATAACGCGACCGCCCCCAAGGGACAGGCGACGATTGCCATAACCAACAACCAGATTCACGGCTACCACGGCAACTTCGGCATCTCTGCGGACAACACCGCGAACACCGGCGGCGCCTATAACGTAGATTTAACCATCACCGGCAACACCACCGGCACGCCGTCGCCTGGCACCTCGTTCGGCGGCCTCGGGCTGACAGCGGGCGCGCCCCCACCCTCTAACAATGACATAGACGTATGCGCCGCCATCACGGGCAACGACTTTAGCAACGGCGACCCGGCTAACTCCAACGACATCATCGCGGGCGGGGGCGCGAACGGGGCCTCAACCTTGCGACTGCCGGGCCTCGCCAACACCACGCTGGCCGGCGCGGCGGCCTTCCTGAAGGCCAACAACCTCAACTCAGCCACCACTATCGTCAACACCTATTCGGACATCCCCGGCGGGGCATCTCCGTTCGCGGGCGGCGCGGCCTGTACATCGCCGTCAGCATCATACAAGCTGAATAATACATACCAGCGAGACCATCTCGCCCGAACAGGTAATTTCTTCCAAGGCAATGATGCCGATTCACCATTCGCCCTCTCAAATATCAGGTCCGACTTATCTACCGAGCATGAAAGCGCCTCGCGGAAGAGCGCGGCGAGCGCACAGGAGCAAACGCAGTCCGTCTACATCAGCCGCGTGAATTCGGCTACAGGCGATGTGAGTCTGATGAAAGCCTCTGACAAGCCCGTAGCCAAAAAGCCAGGTGGCGCCACGTCTGGGATAAACATACCTACAGGCGACATCAGGGCGAGCCACGCGAAGATTCGAGCATCCTTAAGCAACCACAGCGTTAGAATCCGCGCCTTCAATAGCGTCTTGTCGAGTTCGGCCGGCGGAAACGTCGCCGCCACGATCCCGGCGCTTCCCAATAACGAATCTGTGACCATCAGGTTCACTGTAACGGTTAACGACCCCTTGACGGGGGCGAGCCAGAAGGTCTCCACGCAGGGCACATTCTCCGGGACTTTCGGCACCTCGCAAACTGACGACCCCGACACGGTGGCCTCTAATGACGCGACCGAGACGTTGCTCGCGCGCACTGACCTCGCTATAACGAGTGTTACCGATGGCGTGACGACGACGACCCCCGGAGCGACGCTCAACTACACGCTCAACTACTCGAACCCTGGCCGCGCCGCCACGGGCGTCGTGCTCACGGAAACAGTACCTACGGGTACAACCTTCAGCGCGGCAGGAAGCGATGCGAGTTGGGTCGAGACTCCTTCCGGCTCCGGCATCTACAAACTCACACTTGGATCTCTATCCTCCGGGGGCAATGGGACAAAGACGTTCGCGGTAATTGTCACTAACCCCGCGGCGGCGGGCTTGAGCGCGATAGAGAATACTGCGACGATTGCGGATGACGGTGCCTACGAGCCGGACATCAACTCGGCCAACAACTCTGCCACAGATACCGACACGCTCAATGCAGCGCCCGACCTGTCGCTGACAAAGATAGCCGATGTCTCGAGCGTCTCGCCGGGACAAACTGTCATCTACACGCTAAATTATTCTAACGGCGGCAATCAGGGGGCAGCGGGCGTCGTTATCACTGAAACAGTTCCGGCAAACACCACCTATAACTCAGCGGCGGCCCCCGGCTGGACGTGTACGCCGAACGGCAATGCGGGCAACTCCTGCACGAAGGCCGTCGGCACGCTTGCCGGAGGCGGAGCCGGTGGCTCGACGACCTTTGCGGTGACGTTGAACAATACGCTGCCGGGCGGCACAACGCAGATCACTAATGTCGCGACGATTGATGACGACCATGCCAACGGGGCCGACTCAAATATCTCAAACAACACGACGGGCAACGTTAATACGCCGGTGAACGCCATCCAGATTTCCATCGGGGATGTCTCTATCGCGGAAGGAGCGGTGGGCGACCGGCAGATGGTCTTCACCATCACACTCTCTCACCCGGCGCCTGCTGCGGGCGTGTCGGTCAACTACGCGACCACCAACAACACGGCCGTCTCGGGTGCTACACCGACAGGCGACTACACGAACAGTTCAGGCACGGCCACAGTGACATCA
This sequence comes from uncultured Blastocatellaceae bacterium, assembly GCA_964516695.1. GTDB lineage: Bacteria > Acidobacteriota > Blastocatellia > Pyrinomonadales > Pyrinomonadaceae > DASVTR01. The sequence continues at coordinate 7,330 of CAZEZJ010000039.1, forward strand.
GCTAACCTAACGGGCACGTTCTCTGTGCCGGTTCACGGTGACACCACGTTTGAAGGTAACGAGAGCTTCCTGGTGAATCTGTCGAACCCGGTTGGAGGTGACATTGTTGATGGTCAAGCGATAGGCACAATCGCTGACGACGAGTCACAGCCGGCGGACTTCGACGGTGACGGGTTGGCCGATGCCTCCATCTGGGGCTCAGACTTCCACTGGAGAGCAGGCTTAAGTGGAGGCGGAACTCTCACACCTTATAACTGGGGAAGCAGTGAAGCCCCCTACAACGACACCGCAGTCCCAGGAGACTACGACGGCGACAATAAGACGGACTTCGCCGTCTGGCGCCCCTCGGAAGGCAACTGGTACATCGTCAGGAGTAGTGACAATGTGCAGGTCATCAAGGGCTGGGGCGCAGGCTCCCTGGGAGATATTCCAGTCCCGGGAGACTACGACGGCGACGGCAAGACAGATATAGCCGTCTGGCGCGCCCCCGAGGGCAACTGGTACGTCATCAAGAGTTCGACCAACACGGTGCAATTGACCAACTGGGGAGGGTTCACTGGCGATATTCCAGTGCCCGCGGACTACGATGGAGACGGCAAGACCGATGCGGCGGTCTTCCGCCCCTCTGAGGGCAACTGGTACGTCATCAAGAGTTCGGACGGGCAGATCGTCGCCAAGCCGTGGGGCGTCGCCACAGACACGCTTGTGCCTGGAGATTACGATGGTGACGGTAAGGCCGACCTGGCGGTCTGGCGCCCCTCGGAAGGCAACTGGTACATCGTCCGCAGCTCCGATAACGTGACGACGGTCAAGAGCTGGGGCGGGAGCGTCTTCGCGGACGTGCCCGTGCCGGCTGACTATGACGGCGACGGCAAGACTGATATCGCGGTCTTCAGACCCATTGAAGGCAACTGGTACATCCTCAAGAGCAGTGACAACACCAACATGTTACGCAACCAGGGGTTGACGCCGGCCGATAAGCCAGTGCCCAGTCTCTACCCCCCGCAGTAGCGAAAATTGTTTGAGCTAGAGTAACGCAGCGGTCGACGTGGTGCGAAGCGCTGTCTTTACCAGCGGGATGTCACTTACAGGTAGAGGTTCAACTCGTTGATGGTTTCAGATCATGAATACATGCAGATTGACGGAAAGTGAGATCATTGCGGACATTCGCAGGGTGGCACGCCTGCTGAATCATTCGCCCTCTTCAGTTGAATACATGCGGCACGGGCTTTACCACGTCAGGACTTTGCAGAAGAAGGCGCAGACCTCTTGGAAGATGATAGTTGAGTCGGCAGGGCTGCGATACACGCCTCGGACTGCTTACCGGATACCATCGACCGAAGAGTTGACGGGCGACTTACTACGCGTCGCACGCCTGCTTGGTCACCCCCCGACCCGCAGCGAATATATTAAGCATGGGAATTTTGATTCGCAGACTGTGAGAAGGCGGTCGGGCGAGAGGAGGTGGGAGGACGCGGTGGCCTCTCTGACTGGCCTTAACCGTGAGGAGGTCAAGCGCCATCAGTACAGGGGCGGAAGGCGCTACCGCACGACGGATGAGTATTTCGCGAAGCTTCGCGAAATCTCCCAAGAATTAGGCCATGCCCCGACAACGGTGGAAGCCGCGCGCTTCGGAGTATATGCGCATGATCTCAGGAGCCGCGTCGGAGGGAAGTGGGAGGACATCCTGAAGGCTGCGGGCGTAGACCTTAGTCAGAGGAGCAAGCTTATCATCATCCGCGCCACCCCGACCGAAACTCTTATCCAAGACGTTTTAGCCCTGACATATCGAACAAGGCGCCTCCCCACCTTGCGCGAGTACAAGGCGAATGGACACTACCCGTTCGGCGTGTTGAAGCGGAGGCTGGGCGGCTGGCGCAAGGTGAAGGAGGTCGTAGGTCAGAGACTGGCAGAAATGGTCGAGATGGTACCGCCGGCCCAGATGAATGCGTCGCCCGGCTACTCCGCGCAATCAGCCGGACATGACTTCTTATGAATGACGTGGCGACTGAAACTGTTGTTAATGACCCGCGCGCCGCTTTTAGATACATCGGATGCGCTCGGCTGTGATGGAGTCTCAATATCAAGGTGAACTCGAAGAGCTGATTCTCCCTTCATTAAGGGAATTTATCCGCCTAAAAGTTCCTTGCTTGCATTGGAAGAAGATGCGGGCTGGAACTCGGCAACTTTTAATATCTCCCTGGTTGTCACCCTAATGTTCAATAGCAGAAAGCAGGTAGAGGTTTTTGAATTCGGCCCCTTCCGCCTGGACCTCACGGTGCGCCGTCTCTACCGCCAAGATAACCCCGTTCCATTACCCGCCAAGACCTTCGACATCTTAAAAATATTAGTCGAGCACCTCGGGCAAATCGTCACCAAAGAGGAGTTATTAAGTCAGGTTTGGATGAATCAATTCGTAGAGGAAAACAATCTGGCGGTCAGAATCGCGTCGTTGAGAAAGGCGCTCGGTGAGAGCATCAAAAACAGGTATATTGAGACGGTATCCGGGTGCGGCTATAGGTTCGTGGCCAGGGTGCGGGAAATACTTAACCACCGCTCAGAGTCGGATGAAGTCCTCAATTCTTTAGCCGTCTTCCCCCTGATTAACGAGAAAAATCACCAGAAACTCAATTATCTCTGCGACGGCATCACCGAGAGTCTTATCAATTCTCTCTCTCAGTTGCCTGATCTGAAAGTGATGTCCCGCAGCACCGTGTTCCGCTACAAGGGGAGGAACATGGACCCCCTGGCAGCCGGTCAGGAACTCGGCGTCGGGGCGGTCTTAATCGGGAACCTTAATCAGATAAGCGGCTCCATCCTCCTCAACATCGAGGCGGTCAATGTCAATGACGGTTCGCAGTTATGGGGGGCAGTGTATAAACACCAAGCTTCCGACCTTTTAGCCCTTCAGGAAGAGGTCACGAGAGAGGTCTCCGACAGCCTCCGCATTAAACTGAGCAAGGCTGAAGAGGGCCGGATTGCCAAACGCCATACCAATAACCACAAGGCATACCACCTGTACCTGAAAGGTCGTTATATCGGGAATAAGCGAAGTGTGCTAGGTGTGAAAAGGTCTATTGACTATTTTCGTAAGGCCATCAAACATGACCCCCGATACGCTCTCGCACACGCCGGCTTGGCCGACGCTTACATAATGATTTCCGCTTACGGACTGGCGTCCCCTCTCGAAATAATGCCGAAAGCACGGTTAGCTGCCCTCACGGCGTTAGAGATGGACGACCAGTTGGCGGAAGCCTATGTATCGCTCGGCCGAATTCGATCAACCTTCGAATGGGATTGGGCCGGCGGGGAAAGTGCGTTCAGGCGCGCTATTGATCTCAACCCCAACAACGGAGCCGCACATCACTTCTACTCTATGCTCTTGGCTAAACGTGGAGAGCTGGAGCAGGCTCACACTGAGATTCTTAAAGCCTTCGAGATGGATCCGCTTTCAGTCCATATCCATTTAGCGATGGCGAGAATCTTATATTTCGCGAAACAATATAATGCCGCCATCGAACACTGTAACGAGATGCTCGAGGTCGATTCAAAATTCGGTATGGCGCACGGATTAATCGGGATGGTGTATCTGGAGCAGAAGAATTACGAAGGTGCGATTATGGAGTTAAAAAAAATGCTCCTATTTTCCGGGGTTGATTATCCGGTATCACGTAAAAATGGCGGCCCCTCGCAGAGAGACGTGCCGTTACGGGAGTCCGACCCGGAGGCAATCGGAGTTCTGGGCTATGCTTATGGTGAGGCCGGAGAAAGGAAAGAAGCCCTCAAGATGTTAAATAGATTAAAGAACCTGAGAAAACAAAGGTATGTCGAGCCATACACATTGGCTTTGGTATATATCGGATTGAAAGATAATGATAAAGCGTTCGAGGAGTTGGAGAGGTCTTACACAGATAGAAATAATATCTTGACTTACATTAAAGTTTGGCCGTTATTCATGCGCCTGCAGAATGATTCGCGCTACGACGATTTGGTCAAACGCATTGGCCTTTAGCCGGACTTGACTAGGTAAGGCGCTGAGCGCGCCGAAGATTAATTGCTGATAAAACGTTTCCTGTTCTGACGCGTGCAGGTTCTGTAATGTCTACTTTATTAAGTTGCTATCATTCAGCACTACTTCGTTAATGCGGCACGTGTTCGCGGTATTTTCGGCCGGGTTGGCTTCGAGCACCACCAAGGTATCGACTTCATCCTTTCCCACCATGCTCTGATATTGAGCCATCTCGTCGGGTTGAGCGTCGCCGCTCATGGTGCCTTTGTGAGGCGTTCAAACCTAAAAACGGGCAATTTATCAGGCAGGAATTGTTTCAGTTTCAAAGTAATTACTGGATGAACCTTCATCACACGCTAATCCGCAAAGCTGCATTGCACCGCCCCAACAGGACGCAGTCTGTTATGGAACCCGGAGCGTTTTTCCAGGGATTATTTCCCTCGTAGGCCATGGTTTGAGAATATGGATTCTCCAAGCTGTCGATTTTGCATGTTGCTCAGTTTTACTCATAATGGTTTTCGTCTCTTCTACTGGTTTTCCTTCATTAGCCAGAGCCGCACCAATTTTTTCGGCAAATTTATCATAGACCCCTGCTCGAGCCTGCTCCGTGACCGCTGAAGTAGTGCTCTCAGACGAGTCGGTGAGGTGTGCAGCTAACGCTTCAGTTGTTTGTTTGAATGATGGCATTTCGCCAGGCTTTGCTGACCCTGCATCTGTGAGTAATGGCCCTAGTAATCCGGTGTCAGCAGTGGGATTCTTATTGGCAGCCTGCCATGCATTAAGCTCTGCTTGAGTAGTTACCCTCACGTAAGCGTGAAATTCTCTTACGACTTCTTGTACTGCTTCGGGATATGTCTCTCGATTCTCTGGGACATCCTCACCATTATAGTGGTAGTAATGCACGCGATCCCAATAAGGATCCGGCGTTGGTAACCTCTGTTCCACGGTACGCACGGGCGTTTGGGTAGTAGTATCAGTGGCCACCATGCCGGTCGGGTCGTTAAACTTCAAAGGATTATTAAGAACATAAGCGTAACGATTCCAAGTTTGTGGATCACTTAGTGTCGCGCTCGATGCTAACGGGTCGATTGAGGTGAATCGTCCCTGTGTTGACGAGTAGTACCTGGCTTCGAAGTAGTCAAGGCCGGACTCCAAATCCCGCTCCTGACCTGTGAACTGCTGGCGCACGCTGTCCTGCTTGTATTCACCGGTGCGTCCCATCATGATTTCTTCGCCAAAGGGCGCGTAGTCGTGTCTGGACACAACTTTCCCAAGCTGGTCCGTCACCGCACGTGGGCTGCCCAGGTGGTCATTAGTCAGATACTTCGTTCCACCCGCACCAGGCAGCGGTGCCTCGTTGCTGTACTCTGCGACGAGTTGGCCCATCGCATCATAGACAAAGATGGTCGTCCCGCTAGAAGTGACTTTCTTCACCCTCCGACCGTCGCCGTCGTAGTAGTAGTTAGCGCCGCCCGTGTTGATGTTTGCTCCCCCGTTGTAGGAGGTCTGCTTGTTCTCGGCGTTGTAGGCGAAGGTCTGCCCCATCGCATTCCTGATGACGTTGCCCGCCGCGTCGTACTGATAGTCCTTCCTGGGGTCGCCGTCCTGGTCTTCAACGAGGCGATTGGTCGCCGCATCGACCTTCGGGTTCGAGACCATGTCGGTGAGATTGGGGGACAGTGAGGGGAAGGTCGTGCCCGCGTCGAAGGTGCGATTGCCGTAGCGGTCGTACTTGTAGACCTGCTTCCAGCAGTCTGTCGGCGCGTTGTTCTGATCTCTGCACGGCGCGGCGTTGTTCACCTCACGCGCTGATTGGAGGCGGTTGAGTGAGTCGTACTCGTAAGATTGCGTCACGTCCAAACCGGGGAGGGTAATGCGCTGTGACTGCACGTCGCCGTTGTTCTTCGTCGCGTCGAGTTTGCCTCCCACGAATACGCCGTAGGTGTAGTCGAGTTGAAGTTTCGAGGAGTCGGTGGCGGACGTGCCCAGCCCGATCTGCGTCGGCTGGAGTCGGCTGTTGAAGAAGGTGTGCTCGGTCAGGCGGTTGCCGAGCGTCATGCTTGCCACCGCCCCGTGCGCCGTGTAGCTCAACGACGAAGCGTAGAGGACGCCCGACTGCCCCTCGACCGAGTTGATCCGACCTGCTCGGTCGTAGGAAGTGACGACGCTCCGCTTGGACGGGTAGATTTGTTTCGTCAGGTGGCCCGCCAGATTATACTCGTAGCCCATCGTATAGGTTTGTCCGTCCGTCGTCTGAGAACTGGACGTGACCTGCCCTTGCTCGTCAAAGGCGTTGTAGTTATAGACAGATGCGCCGTTGCGCACAGAAGTCAACCTGCCTGTCGAATTGGTCACATTCGTGTCGTCATAGGAGTAGGTGACATTAGGCGTACCGTCATTGTAGGTGCGGGTCTTGACCCGATTCAGAATGTCATATTCATAACAGGTTGCGACGTTGCCGCCCCCGTAGGGAATCGAACAGTTGGGGAGAGCCGCGCCCCCGGGGCGGGAGTCTATCTTCAGGATGAGGTTCCCGCCCGCATCGTATCTATAGCCGATGGTGCCGCTCTCTGGATTCGTCGCTGACGTTAAACGGGATAGGGAGTCATAGACGAATAAGCGTTCCTGTGAAGTGCTCGACGTGCCTATCCGCTGAGTGACGGCGGTTAGGTTACCCAGCAGGTCGTAGCTGTAGCTAGACTTGTATCCGGCGAAGACCTTTGGAATTTTCAAGCCCTCCGGCACGGGGAATGACACCTGCTCGGTACCCGTCGCTTCGTCTGGCGTTCGCACCTCCCAGACCTCTACCAACCTGCCGAGCGCGTCCGTGCGACTCAGGCGCTGCACCCCGGCCGGATCCGTCACCAGCGTACGCGCGCCGTCGTAGAGCGTGTATGACTTCGCACCGTCGGGCTTCGTCATGGATGAGACGCGCCCGAGCGCATCATAGGCGGTCTGAGTCCAGACAAGGCTCTCCCCTAAAGCCGGACGGTAGGGGTTCGACGCGGCCGAGACTCTCCCCAGCGCGTCGTATTTCTTCTCTGTCAGGATGTATTGAGTGGCGGTCTCGTATTGCCGCGACTGTGTGGTGCGCCCAAAGCCGTCGTAGATAATCTCGCTCTTCAGGAGTTTGTCGTTGTAGCCGTTCAGATCGGAGGTTACTCTGATTGTGCGGCCCGCGTCGTCGTAATCAATCGTGGTTTGGCTCTGCGCCGGGGTGTTTAGCGCGCGCACACCTCGGGTCAAACGGTCGAGCGGGTCGTCGTAGCGCAGGGCGGTACGCACCCCGTTGATGTCCTCTCCGTTTACGGGGCGGCCAAGGTAGTAGTCATACTGCATGTAGCTGACGTGCCCGGCGGCGTCCCTGACCGCCCGCGGAAGCGCGGCGGCGCGGCTTGATTGCCGGGCGAGTTCCAGAGGCGCGGCGTTCGAGCGCGCCTCGCCGTCGGGCGAGCCGAAGTTGTCGCTAAAGTCGAAGAGCGTCTCACGGCCCAAAGCGTCGATAGCCTTCACGACGTTGCCCGCCACGTCATACCGCATGGAGGTTGTAACGGGGCCAGTGCCAGCGGCGGCGTTTGCAAAGCTCGTGGTGCTCGTCTGATTCCCCCGGGCAAGCAAGCTAGTGCCGTATGCCGCATTGTGGCCGGAGATGGCAGGACAGTTCGCCGCCTCGTTGCCGGAAATGTCGGGGCAGTTTGCGAGCGGGAACTCGTCGTAGCCGTAAGTCGTCAGCGATACCCTGTTGGCGTCTGCGCCTGCCTCGTCGGACGAGACCCATGTGCGTACAGGCAGCCCGCGGATGTGTGCGCCCTCGTCGGAGGTGTAGGTCGTCGAGTCCAGGTAGTCGGTGTGTTGGCGGCGCAGGAACGCACCGGGCGAGCCGGACCCGGCATCGCCATAGTCGTACTCCCACACATCGAGCGGGTTGTTGTACTGGTCGATGCGCACCGAGCCATCGAGCGGGCTGATCGAGGTCGTTTTCGACACCTGGCCGCTGTCGGCCAGCGTCGTCACGGTCTCCACCATGCGCGGGTCGTTCGCCGGCTCGTCCCCGCGCTCGTTAACCGGACTGTAGTTCACCCACCACCCGACCGGCCCCTTCTGCCGCCACTTCTGCTCCACGCGCCGCAGGAGAGTCTTCCCGTCGCACGCATAGCTCTCCGTCTTGAACTCCTTGCCCTCGTCCCACTTCGTGTAGTGGGTTGGCCGCGCGAACAGCCCCGGCCCCGCCGTGCCACGGAAGTAGTGGAGCGTGCGCGAGACGAGGCGGTGGCCCGTGTCCGACTGCTGCGCGCACGAGGAGGCGTCGGGGTCGGGGTTGGGGTCGTAATGGTCGACCTGCACACAGCTATCGGGGGCGCTCACAGACCCCTCTGTGCAGGCGCCAAAGGTCATAACGCTCACGAGCCGCCCGCCCACGTCATAAACTCGCTTGGTCGCCACCTGCCGAAAAATCTCGTACTCCTCGCCGTTGGTGTAGACGCCGTTGCCGAGGCCGCCGCCCGCGTAGTCGTACTCGAAGGCGCCGCCCGTCGGCAGTTCCACACGCGCCAGCTCCCCATAGCTGTTATAGCGGAAACCGTACTTGCGGTTGTCAGGCAGCACCACCTCCGACACTACAGAATCAGAGAATGTCTGCGACATGTAGTCGGCGTCGTTCGGGTCGTTTATGGGGATCGCGGGGAAGAGTTCGCCCATCGATTTTAAGGTCTCGGCGGCGCGCCCGTCGGTTGTCTGCCGGAGCCTGTCCCCCAGCGGGGCATACAGGACGCGGATGGTGCGGGCCTCTCCGCCGAACCCCTTGTATGTGATCTCGTTGTTGTTGAAGATCACTTCGCGCCCCATCGAGTCGACCGCCGCCGGGAGGTAAACGCCGGGTTGATTCGGCACCTCCGCTAAGGAGAAGCGCACCTCATTACCGTTGCGGTCGCGTATCAGGTCCACGATGTTGCCGCTGATGTGGTAGCGCGTGCCGTCGCGCAGGTACAGCGTGCCCGAGATGGGGATGACGATGGACTCGGGGTCTTCCCTCTGCAGGGCGTAGTCCACTACGTCCTTCTCGGCGACGAAGGTGGCGGCCGATCCGTCAGCCGTGACGAAGACCCTCCCTCGGTTAGCGCCGTCGAAGCAGGAGGAGCCGCGGGGCTGCGGCGCGCCGCCGAAAAGGGTGTCGCGCAACTCGTACTCCGTCCCGTCCGGCCCGACGAAGGTGAGCCTTGTTAGCGTCTTGTTGTAAGAGCCGGTGCATCCGACCTTCACCCTGCTCGGGTCGGTCCCCGTTTGGCGGACGATCATCACGCCGGGCAAGAAGCCGGGCTTGAGTGAGGTGTACCAGTTGGACTCGGGTAGGTAGTGGTGCTCGGGGATGTACTGATCACATCTGGCGCAGCCAATGGACAGGTCGTAGATCTTGTGATTGATGCGCCACTTCCTCTCAATGGGAAGAGTGACGGTGTAGCCGGCCTGGCCCCGCCCGCCGACCCTCATCAGCGGCAGCCTGAAGCCGAGACTCTGGCTGAAGAGGCTGATGTTGTCGAAGTCGCTCAGCGCGTATGAGCCGGCGGGCGCGCCCGGCGCGATCTCTAGGGGCGTGTGGCCATCGGTGGCGCGGGTGGTTGTCGTCTGGGCGGCGGCCACGCCAGAGAAGAGGATGAAAAGGACGACGAAATAGATTGCACCGAGCGACCTGCGTACTGCCCAGCTTCGCGTAAGTCCGTTGATAGTTCCCATCTTATTATCACCCGCCAGAGTTGCCGCCTATGCGGTCAGGAGTTTTTATGGAGGCGGGGTCTTTCACCCGCGCGTAGAGTGAAACGAGCTTCCTCTCTTCTTAGTTGAGAGGATGCTTTACATCTTGGCCTCGTCCGCTTGCCTGTTGAGTTTCTCCTCACCTCAGCCACGTGACTATGCAAGGCTCTGCTCTCGGAACCTGTTTGTCCCGCTTCATCTCCCTGGGTTACTGAAGGCTGAGGAGGACAAGAATCTCGCCTTTACCGCTCGCTAAAGGCTCAAGCGCCTTGCCGATGATAGTGCCCGGCCGGTGGAAGAGCGCCCCCCCCAGGTCAACGGGGACAGACTTCATCGCCGCGCCACCCACATCGCTCGTCACCAGCAGGTCGCCGACTTTGATTGCAGCACGCGTGGCATCCGCTACCACCTTGACGCGCCCCGTCGTCGCGACCTTGATCTTGCCGTCCCCTCCCTCGCCCAGGATCACGCCGGGCAAGGCTGACACCACCCCGGCCACGCGCGTGTCATAAGATTTGGTTGAGGCTAGCACGTGATTATTTCGCTCCACGTCGAGCACGACGACGGTGCCCGCCTGAAGCTTCTGCGTCGAAGGCACCCACTCGGCCACGTCCTGATAGGTCGCGCTGATGGTGCCGCCAGTGATTGCGCCGGAGGCCGTGATGTTACCCGTTCCGGTAACAGTGATGTCGCCGGCGACATCCAGCTTTGTTGCGGGGTTGGTCTTGCCGATGCCGACGTTACCGTTGTTGACTACGAGGGTGGCAGCGCCGCCGCCGGAATTCAGGATGAGCTTATTGGACGCGGAGTCCGTCTTCAGAATAATGTCTCCGGCGGCGGCGTTAGCTGCCCACTCCCCGGCCTGCGTGGCTACGCCGAGAGACCCATCTGCGGCAGCTCTCCCGATTTGCAGGCCAGTCCACTGCCCCAGGTTGTTGCTGCCGCTCAGGATCGCCAAACCAACGCCCCCGCCCTTGTTAACCACCAGCCGGCCCGCGTTGGGAGTAGTCGTACCGACGCCGACGTTGCCGTCGCCGCGGATGTAGAACGGGGTCGAAGCGCCACCAATGTCCCGCACGCGGAAGAAATAACTATTCATCGCGTTCGGGTAGGTGGAAAATGTTCCGACGTCAATCGACATAGCGCTAATTGGGGCGCTGCTGCCCGGCACGTTTAAATGGAGGTTATTGGCCGGGTTGTTCGTGCCGATGCCGACGTTGCCAGAGCTATAACCGATGCCGCTCGCGCCGCTGTTCCACTGAGAGCTGCCGCCAACGTCCGCCCACGAGGACTTGCAAACGCCCGCGATGCAAAGCCCGCCCGACGCGTTAATCGAGCCGCCCTGCACGTCAAGCTTCGTCGAAGGGTTAGAGATGCCGATACCGACATAGCCGGAAGAGTTGATTGTCATCAGCGTACTCGGGGTGTAGGTGCCTGCCGGCGAGCGGGTCAGCGAGAACTGGTCGTAACCCGGGCCTGCGCCCATGCTGAAACTCCAAGCCGGCAGGCTGGTATCCACGTTCGACCAAGTGCCGCCGATGCGCTGGTAGTTCGTGCCGAGAGTGATGACCGAGTACCCACTGGCTACCTCCGGTATCACGGCCACATTGTTCTTCAGCCAGAGGGCTGTGTAGTTCGTCGCTGCGTGCGCGCTGGGCACCACCCCGTTGAGCGCGATGCTGCCGCGAACGTCGAGCTTCGTGGTCGGACTGGCCGTCCCCACCCCGACATTACCCGCATTGATGTTGCTGATGTTAGTCCCGCTTTGGACCCAGAGGGGCGTGGGCGTTGGCGTGGGCGTTTGCCCTAAGGCTTCGCAGGTTGCTCCGGCGAGAGTCAGTAACGTGAGCGACACGAGAAGGCGGAAGGCCGCGGCGTGATGTCTAATCCCAATTTTCATTGTCTTCACTCCTCTTTTCCGTAACGGTCTCTATAGTTAAGGCATCGGCGGAGACGCGCTTACCTCATCAGGTCGCGTAGCTCCTGCACGGGCTTGTAGGTCACTGTGTCGCCGCTGCTCGCTGACTCGGATTTCGGTGCCGGCAGACCGAGTTTGGTCAACGCCTCGCTGAGTGCTGCACGCAGGTCGTTATAGTGACTGGCGCGAACGGCACCGCCCGACTGAGGCGCAGCATCAGTCCAGTTAAAGGCTGGCAGTCCGGCCGTCGTGCGCACGGCGTTTACCGCGTCGCGCAGTTCGGTAAAGTGCAGGGCTTGGATTTTCGTCTTCGTCCCGTTCGTATTGAGCGGGTCGTCCGCAAAGATAGATGTCGTGGCTAGGTCTCGGTCGCTGTAAGCTGACTTCGCGCCGTTCGTAGTGACTGAGCGCACGCGATAGAGATAAGCCTTCCCGTGGACTGCGACCGGGTCGGCACAGGGCGACGTCGCACAGTTGAACTGCGATGGATTCACATCCGTCAAGCTCACCGTCCGCTCCACCTCGTAGTGGTCAACCGTGCCGGAAATCGGCGTGGCCCAGGTCAGGGAGACTTGACCGCCTGGCTGCCCGGCTGCCAGGAAGCCCGTTGGAGCAGCAACGGTCGCTCCAACCGTTTCTTCAACTGCGACAAGTCTACCGCCAACGTAAACGTACTCTTTTGTCAGAGTTGGGGTGAGCTGCGCCGGTGGGGCTTGTGTGACTGTTTTGCGCACCGCGCCCCATCGCGCGAGCGATATTGCCGACGCGGTTATACAGATTATGATGACGGCGATCCGGCGAGGATTCCGCCACCACTTGAACATGGGATTGCCCGGTCTGGCGGCTTTTTTGTCTGACATAAATCTCTCAAAGGCCTGTTAAGCTCTCAGGGATTGGTTGAACGTGGCTCGAAAAACACCCGACACTTTCGCAAAAGGTCGCCGGACCGACTTTCAACAAATCAGGATTAGATCCTTTTTCTTTTGGAGCGGGGTTCTTTACCGAAGCAAAATCCGTAACGCGATGATGGTAATTTAGCCCTGATAGATAAGTCTTTTATTAATGCTAAATTTTATGATGAATCCTGAATTAGATTTACGGTCGGCAGGTGAGCACAGGCAAGCCACTATTATAATGGCGTCCTCTACTCTTCATGGACAGTGGCTCCACTGATTATGGAGCGCAAGACGCAGCCAAGGCGACAAATGGAGGTGAGTTTGCCCCCGCTCGGAAAAAGAACTCCAAGCGCAGTGCTGATTGCTGGCGCAGCTCTTACAAACAATTGATGCGAAAACGGAGTGAGACCCTCTTCCGTCACCTCACCAGTACGTTTCCGAAGCCCATGGATGGCGTCACGCTCACGGGGTGCTGGTTGAAGCTTGCGACGTTTATCATCGCCTGTGCACTGGACAAGGCGTGTATCTAGCAACTTGGGTTGATTAGTAATTCGTCAAAATCGCTTCGGGCGCAAAGCCCATTTGACTGAGACGGTCGCGGGTTTGCTCTATCATTTCGCGCGAGCCGCAGATGAGTGCGACTGGGTTGGGCAGGTCTGGAACGATGTGGTCGAGCAAGGATTGGACGTAGCCGGTGGGGCCTGACCAATCGTGGCCGTCTGGGCGCGAGATGACCTCCCGCAGTTCGACGCCCGCTGCCTCCCAAGCTTCCGTTTCGTCTTGATAGCAAAAGTCGGAGGGCGTGCGCGCGCCGTAGAGGACGACGAGTTGGCCGTAGTCATGCTGGTGTTTCAGCACGTGGCGTAGGGCCGAGCGCAATGGCGCGACGCCTGTTCCCATCGCGACGAAAACCAAGTCTTTGCCCTTGTGCTCGCTTAAAGGAAAACCGTGTCCGACGATTTGCAGCAATTCGACGCGGTCGCCCTCCTTCATCTCGAAGAGCGCGGCGGAAGTGCCGGAGCCGCGCTTGACGAGAAACTCTAGTTCCTCATCTTCGGGCGCGCTGGCGAAGGCGAAGTATGACGAATTCGCTCCACCCGCGCGGAGCACGGCGACCTGTCCGGGCAAAAACGGGACGCTGCTATCGTGCTCGCCGCTTAACTCTTCCGGCAGCATGTCAAATGAGCGTATCTCTCGTCCCTCATCGCGCGTTCGTTTGATAACGAGCGTGCGCGCCTCTGTCTCTTGCATCGAAATGTCCCTTGAGAGAATTTAAAAGGTTTACGAAACGATGGCGGCTCAGGCTCCTTCGTAGAGACGGTCAATCACGTCGCGGTATTTTTCGTCGATGACGCGGCGTTTGACTTTGAGCGTGGGCGTCAATTCGCCGCCGTCAATCGTGAATTCGTTTTCGAGCAGGGCGATGCGTTTGACGCGTTCGTACTGGGCCAACTCGGTCGTGTGCTGTTCAATCTGGCGTTCAAAGAGGTCGATGATGCGCGGGTGGCTGCACAGCTCGGCTGGCGTGCGGGCATCAATGCCTTTGTGCGCGATGTAGGAGCGAATCTGTTCCCAGTCAGGCACAATCAAGGCGGCGGGGAAATTCCGCTTGTCACCGATGAGCACGACCTGATTGACGAAGCGCGAGGCTTTGATGAGTTGTTCGACGTGCTGCGGCGCGATGTATTTGCCGCCGGAAGTTTTGAACAACTCTTTCTTGCGGTCTGTGATGCGCAGGCATCCCGCATCGTCGAGCTTGCCGAT
>CAZEZJ010000040.1:0-2493 GCA_964516695.1 uncultured Blastocatellaceae bacterium
TCGCCGTCAATGGTGGGCGTGCCGCGCGGGCCGTCGCCGCGGTCGTTGCGAAAGGGGGCGGTGCCGTGCGCGGTGGCCCAAGCTTCTTTGCCCGTGGCAACGTCGAAAGCGATAACGTGTTCACGCTCCCCTCTTAGCCCCAGCGTATAGATGCGTCCCTTTGAGATGGCGAGCGAAGAATAGCCACGGCCCGCGCCCGTCGTCTTCCAGGCGAGCGGCGGCCCTTCCGCGGGCCACTGTTTCAACAGGCCCGTCTCTTTGGAGATGCCATCGCGATTGCTCCCGCGCCACTGCGGCCACTCGCCGCCCGTTTGCGCCCAGGCCTCAACCACGGATAACAATAAGAGCATAACGACTGCGCTCATCAACCCTCTGCGTGCGCTTCTCATTCCTGAAGCCTCCTTATTGCTTAATTCTGCTATTAGACTAGACTTTGACCTTGTGAATATGGCGAACACCTGAAGTATTAACTACAACGTGCCGCCCTTGATGAAAGTTCTAGGATTATAGCCACACTCTTCAGCCGCGATTGTAAAATGATTGTAAAGCGTGGTGCAGGCGGCAGAGTGCGGCGGCCATCTTAAATCGAGGTCAGTTCGACGGCGAGCAACTCTGTCGCTGGCATCAAGCTCAAGATTGAGGTTTGAAGTAGAGCACGAGTCCGGCGCCGAACGCGGCCAGCAAGAAGCCGACGTAGAGCAGCGGGTTGGGCGAGGTCTTCGGCGGATGCAGCCACATCGAAAAAAGCACGTTGACGAGGGGAGCGCCCGCAAAGACGAGCGGCATCACGTAAGTCGGCAGACCGCCGCTCTTGAAGGCGAAGATAATGCAGACCGCGCCGAGCGCGCCAAGCGCTCCGCCCGCCGTGGCTGCCAGCGAACCCTTCATGTTGAAGCCGCCGAGCTGTCCCTGTGACCAGAGGCTAACAACCGGTACTAGCACGCCCACCAGGAAGTACGCGACGCCCACACACAGCAGCGCACGCATAGGGTTCTTCAACTCCACTTGCCCTTGATGCAGAATTGGCCCGTAAAGTCCCCACGAAAGGGCCGCGCCGAGAGCGAAGAGAATCCAAATCATCAAGTGTCTCCTTCAAAGAGTTCAGCAGTCAGCCGACAACCAAGCGCAATCTGAAATTTCAAATTCCAGATTGTACCCGGCTGAAAGCTGACTGCGTATTGACTGACGCCGAAACGCTAAAACGTTAGTCGTAATCCCAACTGAATCTGCCGCGAAGATGTCGCGGTCGAGCGGATGCGGCCCAGCGACGAGATAGGGGCCTCGCCGTCAACACCGCCCGTGAAAGCGAGCAGGCTCGGCACGGAGAAATTCGTGCGATTGAAAAGATTGAAAGCCTCGATGCGAAGCTGTAGGCGCGTCGAATCTCCGAGGCTTGATAAGCGAATGTTTTTGAGCGCCGACAAATCGAAGGTGCGCAGGTTTGGTCCGATGAGCGCGCCGCGTCCGACGTTGCCGAGAGTTCCGGCGGGCTGTAGGACAAACGCCGCCGGATTGAAATAAGCGTTGGGGTCGCCTGTCACGGCTGAGTCGGCTGTAAAGCCGGGCGCAAAGCTTGGACGGTCGAAGCCAACGCCCGGCGAGAGCGACGGCGACCACTGCGAGCGCGAACGATTGCGCACGACGAAGACAGTTAAGGGATTTCCGCTGCGCGCCTGTCCGATGCCCGAAAGCTGCCAGCCGTCCAACACCTGACCGGCAAAGCCCTTCAAATTTCGCGCGAAGGGAATTTCCCAGACAAAGTTGAAGACCCAATTATGCTTGGCATGGTAGTCGGCCAACCCCTTATTGTAGTTGAAGCCGGGGAATTCGGGGAAGGCGGTGGTTGTGCCGTTGGTCGCGTCGGAGAAGAAGGTCGAAGCCTGCGTGGTGTCGATGTTACGCGAAAAGGTGTAGGACGACTGCGCGTAGAACCCACGGCTGAAGCGCTTGCGCAACTCGAAGACGAGCGCGTTGTACCACGAATTGCCGTCCGAAGATTTTAGCTCGATGGTCGTGAAAGCCGTGTTGGGGCGCAACTGTCCGGCGGGCCAGAAGGGCGTGCCGTCGGCGCGGATGATAGGCGTCGGAATGTTGACATCGTTGCTGCGCAGAAGATGAACGCCGCGCGAGCCTGCGTAACCGAGCGTCAGCACGGTATCGAAGGGAAGCTCGCGCTGGATGTTCAAATTCCAAACCTGTATGTAAGGGTTGTCGAGGTCAAACTGCACGGGACGAATCGAAATCGAACCGGCAAAGTTCGGAACGGGAAAGATTGGATTGTTGATGACGGGCCGGGGCGTCGCCGGAGGATTCGTCACCGTGACAATCAGATTCTGCTGGTTGTTCGTGTTGAAATAAACGCCGAAGCCGCCGCGCACGCTGGTGCGTCCATCGCCCATAACGTCCCACGCGAAGCCGACGCGCGGGCTGAAGTTTTTCAGCGTCGGGTTGCGGTAGAGTTGTCCGGTGGTGGGCGTGCGGTCGCTCAAGTTG
>CAZEZJ010000040.1:2503-21340 GCA_964516695.1 uncultured Blastocatellaceae bacterium
AGCGCCGAATCGCGCCCGTTGATGTCAACGGGCAAGGTCGCGACTTCGTAGCGCAGTCCGGCGTTGAGGCTCAGGCGCTGGTGCGCGCGGAAAGTGTCTTGCAGGTAGAAGCCCGCGAGCGTGAAGCGCCAGTAGCGGTCGAGCGCGGCTTCGGGCGTAAGTCCGATGAAGCGTTGCGGACGGTTTTCTAAAAAGTCGCGGAGGCTGGCGAAAGTAAAGATACCGTTGCCAAACGTCGGGTTGACCATGTTGTCCTGATAACGCTCGACGAGCGCGCCCGCCTTGATGAGATGGCGACCGCGACTGTGCAGCAAGCTGTATTCGCCGCCGAAGACGTTTTGCACGAGCCGCAAGTTGCCGGAAGATTGTGGACCAAAGCGCGGGATGCCGCCAATGTCTATGTCTCCGACGATGTCCCGGCCTGGCACAAACGGCTGCAAGGCTTGTGAGGTGTTAGCCTCGACGTTTTGGCCCACGCGTGTACGGCTAAATCCGATGCGAAACGTGTTGAGCGTCGAAGCGGAGATGGTCTGCCGGTACTCGCCCGTGAAAAATTGGTTGCGCGAAAAGAAGGTGCGGGGAAACTGCGGAAAGTCGGTCGGAAGCAACTGGTCAGCGTCGTCCAAAGTGTAGCGCCCGAAGAATTGGTTGCGGTCGTCGCGGTTGTAGTCTATGCGGCCCTGCGCAAAGTGCTGGCGAATCTGCTGGCCGAAGCCGAAGCTGTAGGCGGCGAGACCCTGACCGAGGTTCGGGCCATTGGGCAACGGAAATTCGTCTAGGTAGGGCCTGACGACGGGGCTGACCACAACGGTGATGGTCTGTCCTGGAAAACCGGGACGCGGCAGCACGCCGCTCCGCGCGTCGAGGTCAGGCACGACCGTCGAAATCGTTCGCCCCAGATTCTCGCGCAAGGATTCGTATCCAGCGAAGAAGAAGAGTTTTTCTTTGCGGATGGGGCCGCCGATTGAGCCGCCGAATTGGTTGCGCTTAAACTCGGGCTTGCGTTCGGGGTCAAAGAAGTTGCGCGCGTCCAGATTATCGTTGCGGTGAAACTCGTAGAGCGAGCCGTGAAACTCGTTGGTGCCGGATTTGGAGACGGCGTTAATCTGCCCGCCGGAGTTGCGTCCATACTCGGCGCTGTAGGCGTTGGTCTCGACGCGAAACTCGCGGATGGTCTCGATGCCGAGCGACGTTCCGGCGGCGCTGCCCGCTGGGCCGTTGGTGAAATCGTTTTGCGGCGTGCCATCGAGCAGGAAGACGTTGGAGCGCGGGTCTTGCCCGTTGATGCTGATGCCGAGGCCGTGTGCGACGACCGAGCCGCCGTCGCGGTTCTGATAGCCGATGACGCCTGGCTGAAGCAGCGATAGGTCCGTGTAGTTTCTGCCGTTCAAAGGCAACTCACGGATGGCCCGCTCACCGACCAGATAGCTTAGCTCCTGCGTCTTGGTGTTAACCAAAGCGGCGTCGTCCGTCACCGTCACCTCCGATTCAGGACTCGCCACCTGCATCACGATGTTGAGCGTGGCCGTTTCGTTAACCGTCAGTGTGACGCGCTCGTCAACGTAATTATTAAAGCCCGCGAACTCGGCGCGGATTTCGTAAGCTCCGACCGCGAGGCCCGGAAAAACGAAGCGGCCTTCTTCTTCGCTGATGGTCGTGCGCAGCAGTCCGGTATCGATGCTGCGGGCCGTCACCTTCACTCCGATGAGCGCCGCCCCGTTAACATCCTTGATGTCTCCGATGAGCGTGCTGGAGGTTTGCGCCGAGGCGCTCACATTAAGAGATAGGAGGAGACAGGCAATCCACACAGCCCTGCTCACAAAAGACCGGGACGAAAATTGCAAAAACAACATGATGATTCTTATTTCTTCCCTTCGAGGCGCGAACTTCTCTTGTTAATACTACGTATTCTAGCAATCGGTTTCAGAATTTTGGTAGCAGCCCGTTTTCCCTTTTACAAACTATTGACAGACGGTGCGGTTCTTTTACAGCTTTTTTACAACAAAGCGACCGTCTCAGGTCATAATACGCTGCAATCCGAATTGAACGATAACCGGCGCGAACCATCTATCCTGTGTCAAACCGCTCTCAAGGGAGAATTATCTTGAAGTTGAGAAACAACGTCGCTCTCGTCTCATTTATCTTGCTGCTGGCAGTTTCGTCAATCAGCGCTCAAACTCACAGAGGCTCGACGCGCGGCATCGTGGCAGACCAGCGCGGCGCGGTCATTAACGGTGCCAGCGTTCAGTTGACCAGCGACGAAACGGGCGAAACGCGCGAGACCATGAGCAACACCGAGGGCGAGTATGCTATTTCCTCGCTCGCGCCCGGCTCATACCGGCTGGAAATCAGCTTGGCAGGATTCGAAACCTACCGGCAGCCAATCGTTCTTCAAGTTAATCAGGAACGCCGAGTTGATGTCAGGCTGGAGGTGGCGGGAACGGCTGATGCGTACCTCGTCATCACAGACGAACTCGCGCCGCTGAAAAAAGATTCAGCCTCGCTCGGCACGGTCATCGAAAATCGTCAGGTCACGGGCCTCCCGCTCGACGGGCGCAACTTCTTCGAGCTTAACTTGCTCGTTCCCGGAGCGGTTCCGGCTGCGCAAGGCTCGGCTGGCTCTGTGCGCGGCGATTTCGCCTTCAGCGTCAACGGTGCGCGCGAAGACAGCAATAACTTTCTGCTCGACGGAGTTTATAACGTTGACCCGAAGCTCAACACGTTCGGCGTGCGCCCGCCCGTTGACGCCATCCGTGAATACGAAATGTTGACCAGCACTTATGATGCTTCGTTTGGCCGCAATGCCGGAGCGCAGGTCAATGTCGTGCTCAAATCGGGTTCAAATCAATTCCACGGCTCGGCCTACGAATTTTTCCGTAACGCCGCGCTCGACGCTCGCAACTATTTCGCCCCGAGCGACCAGCCGACGCCACAATACCAGCGCAATCAATTCGGCTTCTCCTTGGGTGGGCCAATCCTCAAAAACCGCACCTTCTTCTTCGCGGACTACGAAGGCACGCGTTCGCGCGAAGGCATCACGCGCCTGACCAACGTGCCGACATTGCGCGAGCGCGTCGGTGATTTTTCGCAAAGCGGCGTGTTCCCCATAGACCCTTTGACGGGCCAGCCTTTCCCCGGCGGCATCATTCCCGAAGAGCGGCAGAGCGCCATTGGGCGGCGCATCGCCGCGCTCTATCCTGCGCCCAACCGCAACGACCCGCTGCAGAATTTCGCCTCTTCGCCCGCGCAGCGCGACCGCAACGATAGTTTTGACGTGCGCCTCGACCACGCGGCAGGCACGCGTTCCAACTTGAGCTTTCGCTACAGCTTCAACGACCGCGATTTGTTCGAGCCGTTCTCCGGCCCGACCTTCTCGCTGGTGCCCGGCTACGGAACAAACATTCCGCGCCGCAGCCAGAACATCATGCTTGGCGAGACTCACGTTTTTACGCCCTCCTTCGTCAACGAGGCCCGCGTCGCTTTCAATCGCGTCTCTCTGGGCGTCTTTCAGGAAGGCAGCGGCACAAGCCTTAATCGCCAAGTCGGCTTGCCGGAGTTATCAAACAACCCGCGCGACTTCGGTTTGAGCTTTATCACCGTCACAGGATTTTCGCCGCTCGGCGACGAAGGCAACAACCCGCAGCACAGCACGACCAACACCTACCAGATTCTAGACACAGCCTCTTACGCGCGCGGCAGCCACCTGATGAAGTTCGGCTTCGATTTACGCTTCGTGCAGCAAAACGCTTTCCGCGATGTGCAATCGAGAGGCTTCATCACGTTTTCACCTTTCGCGCAAATCACGGGCAACGCCCTCGGAGACCTCTTGCTCGGCGCGCCGCTTCTCACCGGAGGGGCACGCGTTGACAACGCGCAGCACTTGAGAACCCAAAGCTATAACTTCTTCTTCAACGATAGCTGGCGCGTCACACCGCGCTTCACGCTGACGGCGGGCTTGCGCTACGAGTACAACTCGCCGCCCGTTGATGCCGAAGACCGCGCCAACATCTACGACCCCGCGACGCGCACCCTTCTCCCCGTCGGCACAAACAATATCCCGCGCAGCGGCTTCGAGGCTGACAAAAATAATTTCGCGCCGCGCTTGGGCTTCGCGTGGACGCTCGGCGGCGAGGGCCGCACCGTCCTGCGCGGCGGCTACGGCGTCTATTACGACCAATCCGGCCTCGCGCCCGGCGAAGCGCTCTACTTCAATTCGCCCTACTTCGATTTCAATCTCTTCTTCCCGCTGCCCGGTCTGCCCCTGACGCTCGATAATCCGTTTCCGAGCTTCTTCCCGTTTGCGCTGCCGGATTCGGCGCTCGCCATCCAGCGCGATTTGCGCACGGCCTACATGCAGCATTGGAACTTGAACGTCCAACAACAACTAGGCCGCAGCCGCGTCCTTGAAGTCGCCTACGTCGGTTCGAAGGGAACGAAACTCTTATCGGCGCGCGACATTAATCAGGGCCAACCCAACGCGCTCGGCTTCGTGCTGCGGCCCGTGCCGCAGTTTGACGACATCAACATCTTGGAGTCGCGCGCCAACTCCAATTACCACAGCTTGCAAGCGCGTTTTCAACAGCGACTCTCCGAGGGTCTCTCAATGCTTGCGTCCTATACGTGGTCGAAGTCAATTGACGACGCCTCGAATTTTTTCACCAGCGCGGGCGACCCAAACTTTCCGCAGGACAGCTTCAACACACGTGCCGAGCGCGGGCGCTCGAATTTCGATGTTCGTCATCGCTTATCCGTTAGCTACTCTTACGAATTGCCCTTCGGGCGCGGGCGCGCGTTTCTCTCCGACAACGGCTGGCTCTCCACCGTGCTGAGCGGATGGGAGACCTACGGCATCGTCACCTTGCAAACGGGCCGCCCCTTCACCGTCGCGCTTCTGTCCGACATAGACAACAGCGGCACGGGCCGCTCCGGCCTCGGCTTCGGCGCTAACGACCGCCCGAATGTCATCGGCAACCCTGCGCTACAGAATCCCAACCCCGAACAGTGGTTCAACACAGCGGCGTTTGCCTTCGCGCCGCGCGGGACGTTTGGCAACGCCGGACGAAACATACTCGACGGGCCGGGCTACGAAAACATCAACGCCTCCCTGGTGAAGAACACTGCGCTCTCCGAACGTTTTAATCTGCAACTGCGTGCGGAGGTGTTCAATCTCTTCAATCATCCGAACTTCAACTTGCCGGATAATTTTCTAGGCTCTCCCACCTTCGGGCGCATCACGTCGGCGCGCGAGCCGCGACACATACAGTTCGGCGTCAAGCTGCTGTTCTAAGCGCGAAAGAAATTTTGAGGGGGAAGACGCATTTAAGACGAAGCCTCGCCCGCAGAAAGTAGTTTTAATGTCAGGAGATGTATCGCCATGAACAAAGAACGTGAATCGAGGAGAAGCTTTCTTTATCTCTTAATCGGCGGCGGATTGCTGGCTGCCGGTTATCCTCTCATCAGCGCGCTTTCGCAGTCAGGCGAGAGAAAGAGCAAGCAGCAAACGTTTGCCCCGACCCCGAGCAATTCGCTCGGCCCTTTCTATAAAAAAGGCGCGCCGCAAAGAGAGAAGCTAAACGAGACCGATGAGCCGGGCACGCCCTTGCTGGTTGCGGGCAAGGTCATTAACACGGATGGAGCGCCGCTCTCCGGTGCCGTCATAGAAGTCTTTCACGCGGACAACGCCGGCGACTACGATATGCAGGGCTTTCGTTTTCGCGGGAAAGTTCTAGCGCAGCCGAGCGGAGAGTATAAATATGAGACCATCGTTCCGCGCGGCTATGGTGGCCGGCCGCAGCACATACACTACGTCATCAGCGCGCCCGGACATCGCACCCTCGTCACACAACTCTACTTCGCCAACGACCCGTTTTTCGGCGGCGACCCCGAGAAAAATTATTTCAGAGACGGACTCGTTGACCGCGAGTTGATTCGCCCCGTCGCGCTGGTCGGTCAAGCCGCAAAAGTCTTCAGTCGTCTTCGATATTTGTCTGGAGAAAAGCTGACGCTCCGTTTGACGAACAATCTGACATCAAATCTTTAACAGGAGATTGCTTATGAAAAAAATCGCTCTACTCTGTGCCGCAACGTTAATCGCGGCCGTCGCCGTGTTGTCTTGGCCCACCAGCGCGCAAGACCAAGATGAAGCGGGCGTGCGCCAAGCCATCGAGTATTATTTTCAGGGCCATGCGACGGGCAACGGCGAGCATCACAAGAAAGCTTTTCACACGGAAGCCAAGCTGTTCTGGATTCGCGACGGCCAGTTCACACAGCGCACCAGCGCAGAGTATATTGCCGGGTCGAGCGGCAAACCCGCCGCTGACGAGGCGCAGCGCAAACGCAGCATCACCATGATAGACATTACGGGCAACGCGGCTGTCGCGAAAGTCGTGCTCGATTATCCGCAGGCGCGGTTTACCGACTACATGTCATTGCTTAAAATCAACGGCGAGTGGAAAATCGTCAATAAGACGTTTGTTGTGGAGCCGAAGCCGAAATCATAATAACCGGGCAGCAAGCTTGTGTTCGATTGCTCAAGCTGTGCTTGATGATTCAGAAGGAGAAGCCGAAGATGAGACGCATCAGCATGACAGGCGTTGTGGTCGTCGTTGTAGTGTTAACGTTAGCTTTCAGCGCGCTGGCGGCAGCGCCCAACTTTAGCGGCACGTGGGTGCTGGATAGAAACCGCAGCATCGGTCTGCCGCCGGGCATGGAGCAAACGATGACCGTCTTGCAAACGGGCGACCGTATTGAACTCGAAACCAAGATTATCACGGCGCAGGGCGAGCGAGTTATCAAAGACGCCTACGCGCTCGACGGCAAAGAAGCTGAGTTTACGCCGCAAGGCCCACAAGGGCCGGCAGGAAAGGGCAAGCGCACAGGCAAATGGCTGCCCAGAGGTAACGGCATCGTCGTCAGCGAGGAAACGACCGTCGAGACTCCGAAGGGCGTTGTTACTTCACAGTTGACGCGCAAGTGGATTATGTCGCCCGATGGCACGACAATCACCATTGACATGTATCACGACGGGCCAAACGGCTCGTTTGAAACCAAGCGCATCTTTGTGAAGAAGGCGAATTAACCGCGCGCTCGGCGCTCATCTGCGCGCTTAGGCGGCGACCATTGAATCATTGAGCGTTTTGTCTTTCCGCGTCAGCCGGAGCCAGCCGCCGAAGACGTTGGCGGGTATCAGAAGCGTGAGGAACGTCAGATGCCACCATAAGGGCGCGGTGTCGAAGAATTTGATGGTCGCCATAATACCCAGCAGCAGTTGCAGCACGCCGAGCACGAAGGCGTGCTGCATCTCTTTGCGGCGCGCGATTCGGGCCGCGACGTAGCCTCCGAGAACGGAGAACAAGAGCGAGTAGGTCATCATCAAGAGCATCAGCGGCACGCTTTCGACCTTCCCGTTTGGGCCAAACCACTGCGGCGCGAGGCTCATCAAAAGCCCATCCATTCCTAAAGCCGTCACCATCCACGTCGCGCTTCCGGCAATCACCGCGAGAATACTTCTCAGCATGAAGTGTCTCTCCTTAAAAGTTTTGAAATTCCCTGACGAGCGAGGTTGGCCTAACGTGACGAGATGTATATCACACGTCGCGTTGCACGTGCAACATTTTATTTCACGCACGAGACACGGCGGTCTTGTGATGTCCTTACAGACTTTTTGCTCGCGCGCGAATCGTCTTCAATTCTTCACTTGATACGCGAGTTGCACGCAGCCGTTTTCGTGAGGCTTGCAGTCTAGGAGTTCCAAATCAAGTTGTTTGCCGGTTTCGGGAAAGAGCTGAATACCTGAGCCGAGCAAAACGGGATGAACATTCAAACTGATTTCGTCAACCACATGCTCGGCCAACAAACTGCTTGCCAGCGAGCCGCCGCCCATCAACCAAATATCCTTGCCCGCTTGTGATTTCAGATTACGGACAAACTCCCCTGCATTTTCCGAGACGATGATTGCGCCGTCATCCGGCGCGCGTTTAAGCGTGCGCGAGAAAACATAACTTTTCATGCCGGTCTCTGAGGCGCGCCCGCTTTTCGCTTTTTGGGTTTTACTTTTGCGCTTGGGCCGTGGGCTGTGGCTGAGAGCAAATTCGTAGGTCTTGCGCCCAAGTAGGACGGCGTCAATGGATGAGAAAAAAGCTGTCATGCCGTAGTCCGTATTGTCCATCAACAGCCAGTCAACCGCTCCGTCCGCTCGCGCGATAAACCCGTCGAGGCTGTTGGCGACCAAGTATTTTACCTTGCGCATGTTTGTTCTCCTCCTCAAGTCTTGATTGCGTTTCAAAGGACGCGTCAGGAGTTTAGGCAAACGTGTGCGCTCGCGTCTTGGCGTTTTTTGATATTGGTTGCAGGTGGATTCGTTACGTGCGTTTGCGCCGCTTGGGTGTTTGGCAGTAGCCAGGAGTTTTCGTTGTGTTTTTGCGAAACTGTTTGTAGAAGCGGCTCAGGTCGTTATAGCCGACATCCTGCGAGATGTTGATTATCTCTTCGCCGCGGGCCAATCTGAAGGTGGCGGCGGCGATGCGCACCTGGTTGCAGTAAGCGCTGGGGCTGAGACCGAAATCGCCTTTGAATTGTCGCGAAAGGTGCGCGTGCGTGACGCCAAGGCGCGCGGCCAGAGCCGAGATGGATGGATGAATCAAATAGTTTTCGTCAATGAGTTTTTTGGCCCTGAGGGAAAGCAGCGAAGGCTTTGGGTTTAGTTCGATTGACTGGCGGTTGCGGCTCGAACTTAGAATACGCTCGACCTGTTCGACGCTTTGAGGTGCCCCGTTGAAATCCGTTTCAAACATCAACGGCAGAGCCATCAGCTTTTCCGGCAATCGAGCGGTTGCAGCCATGCCGCTCCAACGACCCCTCACATCTTTGAAGCAGACCTGCATGATAGAAAAAGGCGGGTAAAAAATTCCGAAACGCTTTGACGGCGGGCGCACGCATTCCGTGCCTCTCATAAAAAAGTAGTCGCCCGCGTCTAACTCGAAAATCTCTACCAGCCACGCGTCGCACATCACGAAGGTCATCGCGCCGGAGCCTTTGATTTCCAAAACGTCTTCAATCAGAAATGCGCCGTTGGCAGATAACTCCATCTTGCGGCGCGAATGTATGCCAGCCCCGTCTGTGAGATTAAGCTGGAAATCCAACTCATCTGGCTGAGGTTGTTTATTATTCATGGCGAGAAATGAACTCGGACGCCAGCATCTTATCAGTCAGCTTTCAACTCGCGACTGAGACTCTTTCCCGAGAGTCGCAAAATACGTCCACCAGATGACGAACAACTGGAACGGCACTCGCAACAGCAGGTAAGCCGGGCCGCTTCCGTGGCCGCCGAAATCAACACGATTGATAGCCGAATAGATGTTAGCAGGTAAAATACCTATCAGCATCAAGATTAGACAAACGCCCGTCAACCTCATCAGGCGGGGAATCCACACACCCGTAGCTCCGAGCAACTCCAAGATGCCGGTGATGTAAATAAGCTCCACGCGGTATTGAACAAACGGCGGCAGCATCTCGGCCATCTCTTCGGTTCTGATGAAATGCCCGACGGCTGTGAAAAGGAAAAAGAGCGTCAGCCCAACTCGGGCGCGCGTGGCCGGAGCGATTTTGAAGCGAGCATTCAAGCGCGAGGCTAAAGTGAGTATCAGGTAAGGGGCGACCAGAAGCAGGAGTAGAAAGAAGAGCTGCATGATAGCGGGCGAAGATAGCGTGTGATGCTGCGCTACAGAGGGCAGCATCACACGGCTGAAGCTAAAGAGCTATTGAGCGGCGAGGTTGTAGCAGGCCATTTGCGTTGTGTTGCGCACGAGCAAACGATTGTTGGCGATGGCCGGAACGTTCCACGTTTTGCCTTCGAGGGACTGGAATTTGGCTATCTCCGAATGCTGGTCGGGCGTGGCGCGCACGAGCACGAGTTCTCCGGTTTCGGTGATGACGATGAGATGGTTGCTGGCGAGCAGCAATTGCCCGTAGCCGTAGCGTCCGCCTTTCCACTTGCGCTCGCCCGTCTGCACGTCAACGCACGTCAGGATGCCTTCGTCCAATCCGTAGACGTAGCCGTTGTGAAGAACCGAGCTATTAAACTTGTTCTTCATAGAGTTGTTTTCCCAGACGGTGCGCGCCGCGTAACTCCTGCCCGAACCGCTCACTTCCACCAGCGCCGCGCCTTTGCCGTAGCCCGCCGAGATGAAGAAACGGTTGGGACCCGCGACGATGGGCTGCGAGACGTTGATGCCGGAGCCGTTGCGCCAAGGATATTCCCAAAGCAGCGAGCCATCCTCGCCCAAGCCGACGGCGCGGCTGGCCGTGACGACTAGAATCTGCCTGCGGCCCGCGAGCGTGACGAGCATTGGAGAAGTGTAAGAAGCCTCGTCATCGAGCGCACGCCAAATGGGCGCGCCCGTCAGCCTGCTGTAGGCGACGACCGACTTGCCGCTCGCGCCGCCAGGCAGCGTGATGACCTTATCGTCAACTATCAAGGGCGAGGCAGACATGCCCCACTGTATATTTTCCGCCGCGTTGTCTTTCAGGATATTACGATTCCAGATAAGCTTGCCCGTCTTCGCGTCGAGGCACCGAAGCTCGCCCGCCGCGCCGAGCGCATAGACGCGCCCGTCGTGCCAAGTGGGATTTGCGCGCGGGCCGTCTCCGCCCATTGACTCGCGAAACTCCGCCGTCCAGCCGTTTGTCCACAACTCGCGGCCCGTCTCGACATCGTAAGCGGCGACGACTTCCTGCGCGCGGCGCTGCTCGATGGTGAAGGCGCGCCCTTCAGCGATGACAAACGAGGCGTAGCCGCCGCCGATGGGCTGTTTCCAGAGTTGCGGCAAACCGCTGGCGGCCCAACGAAGCTGAATGTTCATCTCTTCGTAGAGTCCGTCACGGTTTGGCCCGCGAAAATCGGTCCAGTAGTTGCGCGCTGGGCTAGACGATGCTTCCATGTGGGCCATGTCTGCGGGCTGGCCGCCCTCTGCCGCCACGCCATTCGGCGCTGGCTGGCCCGGAGCCGCCGCCGCTTGCTCGCCGGGCGCGCCCGCAGGTAAAGGCAGTCCGGCTTGACGTTGCTGTTCGGCGCGGTGTTGTTCGAGCGCCGTGTAGTGGTCGCTGTTGGAGTTTGAATTAGCACGACGGCTGAGCAGCAAATAGACGTAGCCTGCTCCGAGCGCGACGATACACAGAGACGCGAGCGCTCTCCTTTGCGTGGCGATGTCACGACGACGCCAGAGCAGCACGAGGCCGACGGGCGGCAGCAAAATCGAGGCCGCGAGCAGCGCCGCGTTGGATTGATACCACGGAGTCGTCGCTGCCGCCGCTGTTGTTTCTTCAGCTTCTATTTCAACGTCGTCGTACATCTCTCAGCTCCTTAATAGAAGAAACGATGAGCGATGAACGCGGCAGCGATGAATGACAGACAAGCTCTGAACAGTTCATCGCTGCCGCGTTCTGCCTTCATCGTTTCTCGATGCAGTAGAGATTCTTCTCGCCGCGAATGAAAACCTTGCCGTCAGCGAGCGCCGGCGAAGCATAAACGGGTTCATCTATCGAGTTAGTGCGCAAGACTTCATGTTGCGGGCCTGCTTTGATGATGAAGGTGTCGCCGTCTTCGCTAGTCAGCAGAATCTTGCCGTCGAAGGCGACGGGCGAGGCCGTGAAGGTCGCGGGGATGGGCACGCGCCCGCCCTCGTAAATCACTTTGCCGGTCTTCGCATCAAGGCAGGTGAGAATGCCGCGGTCGGTCGTCAAGTATAAATAGTCGCCATACAGAATCGGCGATGGAACGTAGGCCGTGCCCTTCGCATACTTCCACAGGATGCTGGATTCCGCGAGGTCGCCCGCGCCGCCGAGGCGAATCGCCATCGCGATTTTGGCGGGATAGCCCGCGACGATGAAGACCGTTTCATTGCCCGCAACCGGAGTCGGAATCGCATTGCTCTCAACGCCCTTGCTGCGCCATAGCTCTTTGCCCGTCGCCGGGTCATAAGCGATGATTGACTCGTTGCCGCTCGCAATCAACTCCATACGCTTTCCGGCCCGCACCAAGATTGGCGTTGCCCAACTGGCCTGCACCTTTCGCGGTGTGCGCCAGATTTCTTTCCCGCTCTTTTTATCCAGCGCGACGATAAACGAAGCCTTGCCCTCCTCCTCGTCGCATTGCAGGATGACCAGATTTTCATAGAGCACAGGCGACGTACCCGTGCCCATGCCGACCGTGCCGAGCTTGCCGAGGCTGGCCTTCCAGATGAGCTTGCCGTTCATGTCGTAGGCATACAAGCCTTCGGAGCCGAAGAAGGCGTAGACGTGCTTGCCGTCGGTCGCGGGGGTGGACGAAGCAAAACTGCTCTTGCGGTGGCGGTCGTCATAGGGCGTACCCTCGTAGGCCGTCTGCTCCCACAATAGCTTGCCGGTCTCTTTATCAAAGCAGAGCACTTTGAACGTGTGCTTGCGGTCGGCCCCAACGCTGTCAGGGTGTTTGAAGACCTCACCCTCGCTCATGTGCGTGGGCGCTTTTGCGCCGGGCACGGGGTCGCCTTCAATCGCCGTCGTCAGAAAAACTTTGTTGCCCCAGACAATCGGTGAGGAATGCCCGCGACCCGCGAGCGGCATCTTCCACTTGATGTTCTTCGTGCTGCTCCACTCGACGGGGAGATTTTTTTCCGGCGAGACGCCCGTGCTCTCGGGGCCGCGCCATTGCGGCCAGTTGGCATCAATGATGGCGGCTGCCGAGCGTTCGGGCACGAGAGCGAAGGCCAGCAGCCCTATGCTCAAGGACAGGATTAAGCCAATCAGAAAACGTTTCATCTTTTGCTTCTTCTCCTCTTGCCAAGCTCGCGCTTTCTTGAAGGGCGAGCTTGAAACTATTAAAGTGTCAAAAAAAATTCTCTTCAGGGTGTGGCACACGCGAGGCGGATAGGCCGCAAAGGGAAACGCCTATCGGGCTGCCGCCGAGCCGCAGCAGAATATGCGTGCGCAACCCTTTTCAGGCTTACTTAAATATCACAAACGCCGGACGCCAATAAACGCTTCGGGAGCGTGTTTGTCGTTTAAGAAAAATCAGGGCCGCTGCAACAGTAGGCTCCGATTCTACATCTCTAATAAGCTTACAGGTCACAGCAGCGGGCTTTTTTACCGTTTTTTTACAACACTTTCCGAACGATGGGTGATAATACGGTCGCCGTCAAATAAAAAATAGAGACCGAACTGCTGTCTATTACGTATAAGGTGGTGGGAAAAGTTGCCGCCAAATCGCGCGGGCGCAAAAGGAGCGCGGCCTTAGTTTTCCCAACACCCCGGCTCGAAATTTAAGCATACACGCTCAGGAAAACTGATGATGAAGTCCCTCTCTTCTGCCTTTGGCGCTCTCTTGATGGCGCTGCTCCTGCTAACAGTTTCCGCGCCGGCCGCCTCTGCTGCCACGGGCGGCGACTGGACGGATTGGCGCGGGCCAGCGCGCGACGGCATCTCGCCGGAAAAAGGTCTGCCCACGAAATGGTCGCCCGCCGGCGATAATCTGGCTTGGAAAGCGCCCTATGGCGGACGCTCCACGCCTATCGTGATGGGCGACAAGCTGTTTCTCCAAAACTCCGTGGGCAAAGGCGAGACGCTGCAAGAGCGCGTGCAATGCTTCAACGCTGACACGGGCAAGCTGCTCTGGGAATATCGCTTCAACGTTTACCTGTCTGACGTTCCGCCGCACCGCGTCGGCTGGGCCTCGCCCGTCGGCGACCCCACTTCGGGCAACATCTACGTGCTCGGCAGCGGCGGCACGCTGCTTTCCTTAAACACCGGCGGCAAGCTCATCTGGGAACGCTCGCTCGGGGAAGATTTCGGATTGTTAACGACGCACGGCGGGCGCACAGTCTCTCCCATTATCGAAGATGATGTCGTCATCGTCAGCGGCATCACGTTTGGCTGGGGCGACCATTCGCGCGGCGCGCATCGCTTCATGGCTTTCGACAAGAAGACGGGCGAAGCCATCTGGGTTAGCTCTGTCCCCGGGCGTCCGTATGACACGACCTACGCGCCGCCCATCGTCGCTGACGTTAAAGGCACGCGCCTGCTGATTCAGGGAGCGAGCGACGGAACGACTTATGCCTTGAAGGTCGGGACGGGCGAGTTAGTCTGGAAGTATATCGTCAGCAAGCGCGGGCTGAACACGGGCGTCGTCGTCCACGGCACAACCGCCATCATCACACACAGCGAAGAGAATCTGGACTCAAACGAGATGGGCATGATTGCCGCCGTTGATGCCGCCGCGAAGGGCGACATCGGGAAGGAGCACATCAAGTGGAGCGTCAAAGGATTTCAGGGCGGCTTCTCCTCGCCTGTGATTGACGGCGACCGTCTCTACCAGATTGATAACGGCGCGAATCTCGCCGCCTTTGACATCGCGACCGGAAAACAACTCTGGCTGCAAAATCTAGGCACGATTCAGAAAGCCTCGCCCGTCTTGGCCGACGGCAAGCTCTACGTCGGGACGGAGAATGGAAAATTCTTTATCCTTAAGCCCTCAGCCGCAGGCTGCGAGATTCTGGACCAAGACCTGTTGGGCACGGAGGCCGAGCCGGAAACCGTCTTAGGCTCGGTCGCGGTTTCGCGCGGCCGCATTTATCTCGTGACGGAAAAAGCGCTCTATTGCATCGGCAAGAAGACGGCTGCTCAGCCAGCGGCGCAAGTTGTGCGCGACCTTCCGCTCTCGCACGCGGCGGTGGCGCATGTGCAAGTGATTCCAACAGAGTTGATGCTCAAACCCGGCGAGAGCGTGCGCTTTCGCGTGCGCTTGTTCGACGAGTTCGGGCGCTTCCTGCGTGAAGAGCAGAAGGCGACGTGGACGCTGGATAAATTGTCCGGCAACGTTTCGGAGCAAGGGCAGTTCACAGCCGGAACCGAGATGACGGCGCAGGCCGGTGCCGTGAAGGCCACTGTCGGAAGTGTGACGGGTGCGGCCCGCGTGCGCGTTTTGCCGCCGCTGCCGTGGAACGAGGGCTTTGAGGCTTACGCTCCTAACAGCGTGCCCGCGCATTGGGCCAACGCGGGCCTCAAGTATATCGTGCGCGAAGTTGACGGCCAGAAGGTGTTGGTTAAAACTACCGAAGGCTCTTCGCTGTTGAGCAGGGCGCGCGCCTTCTTCGGGCCGTCGAATTTGTCTAACTACACAATCGAGGCTGACATTCGCGCGACAGAGAAACGGCGGCAGATGGGCGATGCCGGAGTGATAGCGCAGCGCTATGCGCTCGTCATGTTTGGCAATAGCCAGCAGCTTGAGTTGCAGCCGTGGCAGCCGGAAACGGAGCGCACCGTGAAAGTTCCGTTTGCTTGGAAGGCGGATACTTGGTATCGCGTCAAGCTGCAAGTCGAAACGTTGCCGGACGGAAAGGTGCGCGCGCGCGGCAAGGCTTGGCCCGCGGCTGAACCGGAGCCGGCGGCGTGGATGATTGAGCGCGTTGATTCCATCCCCAATCTTCAGGGCAGCCCCGGCGTTTTCGGAGCCGCCCCGGCGGAAATCTTTTTTGATAATCTGAAAGTGTACGCGAACAAATGAAAAAATCAGGAGTCAGGAGTCAGGAGTCGGAAGTGAGAAGCCGGAAGACAATTGGCCTCAGGTGGCAGATTGTCGGGTTTCTGTCGTTCGTCTTTTGCGTGGTCTCTATTCTTCTTTCCGTTTCAACGGGTGCGGCGTCAGACCCCGGTTCGGGCGATTGGCCGATGTGGGGCGGCACACCTGACCGCAACATGGTCTCGAAGATGAAAGGACTGCCGACGACGTGGGACGTGGCGAAGAAGAAGAACGTCAAGTGGGTGGCGCTTCTTGGGTCGCAGACTTACGGCAACGCGGTGGTCTCCGGCGGCAAGGTCTTCGTCGGCACAAACAATGAAGCGAATCCGTCCTACGACCCCACTGTGAAAGGCGACAAGGGCATCTTGATGGCCTTCCGCGAATCGGATGGAGAATTCTTGTGGCAGATGGTACATGACAAGTTGGCGGCGGGGCGTGTCAACGATTGGCCCTATCAGGGCGTGGCCTCTTCGCCGCTGGTTGAAGGCGACCGTCTGTACTACATCTCAAACCGCGCGGAATTAGTCTGTCTGGACACGGAAGGCTTCCGCGACAAGGAGAACGATGGGCCAATCACAGACGAGAAGCCGGCGGGCGAGCGAAACGGCGACGTGGTCTGGAAGTTTGACATGATGGAGGAGGTCGGCTCGCACCCGCATAATCTGGCAAACTCTTCTCCGGTCTCGTTCGGTGATTTGATTTACGTCAGCACGTCAAACGGTCAGGACGAAAGCCACGTCAACGTTCCCTCTCCGAAAGCCCCGGCCATCATCGCCGTCAACAAGAAGACGGGCAAACTCGTCTGGGAAGACAACTCCGTTGGCAATCGCATCCTGCACGGGCAGTGGGCCTCGCCGACCGTGGGCAAGATTGGCGGCGTTGACCAAGTCGTGATGGGACAGGGCGACGGCTGGATTCGCGGCTATGAAGCGCTCTCCGGCAAGAAGCTCTGGGAGTTTGACACCAACCCGAAAGACTCCACTTGGCCCAAGACGCGCAACGAAATCATCAGCACCGCCGTCATCTACGAAGACAAGGTCTACATCGCCAACGGGCAAGACCCTGAGCACGGCGAAGGCGTCGGACACATGTATTGCATTGACGCCAGCAAGCGCGGCGACATCACCAAGACCGGCCTCGTCTGGCACTACGACAAAATCCGCCGCTCGATTTCGACGCCCGCGATTGCCGACGGACTCATCTATCAACCGGACTTCAGCGGCTTCCTGCATTGCATCGACGCCAAGACGGGCCAAGCCTATTGGACACACGACATGTTTGCCGCCGTCTGGGGGTCGCCTCTGCTCGTTGACGACAAACTATATCTCGGAGACGAAGACGGCGATGTCGTCATCATGCAGGCCGGAAAGGTGAAGAAGGTGCTCGGCGAAATGAACATGGGCAGCTCCGTCTACAGCAGCCCCGTTCCCGCTAACGGCGCGCTCTACATTTCCAATCGCAATCAGCTTTATGCTTTAAAAGAAGCTGGGAAATAGTTTCAAGCGCAAGGTTTCAGGTTTATAAGTTAAAGACTGAAAGAACCTGAAACCTGAAACCTCTAATTATAGCTTCGATGCAGTCGTTCGACTTTCAATCTCGTACACGGGTGGTTTTCGCCGCGGGCGCGTTCAAGCGTTTGGGCGAACTGGCGCGCGAGCTTGGCTTTCATCGCTCGTTGCTCGTCGCAGACCGTGGGCTGCTGGATTGCGGGTATGTTGATGAAGCTTTGGGGCTGTTGCGAACAGCCGGAATTGAGGTCGAGTTTTTTCAAGACTTCGACGTTAATCCCGATTCGCGGATGATAGAGGCCGGGCGCGCCTTTGCCGCCGAGTTGAAGATAGATTCCATCATCGGGCTTGGCGGCGGAAGCTCCTTAGACTGCGCGAAGGGCATCAACTTTCTGCTCGCGGGCGGCGGGCGCATAGCGGATTACAAAGGCTACGGCAAGGCCCGGCAGCCCTTGCTGCCGATGATAGGCGTGCCGACGACCGCCGGAACGGGCAGCGAAGCGCAGTCATATGCGCTCATCTCGGACGCCGAAACCCACGTCAAGATGGCTTGCGGCGACACGCAGGCAGCTTTTCGCGTTGCCCTTCTGGACCCGCTGCTCACCGTCTCGCAGCCGCAGAGCGTCACGGCTGCCGCGGGCTTCGATGCCATCGCGCACGCCGTCGAAACCTACGTCACGACGCGCCGCAATCCCCTCTCGGAGCTTTTCTCGCGTGCGGCGTGGCAATTGTTGGAAGGCAATTACGAGCGCGTGCTCGATGAGCCGGATAACATAGAGGCGCGCGGCGCGATGCAGCTTGGAGCTTACTATGCGGGAGTGGCGATTGAAAATTCCATGCTCGGCGCAACCCACGCCTGCGCTAATCCCTTGACCGCTCATTACAACACGACGCATGGTGTGGCGCTGGCCTTGCTGCTGCCAACGGTCGTGCGCTGGAACGACTCCGCGGCGGGCGAAAGATACGACGAGCTGCTGCGTTTGTCGCATGAAAACTCCGGCCGGCGCGTTCGTGCCGCGAACCTCGCGCGACGCCTTGAAGAGCTTGCCGCAGCCGGAAGGTTTCCCTTGAGATTGAGCGCCGCCGGAATTGTGAAGAATGATTTAACGATGCTGGCTGAAGATGCCGCTCTGCAATGGACGGGCCGTTTTAATCCGCGCGCGTTTGACGCCGCCGGAGCGTTGGAGGTTTACGAGTGCGCTTACTGAGAAAAAGTCTGAAGTCTAAAGTCCGAAGTGCAAAGTCAATCGCCTGTTGTGTGTCAACGGGTCTGTGCCTCGCGCTTGTGCTCGCCTGTTTTTCATCGTCGCCTTTTGCCGCCGTAGAGGCCAGCTCAATGTTGCTTCAGGCGGCGACGCCCGCGACGAATTGGTATCAGTTTCGTGGCAACCAGCAATTGACGGGCTTGTCCGGCCTCACGGGACTGCCGCCAACGCTCAGACATCTATGGACGTTTGAGGCGGGCGAGTCAATAGAATCTTCGGCGGCGGTCGTCGGCGGCACGGTCTTCGTCGGCTCTCACAAAGGCGAATTGGTGGCGCTCAGCTTGGATAACGGCGGCGTCTACTGGCGATATAATGCGGGCAGCGCGATAGGAGAATCATCGCCCTTCTATAACGGGCAGGACGGCCTTGTTTATGTCGGCGATTTGCGCGGAGTCTTGCACGCGGTCGGCGCGCGCGACGGGCGGCCCGCGTGGACGTTTAAGACGGGCAGCGAAATCAAGTCTTCACCTGTGGTCGTCGGCAATCGCGTGCTCATCGGGTCTTACGACCAGCA
>CAZEZJ010000041.1:0-21013 GCA_964516695.1 uncultured Blastocatellaceae bacterium
CGGTTGTCGGAGAAGAAGGTAGCCTCGGCAAACCGCCGCGCGATTTTCGGATCGGTGGAACAGAAGCTCTCTTCTAGTTCGCGCGTCAGCTCCGGGCGATCATGGTTCTTCATCACGACGGGAGCGAGAAAGTTGGCCCAGCCCATATAGTTCTTCTCCATTACGTCTAGCAGCCCAACGATGTCAGAGCGCTCGAAACCGCCGACGTAATCGGGCGGCTCGTTGATGTAGCGCGGTGAGGGGCCGACCATGATGAGACGGCCGAAACGCTCTGGCTCGCGGATTGAGGCCAACATCCCAACCACGCCGCTCACTGAATGGCCGACAAAAATGATGTCCTGCAAATCAAGCGCACCGCAGACATCGAGCACGTCCTGTGTGTAGCCATCGAGACTGCCGTAACGCTCTGGGCTGTATGCCTGAAGGTTGGATTTGCCGGAGCCGACGTAATCGAAAAGGACTATCCGGTAGTCTTCCTCAAACGCCGGGGTTACGAATCGCCACATGTTCTGGTCACAGCCAAAACCGTGTGCGAACAGCATGGGCTGCGTACCCTTACCAAAGACCTTCACGTTGTTCCGAACAAGGATATTCCGAGTCACTACTGTCTTCCCCCAGATAGTTGGCTGCCTGTGCTCTGTGTCTCCTTAGATACTACACCATAAACAGTGTGCCGGTCGTTAGGCGGAAAGAAGGTGCCAGCCATCGCGCTGACGGCCTGCGCGCGGGTCGAGGAACGGATGCAGGCGCTCAGGGCAGGCTATCAAATGCGCGCACCAAAGCCGGTCGAACTGGCTGAACTGGTAGCTGTCGCCGCCATGGTGGTTCGGCGAGACAGCCAATGCGGAGTATTGAAACACGTGACGTACCCGCAGCGTAACAACTTATTCAACCGGACTCGCAATCAGCAAGGCTCTTATCAATCACTGCGACCAGAGCCGTCGTGCTCAAGTAATAAGGTTCGGCTCATGGCCGTGTGCAGGTTCGACCCGCGAAGTCCAGAGGCTCCGACGCAGATAACAGACGCCCGCGCGGCAGAGGTCGAGGGCAACTCGGTGTGCGTCGTCAAGGGCTACGTGTCGCCACCGCAGATACATCAATTTCAATAGCATAGAGCCACTCGGACGACCTGCCGCAGATACTGGCTGTCTTGTGGGATGTGTCGAGTGTTTCAGCATGTATCACACAGGGGCGGGAGTGATTCATTATGAAAATGGGCACCAAGGGAAAAAGCACATGAGAGGCTGAGTGAATCCCCAAGCCTTGTAGCTCAGCGCCCGGCATTAAGCTTTCTCGTCTTAACACTTCTTGCGCATTGCTCGCCCGAAATTTCGAAAAACGCCTGACATTAAACAGTTCCCACATCGTCTCGTTCGTCTACCCTGATTTGTGAAGGCAAGACGATGAAATAGTTTCTATCCATTGAACCGGATTGAATGGTTCCTCACCTTTGGTACACGCCTTGCTCTGAAGTGAATCCGAAGCGCCATCGCTTTGGAAATCACTGACCCGCCATTTCATCGCGGCATTCCGGTACCTGATGGCAGCAGTTCAAGGAAGATGAATAAGCCTTTATAAACTCCGCAAGGAGAAAGAAAAATTCTATGAGACAAAGAGAAGGAGAAATTCTATGAAACGTTTGGCATTCGCATTCGCATTAACACTAATCATGGTGGCTACCGCCGCCGCGCAAGGGCCTGTACGCCTCGATGATAATGAAGATCAGCGGCCAGTCATCCATTACACCAGCCAGATAGAAGGAGTTGAGGCAGCACCCGGCGTTGCTTCCGCGGACGGCGCTGCTATCACGGGCACGACTTATACGTTGGACGTGAGCGGCACGCTCACCGGTCATTTCACAGCCGTCATGGATTCCACCTTGCCCGCCCCGCCCGACCAGAAGGATGCGCACTTCGTCTATGACATCCTCCCCGAACAAAAGGGCGACCAGCAAATCGTCCGCGGCACGTGGACGATGGCGGTGTATCAGGATGGTGCTTATCGAGGCACTCTGTTTGGCGAGATTACTAGCGGGACGATGGGCTGGAATTACGACAAGACAACGACCAGCGGGACTATCAGGGCGGAACTGACGATTAAGGGCGGCACAAAGGGGATGGCAAATGTGACTGCGGGGCAGAGCTTCGGAGCCTTCGAAGTGATTTGGGAGAGCAACCCTAACGGCAACGAGGCAGCTTCCCCAACGCTAAACGGAAGTCTGGATTTGGCTTTCTAAGCGCATCTGTTCTCTACAGCAGCAGAGGTCATGTTTTAGAAAAACATGACCTCTGTTTGCGACGTAATAATTCCAGAAGCGAACGCGAACTCATTACTTAATGTTGGTGGAATAGAAGAGTGAGCGGCGAAGGCTTGTGCCGCCACCAACAGAGAGAGACGGATATCAACAAGGGGGCGAATTGTTATCATTGACAAGAGGCGAATTCTCATCATTGACGACGAGTCGAGCGTGGCCGACGCGCTTAGAATCATCCTTGAGGACCACAGCTATCAGGTCACCGTTGCTGCAAGAGGACTCGAAGGAATCGAGTTGGCCCGGCGGCACTGCTTCGACGTTGTAGTCAGCGACGTGTGCCTGCCGGACGTAACGGGCCTTGAGGTGCTCGACGCCGTGCGCAGCGTATGTCCGCGTTGCGTCGTCATCCTCATCACTGCGCTCGGCACGATAAATTTGTTGGACGAAGCGCGAGCCGGCGGCGCTTACGACGTTCTCCAAAAGCCTTTCCCACCCGAGGATGTACTACAACTGATAGCGGCGGCGCTACGGTGAAGGGATAAGTCCGCTGCTCAAACGATTCGGTTTCTCATTCGGATGCGGACGCGCGCGTTTCTTCCGTGGCGTCGTCGTCCGAGAGCAGGTCGCTCCTGAGTCCGTATTTCTTCAGCTTGCGGTAGAGCGTGGGGCGGTGGTAGTTGAGAATCTGGGCGGTCTTCATGATGTTGCCGCCCGTGCGTTCAAGCGTTTGCTGAATGGCCTCGCGCTCAATCTCCTCCATCGTCAGATGCGGCGGGATGATGCAGTTGAAGTTCGCCTTCTGCGCCGCGTGGAGCTGTTCGGGCAGGCTGTCGGGCGTCAACTGTTCCTCCTGCGTGAAGAGGACGGCGTACTCAATAACGCTTTCGAGTTCGCGGACATTGCCGGGCCAGTCATAGCGCGTGAGCAGCGAGAGCGCCGCGAGCGAAATACCTTTCACGCGTTTGTTGTACTTCTCGCCGTAGCGGCGCAGGAAGCGCTCGGCCAGAAGTGCCACGTCGTCGAGCCGCTCGCGCAAGGGGGGAACCTTGACCTTGATGGTGCTGATGCGAAAGTAAAGGTCTTTGCGCAGCACCCCCTCCTGAATCATCTGCGCGGTGTCGCGGTTGGTTGAAGAAATCAATCGGAAGTCAACTTCACGCTCATGCTCGTCGCCAACGCGGCGCACCTTCCGCTCCTGAAGCACGCGCAGAAGCTTGGTCTGGAGGTGCGCGGGCATCTCGGCGATTTCGTCGAGGAGAAGCGTGCCGCTCGCCGCCGCCTCAATCAGACCACGCTTGTCGCGGTCGGCCCCGGTGAACGCCCCCTTTTTGTAGCCAAATAGTTCCGACTCGATTAATTCCGAAGGGATAGCCGCGCAGTTGATGCGGATAAAAGGGCGCTCGGCGCGTGCGCTCTGGAGGTGGAAGGCCGTCGCGACTAATTCCTTGCCAGTGCCCGACTCGCCCTCAATCAGGACAGAGGCATCAGAGGGCGCGGCAGTGCGAATAACCTCTTGAATCTGACGCACGCTCGGGTGGTTTCCGACGATACCGAATTCCTCGCCGCCCGCCGAGAGCGTTCTTTTTAACACGCGGTTCTCGCGCCCCAAGCCCTGAAACTGCAAGGCGCGCTCGACCAACATCAAGACCTGATCTGGCGTGAAGGGTTTTTCGAGGTAGTAGAAAGCACCACGCTTGATGGCCTCGATGGTGACATCGAGCGAGCCGTGCGCCGTCATCAGAACGACTTCGATGTCTGGCACATCTGCCTTAACTTGCGTCAGCAGGTCAATCCCGGTTGCGTCCGGCAGCCGCAGGTCTAGGAAAGCCAAGTCGAAGGGCCGCTCCTTCAGTTGGGCGAGCGCGGCGGCGGCGCTGCTCGCCTGCCTCACGTCGTAGCCACGCTCCGAGAGGATCAGCTTCATCGCGTCCGTGACGCTCGATTCATCGTCCACGACGAGGATACTCTGCTGCCGCCGCTGTGGCATCTCAGCCCACCTCCGTTGCTTCCTGTGCCCAGGCCGGTAATTCAACCTCGATAGTTGTCCCCTCGCCCGGCCGGCTCTCGACTCTAATAGTACCGCCATGCTGCTCGACGATTTTCTTGGCGTAGGCCATGCCGAGACCGAGGCCCTGGCTCTTAGTCGTGTAGAACGGCTCGAAGACTTTTTTCACTTGCTCACTGTTCATCCCTGCCCCTGTGTCGGTAATGCGCACGTACATGCGCAACTGGTCTGCCCGAGTTGCCACGCCCAGACGCCCCCCGCCGGGCATGGCTTGAACGGCGTTCAGGATTAGGTTCATCAGCACCGCCCGCATCGAAGATTCGTCGAGCATCACCATCGTCCCCGCCTCTTCCAAGGCCAACTCCGCTTCAACGCGCGCTGCCGCGATTTGCGGCCCCGCGAGATGGAGCACGTCGCGGACAATCTGGTTGAGGTCGTGCGGGCGTGTGGCGAGATGGGCGGGGCGCGCGAAGTTCATCACCTGCTCGACCGTCTTTGTCAGATGGTTGATGGTCTCGATGATTTTCTGGATGAGTGCCAGTTCGCTCTCCGGGAGCTTGCCGTCGGCCTTCGCCTTCAGGTGCATGGCATAAAGCAGAAGCCCTGCGAGCGGATTCTTGACCTCGTGAGCGACCTGCGCGGCGACCCGCCCGAGGGCAGCGATCTTCTCATTGTGAGCGAGCCGCTCGTGCGCCTCGACTAACTCCGCTGTGCGTTCGACGACACGCCGTTCCAGTTCCTCGGCGTGCTGCTTAATCTCCTGTTCAAGCCGCCGCTTCTCGTCCGTCAGTCGCTTCTTCTCCGCCGCACGCCCGACGGCCTTCAAAAGCACATCCTTAACGACAGGCTTCGCGAGGAAGTCGTAAGCGCCTGCGCGCACGATTTCGGGGATGACCGAGAAGTTCGGCTCGCCCGTAATCATGATGACGGGGACGTAAGGTTCGCGGCGGTTAATCTCCTGCAAGAGTTCGACGCCGCTGCGGCCAGGGAGGTTGATATCAACGACGGCGACGTCAATGTTGGCGCTGCCCAGCATCGACGCGCTCTCGAAGTCGGCGGCGGAGACGACGGCGTAGCCCGCGCGCTTTAAGAACTCAGCCATCGTCAGGCGAAGGCTCGGCTCATCATCTACCAGCAACACCCTAAACATACTCCGACTCCCATTGCTCGACCGTCGGCAGTTCGACGCGGAAGCACGTGTAACGCCCCTCTTCGCTCTCGACCGCGATCGTCCCGCCATGATCGCGGACGATGCCAAAGCTGATTGAGAGGCCGAGACCT
The DNA here is from genome assembly GCA_964516695.1 of uncultured Blastocatellaceae bacterium. GTDB lineage: Bacteria > Acidobacteriota > Blastocatellia > Pyrinomonadales > Pyrinomonadaceae > DASVTR01. The sequence goes on from CAZEZJ010000041.1 coordinate 5,541, forward strand.
GTGCCGCCCGAGTCGCGGCGTGTCGTAAAGAAGGGGTCGAAAACCCTCGGCAGGTCTTCGCGGCGGATGCCAGCGCCGTTGTCATAAAAATCAATGCGCGCCACTGCTGCGTTCCCGCCGTTTCCACTGTTCCTTTGCGCACGCTGCGCCGTGATGCGAAATATTTTCTCTTCCCCTACGCGCTTGGCCTTCAGGGCGTGGTGTGCGTTGCTAATCATGTTTACGACGACTTGGCGCAGGCGCGAGGCATCGGCGCGCACAGGCGGGAGGTCGGGGGCAATCTCAACACGGACGCGGACGCCGTCCTTCTCAAGCTGCCGGCCGAAGAGCGCGATGGAGGTCTTGATTACCTCTGCGAGGTGGACGTGACGCAGCTCGTGCTCGTCGCCCCGCGCAAAGGTGAGCAGCCCGCGCACGATCTGCGCGATACGCTCGCCCTCGTCAATGATGCCATCTATCATTTGCTGTTCAAACTTCGCGCGCTCTACCGGCTCATCCTTTAGCAGTTGCGCGTAGTTGATGATGCCGTTGAGCGGGTTGTTGATTTCATGGGCCACGCCCGCGGAAAGCTCGCCGAGCGAGGCCAGTTTCGCCGACTGGTAAAGCTGCCGTTGCATCTCTTCCTTCTCCTCTTCCAGCCGCTGGCGTGCTGAGAGGTCGCGAACGAGGAGTATGATGAGCTGCTCATCGTTGGCCGTGATTGTGCTGTATGAGACGGAGACGAGACGCGGCTCGCCCGCTGCGTTATCAATCATCAGTTCCGCCTCGCCTGTGTCGCTGCCCGTGAGCAGCGCTGCGATGGTGTTGGGTGATTGGCCCTCGCGCCCGCCAGCCGCGTGCGGGCGCAGCAGAGCGCGCACGTCCCCGCCGGCGATTCCCCGCGCATCACACCATAATATTTCGCAGAACTTGCTGTTGGCCTCGACCAGCTTGAAGTCGGATGAATGGAAGACGCCGATGCCGTCGTTGGCGTGCTCGAAGAGTGCGCGATAGCGCTCTTCGCTCTCGACGAGCCGTCGCTGCTGGCGGCCAACCAGCGCGAGCAGGATGCTGACGACGACCAGATCGACCGTCATCGAAATGAAGAAGTGCTCGCTGCGTTGCTGAATCTTCACGCGAAGTTCCGCGTTCTCGGGGCCGGGGTAGTTCCTGTCCACCCAAGCGAAGTAAGGCGGGCGCAAAACCTGCTCCCAAGCGAAGATCACAACGGCGGTCAGCACGAACGTGAGCACCGTGAAGAAGACAATGAGCCGGAAGTCAAGCTTCTTTTTCATGGCCGAAACAGAGACCGTCGTTCCACACGGGAAATCTTCGAAGAAAGTATATGGAGGGGGTTAGTGTTGCAAAAAATTTCCAACTACTTAAGATATTGTGGTAGCTATGCAGTCTATAATGCCACTAATGGCGGCCAAAATATTTTTCGCAACACTATTCTTAAAAATACATGGTGCGTCAATCTCTCCGGTCCACCGACGCATTCCATAAAGATGAACGGCTATCTGTTTTCGGAAGGTAGTTATCTCGCTCAAAGATAATTGAGAGATGAGAGGCGGGGCTGCTACCTTGTTGGCACCGGAATCCTGACGATGCGCGAAGCATCTGAGATTCGTCGTACTGATATGGGTATTGCCGATAGTCGTTTGAAAGTCCGAGTCTAAGCAGCCCCCTGCTGATTTCAGACTCGGACTTCAAACGACTTCATTGATGAATTCGGAAGCCTTTGAGAATTACTCTCATCTTTTAATTCAGACGAGAATTCTCACGGCCCGCACTCGCTGTTTGTGCGGTCAATGTTCAGGTCAAAACGTCCTTGCATCTCGGCTGATGTGATGAAGGCGCAGACCATACTCTTGTAGTTTCCGGGCACGCGGTTGTTCAGAATGTTGAGCCAGAACTCATAACCACCCTGATCCGGTTCGCGTCTGAGGTAGCCGAAGTATTGCATCAGCACGAAGGCCGAATTGTACTCGCGGTCTCTGAACGCCTGTATTTCTACCACGTCGCGCAAGACCGCTGCGCGCGTCTTGCCGTTGTTCATCGCATCTATCTGCTGCTGGCGCTCCACCGTGAAAGGCGTCAGACCCGCGGCGTCAAACAGCTTATGGACGAACTGGTCGGCAATCATCGTCTCAGGATACTCGGCTCTGAACGACGGGCGCGCGACCCAATCATCAGCGAAAGCAATTTTGCTCTCGGCGAAGTTTGAACTGCTGAAGAAGCGACTCCTATCCGGCATGAACTCGTTGAACGTCGGTTTGCGGCCATAGGTGGCGCGGTACATGCGATAGACGAAGTTGCCGGTCTCCTGAAACTCCGTCTCGACGAAGAAGGCTGCCGAGACGGCGATGCGTCGTAAGCGAACGCAGTTGGCGTCCGCGCCGCAGCGCGCTATCTCGGACGACCAGTAATCCAAGCCCGCTTGGTCAGCCGGGCGATTCAGAAAGTCGGCGTAGTGCTGCTTGACGAAGAACTGCGACTGCTCCAAAGGATTGCTCGCGGTCGTAGCCACGTCGTTGCTGTTGATGGTGACGACAGCCTGGCTCGGATTAGCGAGCGTGGCCGTGTCTTCCGTGTCTTCGAGTTTGACGACGAAGGTTTCAGGCTGCTCGACCAGCGCGTCGTCTGTAATCAGCACGTTGAAGGTTTTGGATGTCTCGCCGGCGGCGAAGATGAGCCGTCCCGAAACGTCCGTGTAATCCGAGCGCTGAGAAGCCGTGCCGTGGTCTTCAGTCTCGAATTCCACGCGCGAGGTTCCCGGCTGCGTGCAGGTGCGCAAGACCGTGATGGTCACGCTGCCCGCCGCTTCGTCAACGGTGTAAGTCGGCGCGCTCAAACGTATCGAGCAGTTGCCCGCGTTCGGGCTGGGACTCGGGCTGGGCGACGGATTTGGAGAAGGCGAAGGACTTGGGCTGGGCGACGGGCTTGGGCTGGCGGGGAAGACGCCTGACAGAATCGTCGTGTTGCCCTGCCTGACGGCCACGGTCGTCCCGGCCTGAATAGCAGGAACACTTGAGCCGAAGAGGTCGATTTCACCACGGCCCGAAGTGCTCAAGGTCAACTGCCCGACGCTTGCGCCATCAACCAGAACATTGAGGATTGTTCCCGCAGGCAGGTTCACTTCTCTGACTCTGACTTCCAGTTTGCGCTGGAGGCCGCCGTGTTCGGGTTCGATCTCGAATTGGGCGCGGCCCGTCGGCGTGATGCCATTAATGGCGGGGCCGCTGAGCGGCGCGTTGACTTCGATTTCTCCACCCGGCGAAGGCGAAGGAGATGGCGATGGGCCGGGCGATGGACTCGGCGAAGCGCTCGGGCTGGGACTGGGGCTTGGCGTCGGGTTTGGCGACGCCGAAAACGAACCGCTGAGAATGGTCGTCGTTCCTTGACGGATGATGACCGTTGAGTTGCCGTTGACGAACGGCACGGCTTGGCCGTGATTAGTCTCAACTTCAAACTGGCCGCCGCCGAGCGAGTTGACACTAAACTGTCCTACTGGCGCGTTGTCTACGACGACGTTCAAGACTGTTCCGGCAGGCAAATTGACTGAGTTGACCACCACCTCGAATTCACGATCACCGTCCACTTTCACTTCATATTCCGCCAGCCCCCTCGGCGACGCCCCATTAATAGCTGGGCCGGAAAGCTGTGCCTTAATTTCGGTGACATTATCGTTAGCTTGCGCCCTTGTAGCCACCAGCCAGCAGGCGAGGCCAGCCAGCAAAAACACTGCGATGATTCTGTTGCGATAGCTGCGCTGCATACCCTAAACCCCTTCTTTTCTACTCCATAAACATTGAACCGGAAGGAGACAATCCGCCCCGCTCGCGGTCTGACACCGCCATTACAGTCCACGACGCGCCGTGGAAAATACATCGCGGTCGCCCTTGACACGACATTTTGTCTACGCCAACTGCGGGAGGAGACCTGCGGCTTGTGTCCTTTTAGATTTTTCGCGGAACAAAATTTAGTATCTTCAGGTAAGGTTTTTTCACGGGCGTGAGGCGCGAGTATCGCCGCCGGGGAATCGCTACGGCGTTGAAAGTGCGCGCCATCGAATACGCCGGGCGACATGGATTTAAAACGATTCGTGCCTTTAATCGCCCCGCTCATTCAGCCCTCCTCGCGTTAAATGAAAAGCTCGGGTTCAAACACATGGTCAGCTACGTCACGTTGGAGAAGTGTCTGAAAGAGGTCGCCCGTGTATCGCCTTATCTTTACGACGAATATGCAGGCCATTACAGAGACGAAGAGCGACGCCCCGACTTGCTCTTCGATGTCAGGAACGAAGGAGGGTGGCTCACGTTGGAATGTATCGGGCAGAAGGTTGAGCTTTTCCCCGAGTCAGAAATCAGTTTTTTCGTTAAACCGTTCTACGGCGAATTTACTTTTATCAGGGACGATGGCGGAAGAGTCACTCATCTGGACTCGCGCGTTCGAGGACAAGACCAACCGGAGACCAAGCTTCATGCGAGGAAAGTAAGATAGTCGTTTCAGACGGGAAACGTCCGGCGCCACATCACTACTAAAGAGGTAAAGTTATGCTCAAGCGAATACAATTCGTCGTGATTCTACGACAATTCGTCGTGATTCTACTTGTCATTATCGTGAGCGGCATCGGCCTCTCGCGTGGAAGAACATGGGATGAATCCAATCTTTCGCCCGAGCAGTCCACTGATGAACCGTCGGCGTCTCTGACGCAATCTGCGCTATCTCAGCAGGAGAAGACAGCCGAGCAGGTCTACAAGAATATACAGGTCTTCAAGGGTATGCCCGCGTCTCAACTGGATGCCGCGATGGCTTTCATCAGCGGCTCGCTCGGAGTCCGTTGTAGCTACTGCCACGTCAATCCCTTTGAGAGGGACGACAAGGCCACCAAGCAGACCGCGCGCAGGATGATTCGGATGGTCTTAGACCTCAATAAGGGTAGCTTTGACAATCGTAGTGCGGTCACCTGTTTCACCTGCCATCGAGGCCAGCCGCAACCTTTGTCCGTCCCGGCAGTCGGACAAAAACTGTTGCCGCAACCAGGTTTGGGGACGAAGGATGCGTCGTTGCCAAACGTGGACCAGATACTTGAGCGGCACATCCAAGCCATCGGCGGCCGGCAGGCGATTGAGAAAGTGACCAGTCGTGTCTTGAAAGGCTCGCGCGTCGGGGCAGATGGTGTCCTTGTCCCGGAGGAAGTCTACGCCAAAGCGCCGAACAAGCTGCTCACCATCACGAGCTATCCCAATACCGTCTTTCGCACGGCCTTTAACGGCACTAAGGGGTGGGCCATGAGTAACCAGAACGAGCGCGACCTCCCCGCAGAGATGCTGGCTCAACTCAAGCGCGAGGCCGAGTTCTACAGGGAAACGCGCCTCAGAGAGATGTACTCGAAAATGGCGGTGGTGGGCAAGACAACTATTGGAGAGAGCGAGGCGTATGTCGTTGAAGCGACGACGCCGGAGGGCGGCCAGCCTGAAAAACTCTACTTCGACGTGCAGAGCGGCTTGCTCGTTCGCAAATACGTTGAGGCGAAAACAATCATGGGCCAGTTTCCGACGCAGACCGATTACGAAGATTACAGAGAAGTCGATGGCGTGAAGATGCCGTTCACCATCCGCTGGGCAATTCCCGGCAGAGCGTGGGGTCGGAAGATAACGGAAGTAAAGCATAACGTTCCGCTTGATGACACACAATTTGAGTTGCCGTCTTCCAAAAAATGAACATTCAGGGGCGCAGGACCGACTCGCATCTCAAAACCATCCGGCTCGTCTGATTGAAGTATTGTGCTGGCTGGCGCTGCTCTTATTTATTCCCCTGCTGCTAGAAGATGATACATTCTTGGTGGATTATCTCTTGGCTCGGCGTATAAGTAGATGGATAGAGAGGAGCTTGTTTGATGAACAGACCCTTGATTGTCGCCCCGTTAATCATCGCGCTGTCCGTTTGCAGTCTGAGCTGTCAAAAAGATGACCGTCAACTGTTAATCGGAGGCGGCCGCCCTGTCATCTGGACCAGTTTGGCGAGAGTTTCTTAATCCAGAGGCTGCCAACAACCTGCACCGCAATCAGAATCAGGTGTGCGCCCATCAGCAGCCACGCGGGCAGCGGCGTCCATGGCGGCACGCACAGCACGAGCGCCGAGATCACCTCGGCATAGCTAATGTGACGTTTAGCCGCTCGATGATGAAAGAGGTGTAGCGCCTGCGCAACCAACAGGGCGATGTGTGTGATTTGTGGTGTCAGCATTACTTATAAGTCTCACCAGTAAGTGTCAGGGAGAGCCAACTGTTTAAGCTACCTCCCCGCCTGCCCTTTCGCTTATCCCGCCGCTGGTTCTTTAAGGTGCGTTCGGCCACTTGCTAAAGACGATAAGGACAGCCAAGCACCCCACTGCGACTAACACGAACGACAGCCAACCGGATTCGTCTTCTAACAGGAGTAGCATAGACGCTTAATGGCACTCACCCGTTTCGCAGCACGTTTCGCCTCGCAGGGCCTCAATGCCCTCACGGGCGATAATCGGCACCATCACGAGCGCCGCCAAGGGGTCTGCCCACCACCAACCGAAGAGCGCATTCAAAAGCAACCCTCCGAGGAGGAGCGCCGAAAGGTACGTGCACAGCTCCGTCTGCTTAGCGTCGGCCATCAGCGCGCCGCTATTGATGCCCCGCGCCACGCGTCTTTTGGCGCGCACCAGCAGCGGCATGATGATGAGCGAGGCGCTGGCCAGAACGATACCCGGCACGCTCTCCTCAGGCGCTTCCCGTGTGAAGAGCGATTTGACGGAGTCATAACCGACATAGGCCCCGAGCACCAGGAAGCAGACGCCGACTATTCTCAGACTGACTGCCTCGATGCGTTCGCGTTTAGCTTCATCCATATCAGCGTGCAGACGCCACAGCAGGACGGCGCCCGACGTTACCTCGATCAGGCTGTCGAAGCCAAAGCTCACGAGGGCGATACTTCCGGCCAGCAGTCCCGCCCCGACGGCTATCAACCCTTCCAGACTGTTGTAGCCGATGGTGAAGTATTCAAGCCAGCGACCGCGCCTGACTAAAGCGGCGCGCGACGCGTCGCCCGTCTTAACCGTTTGTATCACCTGTTGATTCATTAATCCGTCTCGCAAGTCCTCGCCAGCGCATCTGGCGATAGCGGTAAAAGAGTTGCGCAATCAGTCCGTCCGCCCAGACGCGCCAGTAGCCTTGCCTCATACAGGCGCTGTAGAGCCGCTCGCGCGGGGTTGTTCATCAATGCTTTTTCAAGGCGGTTGAGCTTCACAGCAGTTCTTCGATGTGTCCGAATCCTTCGTCCAGCAGGTGCGCGATGTGGTCGTCGTCCAGCCTGTAGTAAGCGATCTTGCCCTCCTTGCGAAACGCGACGAGCTTCATCTGCCTGAGCGCCCGCAGAGAGTGCGAGACGGCAGACTGCGATACGTCCAGCAGGTTGGCGAGATCGCAGACGCATAATTCTTCGCGAGAGAGCGCGAAGGCAATCTTTATGCGCGTCGGGTCGCCCAAGAGCTTGAAGGTTTCAGCCAGCGCCGTGACCGCCTCCGGTGATTTCATCGCCCGCTGGACACGCTTGACCTTCCGCTCGTCCACAAACTCTATTTCACAAGAATCGGCAACCGCCTTCGTAGCTCGCTTAACAGGCATTATCTAGTCCTCTGAACGTATGAACAGGCGTTCATATATAAGGACAGACTATACTTCAATCATTCAGCAGTCAAGCGCGGCGCATTCCTGACCTTCAACCTGTTGACCTCTTTCTGCGCTCAAACCACAGGTACACGGTCGGCAGAATCAGCAGCGTCAGCAGCGTCGATATAATGAGGCCGCCGATCACCACGGTGGCGAGCGGTCGCTGCACTTCGGTGCCGGCGTTAGTTGCAAGCGCCATCGGGATAAAGCCGAGGCTCGCCACGAGCGCCGTCATCAGCACGGGCCTGAGACGTGTCTCGGCGCTCTCCGTGACCGCGTCCTCCAGCTTTCTTCCCTCTTCACGCAGGCGGTTGATATAGCTGACCATCACCACGCTATTCAGAACAGCGACACCGAACAGGGCGATGAAGCCTACGCCCGCCGAGTTCTACTTCACGCACCTCGAAGTGGCCGGGTTCATCATCTTTTGGAATGAAAACTACGGTGCGGGAGCCTTCGCGCTGCACGGCTGAGGATGGAACCATTAAGTCTTCGCCTGTTGCCGCGTTTGTGCTTGTCTGAAAGCCCACCTCGACGAACATCCCGGCCTTGAGCCTCTGGCCGGAGTTTCCGACCTCAACGCGCACCTGCGCCGTTCTGGTCTCTTCATTAAGCTGCGGGTTGATGTAGTTGACGCGCCCCGAGATCGGATTCTGTCCGAGTGCTGCGGAACGGATTTCGGCGGGCGCTCCTATCTGCACGCTGCCGATCTGCGCTTCGGAGACGTTGGGGATGACCCAGACGGTCGAGAGGTTCGAGATCGTAAAGAGCGTCTGCCCGGCCTTAATACCAGCGCCCGCGTTGATGAGGCGCTCGGTGACTGCGCGCAGTCGTCGGCTCAGCCCGCCTTGAGGGCTATAAAGGTTCTCTTAAAGTGACGACGACCGTGAAGAAGTCCGACGCATCACAGACGGAGACAAAACCCAAAGCCACAGCTAAACATTAACCACGGTCATGACAGACCGCTACGACACTACCGGCAACCCGGAGGACGAGTATTACCCCGGCACCTCCGTTCTCATTAACCTAGAAAACATTCGCGATGCTGATGGGTTGTTGGTTCGAGAGACAGAACTACACCTCGCCGCCTACGAAGCAATACTCAGCCCGTTTGACGAGAGCCTCACTCTTGATCTCCCCTACTTCTATCATCTGCACCACATAATGTTCAGCCCACTGTTTGTCTGGGCCGGGCGTCCCCGCACGGTAGGAAAGATTAGTTAAGGTCGCAAAAGCTCCGATGTGATCCTCACCTATACCGCAACCGACTGTTTTCGGTTTGCTCTTCGATTTTCGTAACGCTCTGAATAGTCTGCAATTCCCAACCTCATTATGTCTGAAAAATTGAGCCAGCATCTCTAAACGTTTTGGCTCTTCATTTCCTTTACTACTCTCGCCCTCGGACACCCATCTCAAAAATGGCCCCATTCATTGAGGGATAATGTCTCAACGCTCATATAGGAGCGGTGCAATACTGAGATAGAGGATAACGAGATGGTGGAACAAATTATCACGATGGTGACAGCAGTTGAGGGCCTGATAACCGTGTCTGTCAAACTCTGGTCATTCTGTAGCCGGAAATTGCGAAAGCGTAAAGAGGCAGCCGCTCAACAGCGCAAGACGGTCAGGAGGCTGCGACCGGCGCGGGCATGTCGACATCGTCGATGCAGCGATAAGGGATGGGTGCGGAATTGGTAAAATCGGGAGTGGCCTCTCGAGTCCGACTTCCCTTCTCTTTAATGGAATCTATGTGAAAACATCTTCCATCTATATGAAAGGTATGCTACTCTCCCGCGCTATGGACACCCCTGACGATCTGATTCTCTCAACCGAAGGCCGTAAGCTCTTAGGCATCAGCCCGAAAAAGATGTCCGAATTGCTTAGGAAGAACGTCATTCGACACTTCCCCAACCCGCTTGACGCGCGCGAAAAGCTTGTCAGTAAGGCGGAGGTAATGTCGTGGATACCGAAGCGCGCGGAGGCGGCATGAAGACTATCGTTCTGGCAAATGCAAAAGGGGGCACGGGAAAGACCACCGCAGCCCTCAACCTGTCTGCTGCCTTCGCTTCGCACTTCCGCAAGAAAGTGCTGGCCGTGGATTTAGACCCGCAAGGCAATCTGGCGGTCGGGTTAGGACTTGACCCGCGCAAGATTCAAAACAGCTCCTTCCGCCTGCTCCTGAGCGATAACCCCGACCCGCTGGACTTCGTGGTCAACGTCCGTCCGAATCTGGACTTGATACCGAACTCCCTTGAGCCGGCGATGGAGCAACAATTGGCAGCCAAGCGCAACCGTGAACGGCTGCTGGAAATGCGGTTGCGGGCCTTCGAGGGGCGCTATGACTATTGTTTCGTTGATACCCCGCCGGCGCTGGAAACCGCAACCATCAACGCGATGGTCGCCGCCGACGAAGTAATCATTGTCATAGATTGCGGTTATTATGCCCTTTACGGCCTGACTCAGTTGATGGAAACCCTCGCCTCCGTTCAACAGGACTTCGAACGGCACGGCCTGGTGATTCGCGCGCTGCTCAACCATCACGACCAAAGGCAGAGGCTGGACCGCGAAGCACAGGCCGAAGTTGAGAACTTTTTCGAGTCCCTGATGCTCGAAACCATCATCCACAAAAACGTGAAGCTGGCCGAAGCAGCCGCACATGGGAAATCCATTTTCGAGTACGACAAGGCAAGTCCCGGCTACTTTGACTTTATGAAACTCTCAAAGGAGTTAATTGACATCTATGAGCGACGCCGAAAGACCGAAGCGGAAAGCCTTGGGGCGCGGCATAACTGACGCGATTGATAACCCGGAAGCTACCGCCACATCTTCCCTGCTCAGTAAGGTCAAACCGCGCAGCCTATCGCCGGAGCAAACGCACCCCACGCCACGTACCCCACCCACGCCACGCACCGTACCCACCGCACCCGAAAGGGATTTCACTAGAGTAGCAAATTCTATTGTCCGTGACGCCGTCAGCCATTTTTCGGGCAAGTCAAAACAGCTTTATGATTATCTCTATTCAAAGACCAGAGGCGCGATTGTTCCCGTTCGAAGTGTCAAACTGCCGAAGCCTACGATTATGAAAGGTGCGGCCATCGGCTCGGAGCGCACCCTGCTCAAAAACATCAATCATCTAAAAAGCCTCGGATTGATTAAAGTCTCTTATACAGACGGCCAGCACGATGGAAACGAGTATGAAGTTTTCATGCCTGAAGAAATCGGCCTACGTACCCCACGCACACCACCCACCCCACCCCACGCACCTACGGATGTGCCGTCCGTACCCCCCGTTGAAAGTGGCGTGGGTGGCGTGGGTTTAAACACAGTAGAATCAACAGCTTCCGAGATATCTAAGACTTCTTTTAAGACAAATACTGAGCAAACTGATGATGACGCTGCGCTGGCCGGGCTGATTGATTCCCTGAAAAGCGCCACCAAGGAGATTACAGGCAGAGAACTTTCCCCGGCTGAGAGCGAACGCTGGCGTGAGCTTGCCGACGTGCTCGTCGCCGAGTTGAAAATCGCCGCCGCGCGCACGACCGTTTCAAGTGTACCCTCGTTCTTGGCCGAACACCTCCGTCGACGCCTTTGGAAAATAGATAAGAAGCAAGCACGCGCCGAAGGCAGGGAATTGCCGGATGAAACATCCAGCACGCAACAAAGCATCGTAGATGCGAGTTCTTGCCCAGATTGTGGTGGTTCGGGCTGGTGGTATCCAGAAGGAGAAGCCAAAGGCGTGGCCAAGTGCAAACACGAAAAGTTGGCAGCGGAAAGTTGATTTTTTGTCCCGAACTTTATTAGTAACACCTGATACCATACGCCCGCGAATAACGTTTCACAGAGATGTAAATATTCAGAAAAGTTACTAAACAGGCTGTGGCAGGGAAGAGAAGCGATAAGAAAAACAAGTCTCTTACTGTCAGTAACTTATGGAAAGATAAATGCGTCTCGAAAATTCTCAGATATTTTACTGAACAGCCGCCGTTTTAAGCACATTTCTTACATATTTTACTGAACTACTATACCTATAACTTCAAAGTCTTCCTCTCTTTCCGTTTCTGAATTCTAGCTAAAACAGTCAGCACTGGCTCACTGGCGCGCAGTAACTCATCAATCTCTTCGTCTATTACGTCCTCGCGCCGGATGTCCCGCAGAGCAAAGCCCAACTGTTTGATCTGATCCCAAAATAGATGTGTTGGGTCATAGGGGTCAAAATCTTCTAAATTCTGATCTAAATCATTGTCCATCAATGCTCCTGCTTCAGCAGATGAAGCACGAAGGAGTTCAGTTACTCTTTGGCGCAATCGTTCACCGGAGAGCCTCGCTTGGATGTGAGTCGAGAGCAGATCAGCACGCATACGCTTAGCCTGTGCTTGACTCGCGCCCAATCGTTCAGCTACGACTCGTGCAAGCTGTTCGGCCTCGAACAAATTAATATCGCCAGCAGAGAGAGCTTGGAGCACGTCAGAAGGGAAGTCGAGCAGACGTAGATAGTGATCAACAAAGCTTGAGAGCGAGATGTGCGAGGATGTTTCACGCTCCAAGATGTCAGTGAGTCGTGCCGACACCTTGAGGAGGTCTGCACGCTTCCAACGACTAGGCCGACCACGCTTAGTGTCTGTCGCTGGATAACGATAAATATGGCGCACAGCGCGTAGCATTCGCACCAAATCTTTGTCTTTGTGAGGAATAAAGTTAGGCAAAGTATCGCGCAGTTGATCGATGATAGCCCGTACGGACTCAGGCGATGCGAGTGGATCAGCTTTACGTTGGCGACGGTAAGTGGCTCTCAATGTAGTCACGGCTCCTGATTGAGATAATGTTTCACAGGAGCAAATATTACACATAGAAAAAGCAAAAATCCACTATTTCTTATTAATGGACACACAAACTCTTCAATTGTGTATCCATAGGAATATGATATAAAGAGGAGGAAAAGAGATTGAAAAGGCTCTACAAGGCAGGCTGATGAGCAGAGTCCACACCAAACAGACCTTTAAACTGCGGCTGCTGGCTTTCGTGCTGGCCCTCGCGATTCTCTGGTACAGCCTCAATCCTGCGCCCAGACCTGTCCTCAGAAAGAAACGGGAAGCGGAGCCGCCCGATGAGAAGAAGCGAACAATAGAGCCTCGAAGTATGTCCGCAACTTTGCCCATAGTATTCAAGCCGAAGGAAAAGATGGCGGAACCTTTTCGGCTTCCTGACGATGACGAGTTCGAGTGGCCGGAGTTCATTGACGGCTGAATTGGAGAAACAGTATGGAACCAGCTAGGACGAGCACCACGCTTCAGACGCGCGAGTCTGACCTACAGATTGCACTCCGGGGCGCGGTCTCTCTCTGGGCTTCTGCCACGACGAGCGAGAGTGAGCGCCGCCAGGACCTGCTCAGAGACAAACAGCGCATCGTCCTCTCTTTCTTTCGACACACAGGAAAGCTGCCGTCTGAGGTCGAGCCTTCAGACGTACAGCAGTGGCTCAGAGACCTGGAAGGGAAGGGCGCCAAGGCCGGCACCACTTACCAGCACGCCTGCTTGCTCTCCTCCTTTTACTCCTGGGCGATACGTGACTCGGAGATAGGTCAGCACATCCGAGGGAATCCCGCGCGGCTTGCGCGCCCAAAAGCCCCGAAGCCCTACCAAACGGAGAGCGTCAAATCGATGTCGGACGAGGAGGTGCAGGCTCTGGTCAGTGCCGTGCGCTGGCGCGCTCTGAAAGGTGATCTGGTCGGGAAGAGAGATTACGCGCTCTTGCTCATGTATCTAGCGACTGGGTTGAGGAGGCAGGAGATCATCTCGCTTCGTGGCAAGGATGTTCATGTGGATGAGACGTTGATTCTCGCTTACCGTGCCAAGGGTGGTGATTACAGGAGCCGCGAGATCAGAGAACCACAGGTCAAAGAAGCCTTGTTAGATTACTTATCGGCAGCCGGGAGGATGCACGCCCTGAAGACGGATGCTCCGCTGTGGACGAGGCATGACAGGGCAGGGAAGCCGGGTGAGGCTCTGACTTCACACTGCTTTGTAAAGAATCTGAAGAAGTACGCGCTAGCAGCGGGTGTGAAGGATTTTCATCTGCATCGGACAAGGCATACGTTCGCTAGAATAGTCTCGGAATTGACAGGTGATATTACGGCAACTCAAAACGCTCTCGATCACCAGAATAGGTCAACAACGCGTGTTTACGTACAGCGGATTGCTGTAAAAAGGGACTTTTATAGTAACGAGATTTCAAAAAGGTGGAGCGACTAATTAGCGATACGCGGTGACTTCGGTGACTTCAAGCCGCTCCTCGCCAAGCACTCCAAGAACTTTGATCTGGTCGAAGCCGTCTCAATGGGCGTTGACCGGTTTCAGAGGGGCTGGCAGCCCTTACGGGAAGCCATTGAGTTCAGACGCAGACAAACGCTCAACGGAGTCAAAGCCCAAGCCCTCATCTACCGCGCGTTCATGGAACAGAAGTTCCCCGTTAAATTGCTCAGAGCAGTTCACCGGGAATACTTCGTCTCTCCCTCCTGCGAGGAGTTAAGAGAGAAAACCATCTGGTCGCTCGAAAATGCCTTCACGACCGCCTTCAAGCAGCTCAAGCCCGTCCAGCAATACACCGCCACCGCCAAACTGGGCAAGTTCCTCCAGCCTTCCAGCCCGCTTTCTAAGTCACCATAGGCCCTACCGATGCTCACCCTGAGCGCGAAAAACAGACCCCAACCGACCTGTTTTTTTGTTGCCCCCTAGCTTAAGTAGAAATATAGTTTCTTTCTATGGTGACAACCCACGTCTTTCTTGATACCGAGGTTTTCGACAGTAACAACTTTTACTTCGATGCTCCCGTTTTTAGAAGACTGGCGCAGCTTGTCGAGGAGGGGACTATCATTGTCTACCTAACTACAATCACCGTTAAAGAGATTGAGTTCCATATTGTTTCTTATATCGAAGAAGGGATTAGAGAAATAAAGACGCTTCAGAAAGAACGACCGGCAAGGATGTTAGGACTTATCCCAAATAGCCCTTTCCCTCTAATTACTAGACAGTTCGATGTTGAATCCCTAAAGCGGCAAGCCCTAGATGCGTTTCATGATTACTTGAAGGCAGTAAAAGCAAAAGTAATTCCCGTTGAAGGCGTCTCAATTGATAAAGTGTTTGACAAGTATTTCAGCGGTATCTCTCCATTTGGCTCTGGTGAGAAAAAGCATGAATTTCCTGATGCATTTGCGGTGGCTGGCCTTGAGCGATGGTGCCAGGAACGTGGCAGCAAACTAGTTGTTATAAGTAACGACAACGATATGAGCGATGCTTGCGAGTGCTCAGAATCGCTCATATCGTTCGACACTCCTCAAGACTTCTTTGATGCCCTCGCTAAAGAACAAGAACTGTACACGCATGCGTTTGAACTTTATAGCCAACATAAGGGAGAGATAATTGAACTACTGAAAGAAAGTTTCCCCGACTTAATGTTATTTATAGACCAGCCTGAAAGCGAAGTCTTTAATGTAGAAATCCAGTCTATAGAAATCATTAAAGAGCTAGCTATTGAGTTAGATAAAGATCACGCCGCCTTTGAGCTTGAGACAGAGGTTGAAATCACTGCTGAAGTTACTTACGCAGAACTTATTGTAGAAGATGTTCCTGTGTTAATGCAGCACGAAGCAATTGAGAAGACTTTATATATGAAAGCTACGGCTACGTTATTGTATGATGGGGCAGACCCAGATGCTTTTCAAGTTGAAGGTGTCAGCTTTGAAGATGATAGCCTGCTAATAGATATAGAACCGTCTCCCTATGATCTCAAATAA
>CAZEZJ010000042.1:0-20896 GCA_964516695.1 uncultured Blastocatellaceae bacterium
CACCGTGTTCTCCACGGCATACTCTTTCTCTCTATCCGTGCCGCCCGCATAGTATGTCGAGAGAAAACCTTTATGCAGAAGATTATAAATCCTGCTTTGCAGGTCATAGGCTGCGTGCAGCAGAGGGTCTCTATACTTGGAGACAATCTTTTCCGCTTCCAGTTGTTCAAGCCGCTTGTCACGTTCGATTTGCAGTTCGGCGTTGAGACGAGACAATTCTTTGTCGGTCTGTGCCTTGAGGCCCGCGAGTTCCTTATCGGTAATAGCTCTGAAAGCGGCTAGTTCCTTGTCAATATTAGCTTTGAATACGTCCTGCTCAAGCCGGCCGAGATGGGTCATAATAGTCGTATAGACCGTTCCGGCTAAGGCCAGGCCCGAAGTGATAAACGCCAGCCACATCTTTGCTTCGTCTGTCATCAGAAAGCGCCTCCAGGAGTGTGAACGGAAGGTTTGCCAACAAGCTACTTTGCCGGCTTGATGCGAAACTTATCGTAGGACGCAAGACTACTGTTAGCAACGCGCGCCATCGCGCGGGATGCAAAGTAACATTCATTTCGTTAACGGTAAATAGTCTGAGGAATAGACCGCAACGAAAACTTTGCTTCGCTTTCATCGCTCGGCGGTGAGTCTTCGTTATTCGATTGTTAGTTTTTTCAGATAAGCGTTGTAGCGCGCTCGGTCGCGCGCGTTCATCTGTGTAATCTGCACGCCGATGATGTAGCCGGTGTCTTTGGCATCTTCTTCGAGGGGGCTGTAGCGGACGGCCGTAGCCTGTAGCTCGATTGGGCCGCTTGGAAGTCTGAGGGTGATTTCCAGCGTGCGGTTAGGGCTGGTGAGATATTGGCCGCCGATGTGTATCGCGGGCATGATAACGGCCAGCCCGCTCTCGCTGATGTCGCGCGTATAGCCTGCGAGATGCAGCGGCGAGTTTTCAGCTTGCGCCCTGTTTCCGGTTTTGCCGAGCGAGACGCTGAGGATGAGCGCGACTTCGAGGTGCGTGGCGTAGCGCGGCGCGGCGCGGCGATTGCCCACATGCTCGCGCAAGCGATTGACGATGGAGCGCAGGAATTCCGGCATCGGTCTAAATTAACATAGAGCGGGCTTGAAAGGGTTAGCCTTTCCGCAAGTTAAGAGGCAAGAGGGGGGCGGAAGCGTTAAAGAAAAAGGAAGGAGAGCGCAAAGCCGGACGCGTCTCCTTCCTTTCGCTCTCGGAATTTCATGCCGCCGGAAAGTAAGTTGCCGCTCTCTGGCCGCGCTTGATAGTCGAACCAATAAAACGCTTGATTAACCGCGACGGATTTTTCGCGCGTCACTTGTCTTCGGAAATCACTGCGACCAGCGGCTTGCCGCCAACATCACCGCTCTTGATTCCCTTTTGGTCCATGTAGAAAGAGAGGCGGCCCGTACGCCCGTAGCGCGCTGGCTCGGCGCTGACGGAATAGCTTTTCCCGTCTTTGGCGAGCCTGATGCTAAAGCGATAGCCCGTCGATTCCGTCCCTTCCAAATCCTTCGGCACGAGCGCTGCGGCAATCAGCGTGGGCAAATCGGCAAAGGTGTTTTTGTGCTGCGCGCTGTAGGCAATCTCCGCCAGTTGGATGCGCTGCAACATCTCTTTGACTTCTCCCTCGTGAACCTCGATGCGGGTCTTGAAGAAAAACTCTTTGCCGCTTTGTTTGACCAACTCGTAATCGCTCTTCTCACCAACAATCCACTGGCCGTCAACGCGCAGCAGCGGAACGGGTGCGGGCGGCGCATCCGCCGCGTCGTCCGTCATCCTGACAAAGACGGTGGCGGTCTCGCCGCTCAATTGTTCGCCCTTGACTTCGACCTTCTCCGCGCCCGCCGCCATCTTCTCGAAATCCGGCCGCAGTTCTTCAACCTCCGCCGCGCTCAATCCTTCAATCGCGGGCTTGTAGATGGACATCATCAGCGCCTCGCGAAAACGCTTCTGGCTGAGCGCCCTGTAAAACTCGCGCACGGTCTCGACAGGCGCTTTTGCCTGCGTGTTCTGAGCGTACGCGCTTGGCGCAGACCAAGAGGCTGTGAGCAGCAGCGCGGCCAGAGAAATTGAAAGAGCGCGCGAAGCAATCTGTTTTGGATACTTCATAAAAAAATCCCATCTTAATCATTGAAATGGCGGCGCGCTGTGTTTGCAAGACAGCCGCGCCGCGCATTTTATAGAGAAGCGGAGAACGCTCAAACGTTGCCGCCGCTAAACGCTGAAGGAGGAACGATGAGCGATGAACTATTCGGAGCTTGTCTTTCGTTCATCGTTGCGGCGTTCCTCCTTCATCATTCCTCATTCCACACTTCTCTGCCTTCCGGCGAGCAGCATTTCTCGCCCGACCAGGTAGAGCAAGACAGCTAGCAGGATAAACGGAATCATCGAGAGGATGTCGGCGTAGCCTCCTTCATAGAACGCATTGTTGGCTTTCGACCAGGCCTCGATGCCCCTCGTCCTCTCTGTGAGCACCCCTTGCATGAACGCATAGATGATTCCGGCAATCGCGCCTCCGGCGATGTAGCCCGAAGCCATCAACACGCCCGGACTCTTATCGCCTTCAGCGACCAGTTGTTCTTCGGTCAGATTCCTGTGGCGCAGTTTCCGGCGCAGGTTGCGGTCAACCAGCCAGCGCACCAGCCCGCCGATGAAGATTGGCGCGGAAGATGAGAGCGGAAGATAGACGCCGACGGCAAACGCCAGCGACGGAATCCCAGCCATCTCAAGCACGACCGCAATCATCACGCCGAGGAGCACCAGGCCCCACGGCAACTTTCTATCGAGCACGCCCTTGATGATGTAAGACATCAGCGTCGCCTTCGGCGCGTCAAACTTCGTGACCTCCGTTGTCGTTCCGGGAATCACCTTGTGCGTCCCGTTGATGCCGGGGTCAACCAGATAACGCGGCACGCCCTGCTCGTCAACCAGATAACGGCCCGCAGGCCCGTTGACGGTATCGGTCTTATGCCAGACGTTATACTCCGCGGCGTCCGTACCCGCCTGCTGTCCCTGCAACTTCTCGCGGCCCGCGAACTGCGAACCCTCGACGCGATACTCAGCCGGAAAATCCGTGACCGGAACATACACGGTCGAGGCGTTGTTGAGCCTGAGCAGGATTGGCCCAAGAATCAGGGCCGACGCCAGCGCGCCGATGAGAATCGCTATCTGCTGGTACTTCGGAGTCGCGCCGACGAGAAATCCCGTCTTCAAGTCTTGCGAGGTCGTGCCGCCGTTTGAAGCGGCGATGCAAACGATAGCGCCGATTGAAAGCGCCGTCACGAAGTAGGCCGGGCCTGTCCACCCGACGACGAGAAAGATAAGGCAGGTCAACAGCAAGGTCGCGACCGTCATGCCGGAAATCGGGTTGGAAGAGGACCCGATTTCGCCCGTCAGGCGCGACGAAACCGTCACGAACAGAAAGCCGAAAGCGACAATCATCAACGCGCCGAGGATGGCGACAAGCGGATTGATTTGCAGTCCGAGTTGCGGGAAGATGACAATCGCCAGCATCAACAAGACAATGCCGATGAGCACAAACTTCATCGAAAGGTCTTGGTCTGTGCGCGGCGCGGAATCGCTCGCCGCCTGTCCGCCCCGCAAATCCCTCAGGCCGCCTTTGAGTCCGTGCCAGATGGTGGGAAGTGAGCGGAAGAGGCTGATGATGCCGCCCGCCGCGACCGCACCCGCGCCGATGTAGAGCACGTAAGCGCCGCGGATATCGTTTGGCCCCATCTCGCTGATGGGCACATCTCCTGGCGGGAGCGCCGCCGTCATCCCCTCACCGAAAAACTTGATGGCCGGAATCAACACGAGATAGGCCAGCACGCCGCCCGCCGCCATGATGGAGGCGATGCGTGGGCCGATGATGTAGCCGACGCCGAGCAGCGCCGGATTGACTTCAACGCCGACCGACCCGGCCTTGAGCGGCGCGCCGAAGACTTTTTCTGGAACTTCCTTCCAACCGTAGAGAGCTTTGTTGACGATGTAGTAAAGAAAGCCGATGCCGAATCCGGCGAAGATGGTCTTGGCGCCGATATTGGTTCCGCCCGCCGCCGCCATCTCCGCCTTCGCTTCATCGGAAGCAGCCGCCTTCGATTCTGCCGAAGCTCCAACTTTGAGCACTTCCGCGCAGGCCGTGCCCTCCGGGTATTTCAAAATTCCGTGTTGCTGAACAATCAATGCGCGCCGCAGCGGAATCATCATCAAGATGCCAAGAAGGCCGCCGAGCACGGAGACGAGCAGCACGCGCGTCATCTCCAAATCGAAGCCCAGAATCATAATCGCGGGCATCGTCACGCCGACGCCAAACGCGATTGATTCGCCCGCCGAGCCTGCCGTCTGGACGATATTGTTTTCCAGAATCGTCGCGTCTCTCGCGCCGAAGGTGGCGAACAAGCGAAAGAGCGTAATCGAGATAACGGCCACCGGAATCGAAGCGCTCACCGTCAACCCGACTTTCAGGACGAGGTAGAGCGACGACGCGCCGAAAATCATGCCCAACACTGTGCCGACGACCAGAGCGCGAATTGTGAGCTCGCGCATCGCCGTGCGGGCCGAAATGTACGGGCGAAAACTGGCGGCCAGCGGATTCTCAGGCTTTGACCCGACAATATCGGGATACTCATTCGCACCGACGCTTTCAGAAGACATCTAAGTGACCTCCGATTAAATTTTTACGAAATCCGGGAGAGCGTTGTTGGGGATGCTATCGGGCGCTACTTTACATCGCTACCGCACGGCAGAGCAAGCCTATTCAGAGCGAAAAGCGCGGGTGCATGTAACGGCTGATTACTAAACTTTTAGCTTCTCATACGTCCGCATTTTGATTACACTTTCCCGGCAGCACGTCTTCTCTTCTTATTTTCAACGTCAATCACTTCGGGAGTCTTTCGCCTGATGCGTTCACGCAGCCTCTTAACAGCATTCCTCTTGGCCTCTTGTTTCATGCTCCTTTTCGGCGTCTGTGCTTCCGCGCAAAAGCGCAACCGGCGCCGGCCAATAGCGCGGCAGACCGCGACGGTGCGCGTGCCTGCGCCGGAAGACGTGCTCGGATTTCGTCCCGGCGATGACCGCAAGCTTGCGAGTTGGAGTCAGGTCATCGCCTACTTCAAAAAGCTCGACGCCGCCAGCGACCGCGTTCGCTTCGAGGAGTTGGGACGCTCGACGATGAACGCGCCGTTTGTGATGGCGACCATCAGCGCGCCGGAGAATCTCGCGCGTCTCGATGAATTAAAAACCATTCAGCGCCAACTCGCAGACCCGCGCACGCTCGGGGCCAACGCTGACCGCAAGGCCGCCCAACTCATCGCACGCGGCAAAACAATCGTCCTCATCACCTGCGGCATACATTCAACCGAAGTCGGCTCTTATCTCTCCAGCCTCTTGATTGCACACCGCTTGGCTTCCAGTGATGAGCCTTCGATTCGTGCCATCCTGCACGACACGATTGTACTGCTCGTTCCATCCTTAAACCCTGACGGCGTTGACATCGTCAAAAACTGGTATGACAAAACCTTGGGCACGCCCTTCGAAGGCACAGACCCACCCCTGCTGTATCACAAATACGTCGGCCACGATAACAACCGCGATTGGTATGCCTTCACGCAAATCGAAACCAAGATTACCGTCAGCAAGATTCACAACGTTTGGCGTCCGCAGATAGTCCACGACATACACCAGCAGGGCCAGTACGGCTCGCGTCTGTTTCTGCCGCCCTACATGCCGCCCGTCGAGCCAAACGTGCCGCGCCAGATTGTCGAAGGCTACACGGAACTAGGCCACTCGATGGCGCGCGAGCTTCGCGCCGCCGGATTTCAAGGCATCACGACCGGCACGACCTACGACGCTTGGACTCCGGCCCGCGCCTACTCTCACTATCACGGCGGCGTCCGCATTCTCTCCGAAACGGCCTCGGCCAAACTCGCCACGCCCATCAACCTCAAATTCAACGAACTGCGCTCGCGCGAGGGCTACGACCCGCAAAAAGAGTCGGACAAATATTCACCGCTTTGGCCCGGCGGCCAGTGGGGCTTGCGCGACATCACAAACTACATGACGACCGCCGCCTTCTCTCTGCTCGGCCATGCCGCCGAGAACCGTGAGCGATGGCTGTCAAGATTTTATGAGATTGGAAAAGAGGCCGTGCGCCCGCGCCAAACCGGCGAGCTACTCGGCTTCCTGTTGCCGAGTCCTCCGTCAAGAGGGTTCAGTAATGAGTCGGCGGTGACGCGCATTCTCGCGCAAGGCGGAGTCAAGATTGAAGACACGGATAAAGGGCAGTTGGTCAGGCTTGACCAGCCCTACGGAGCTTTCGCCAAAGCTTTGCTCGAACCGCAACGCTATCCTGACTTGCGTGATGATGAAGGGCATCCAATTGCTCCCTATGATGTCACGGCGCACACGCTGCCGCTGCTGATGGGTGCGACGGCCAAGCCCGTTTACGCTCCCTTTAGTGCTCAACCGGCGACATATGTGTGGCTGGGCGGTCTCTTCGGTTGCAGTCGAGGGACGGGGCGCGTCGCCATCTATAAATCTCATGTGCCGTCAATGGACGAAGGTTGGACGCGTTGGCTGCTGGCAGAAACAGAGGGCTTGCCGGGGAGAGAGCTTAAATGCCTGACCGTCTCATCGCTCGAAGACAAGGAAGCGCGCGAAGAGAATTTGAGCGCTAAGTATGACACCATCATCATTCCCGACCAATCGCCGCGCGCCATCCTCGAAGGCCACAAACGCGGCACAATGCCTCCCGAATTAACGGGCGGACTCGGCGCGGAAGGCGCGCGGCGTCTACGCGAGTTTGTCCAGCAGGGAGGCACGCTCATCTGTCTGAATCGCGCCTCAAACTTTGCCATCGAACAACTCAAGCTGCCTGTGCGCGACATCACGGCTGACTGGAAGCGGACGGAGTTTTACGCGCCCGGTTCAATCCTGCGCACGGAGATTGACACGTCGCACGCGATTGCCGGAAACATGCCGCGCGAATCAATCGCGTGGGTGGAGAATTCGCCCGTGTTCGAGATTAAGAGCGACCCGCTGGCGCTGGTGCGCGTTCAGATTATCGCGCGCTATCCGTCCGCCGCCGACCCGCTGCTTTCCGGTTGGCTGCTCGGCGGCGAGAGAATCAAAGGCAAAGCGGCGCTGGTCGAAGTGGGCTTAGGACGCGGGCGTATTTATCTCTTCGGTTTTCGCCCGCAGTATCGCGCGCAATCGCTCGCGACCTACCCGCTCCTTTTTAATGCCATCTCTCAACGACCTACTGCTCGGACGACGCGCTGAAGGAGGAATCTAGATGACGCACGGCGAACACAGCGGAGCTAAAATGTTGCTCATCAGATTGTGCTGCTGTCTTTTGCTGTCGGCTGCCGCGTTCGGTTGCGGGAATAATGCCAACGGCGGCAACGCGGATAACCGCTCTCAGTCTTCGCCCGCTGGCAGACCTGAGGACAACGGCGGCGCGTTCCCACGACCGACGAGCGATGACGCGAGTGCTCCGGCGACACAACAGTCTGCCGGAAGCAAGGCCGAGGAGGTCTGTCGTAAGTATGAAGCCTGCGGCTGCCAGGCGTTCGCTCAGTGTATGGACGACATTAGAAACAATCCATCAGTCGAGGGCGAGGCTGGCGCTTGCCTGCTCAAGTCGAGTTGCCAGAGTTTATGTGCGAACAATCCCGATGGCTGCCCGAAGACAAACAGCGGCCCGCAGAAATCTAATTGCTCCGCCATTTCATGCAGCAAAAATTCCGATTGCCCGGCGGATTGCTACGGCGGCTGCGACGGCGTTATTTGCTACGCGTTCTGATACAGCGTGAGCTAAAAGGAGAGAGCAACGCGGGCTGGCCGCGGCGCTTGCGCGGGCTTGAACATTTGGGGGCGCTCAGGCGTATAATGATGACGGATAGACGCCCGGCAGAAGCGCGTACCCCAGAGGAAAGCCATCGCGCAGGCGTCTCGCGGCCAAATGGTCACTGTTCTCGTCACCTCGTTTCTCCTATTCGCTGCAATCTCCTACGCTATTTATTGGTGGCAACGCAGTTCGTCTACCGCAGACGCGCAACGCGTTTTGCCGCCGCCGCGCGCGGGCGGCCTCTTCGGTCAAATCAGTCCGGCGGAAGAAGCAGCCCTCTTGGCCGCAGAGGAAGAGGAGCGCCGTTCGGCGCATCGCGCGAGGCTGCTGGCCCGCGCCGCCGAAGGCGACAAAAAGGTTTTGGACGAAGCGAGAGAGACGGCCGACACCGGCCTCTACGACGAAGCGCTCGACGCTTTGACTGAACAGGCAAACTCCGACCAAAGCTTGCTCGCGCTCGTCTCCTACATTGCCAGACATGACGGCTTGCGCGTTAATCGAGGGCTGGCAGCAAAGTTTATCGAAAGCTGGAAGCGCTCGCCCGACCGCAATACGACGGCGAAGATGCTGCACGTCGCCGCGCTCTCAGGCGATGCGCTTCTTTACCAGCAGGCCGTGGAAACAACTGTTCAATATTGGCGCGACGGGCGCGTGACGGCGCTCACGGCTGCCGAGTTGCGCCAGCTCGTCGAAAGTGAATACTGGCTCTTGCCCGCCGAGAGCAGAAACTCCGGCGCGGGCTTTTCTCTAAAACAAACGCTAGCGCGTCTGCGCCGCCAACTGGCGGCAACAACTAACGACTTCCAATCGTGATTCGTCAAAGTGACCACAGCGCGTTTTCGTGTCGCCCTTTAAGATTCACGATTCCCCTTCTTTGAGGACTACCATGAACAACACAGACATTACGTCTTGGATTCCCTACATTATCGTTGGCGCGATTTTGCTGATTGTGCTGCTCATCATCTTGAGCCGCATTCTCGTCAACGTCGGCGCGAAAGAGATTGCCATTAAAGAGCGGCGCTACTTTGGCCGCAAGATGCCTCCAGGCCGTGTCGTCGCCACGGAAGGCGAAGTCGGCATTCAGGCCGATGTCTTAAAGCCGGGCCTGCATCTCATCAAGTATCCGTTTGAGCGCGTCGTGCATAAAGTGCCTTTGATTGAAGTCGGCGCAGACGAGATGGGCATCATCGAGGCGGTTGACGGCGAGCCGATGCCGCCGGGCAGAATCTTCGCGCCCGACCGCGCGCAAAACGCGCACAACAATTTCCAAGACCCGATTGCTTTCATCAAGCAAGGCGGCGTCAAGGGCATCCAACTGCGCACGCTGCCGCCGGGCTTGTGGCCGATTCACCCTTACCTGTTTCGCGTTTCGATAACGAAGGCGACCGTCGTGCCGCCGGGCAAGGTGGGCGTCGTGACGGCAG
Source organism: uncultured Blastocatellaceae bacterium (assembly GCA_964516695.1). Classification (GTDB taxonomy): domain Bacteria; phylum Acidobacteriota; class Blastocatellia; order Pyrinomonadales; family Pyrinomonadaceae; genus DASVTR01. The sequence continues at coordinate 9,269 of CAZEZJ010000042.1, forward strand.
CCGACGGCGCGCCGCTCGACGCGGGCCGTCTCCACGGTAAAGCCATCGAGGGCCACATCAACTTTCAGAACGCGGAGTTGTTCATCAGTTCCGGCGGGCAGAAAGGACCGCAGGTCGAAATCCTAACGCCCGGCACTTACCGCATCCTCACTAACTCTGTTGATGTTGACAACAACAACTCAATCAAGCCGGGCCTCTTCACCGTGCGCTTGTTTGACGCGACAGTGATTGACGAGAACGTCATCGGCTTGGTCGAAGCCTTAGACGGCGCGCCGCTTGACCCGCGCGACTATGTGGCCACGCCCGTTCAAGGCCACGACAATTTTCAGGACTGCAACGAGTTTATCACCGGCGGCGGCCAGCGCGGCCCGCAGAAGGACATCCTTCTCCCCGGCACTTACTACATCAACCCGCTCGTCTTCAAAGTGATTCCCGAGACGGCGAAGGAAGTGAAACCGGGCGAGGTCGCGGTGATTGTTTCCAACATCGGCAAAGACCCGGGCGAGGAAGTGCGTCGTTCGATGGCGGCGAAGGTGCGCGAACGTATGGAGCGCGAAGAGCAGGAGCACGTCGAGCAAGCCGCCGCGCGTCTCGACAAGCTTTCGGACGAAAACCGTAACGTCACGGAGATTCAGGAAGACCTGATGTCCGGCGACCCGGCAGACCGGCGCCTTGACGAAGGCGCACACGAAGCCTACGTTGTGCCGGAAGGCTATCGCGGCATCCAGGAAACGGTCGTCGGCCCCGGTCGCTACTACGTCAACACGCTCGCCATTACACCCATCGTCATCCCGACGACGAACCAGACGGTCGAATGGACGGCGGGCGAAGTCAATCAATCGTTCAATCCGTTTGAGGTCATCTCGAAGGACGGCTTCACGATGCAGTTGGAAGTGCGCGTCGTCTTCCGCGTCAAGCCGGAGGATGCGCCCTTCATGGTCGCTAAAATCGGCTCGATTGATAAGCTCATCCAGAACGTGATGCACCCGCTGATTGACTCCATCTTCCGCAATCAGGCTTCCGAATCATCCGCAATGGCCTACTTGCAGAATCGCCACGAGGAGCAGGAGCGCGCCGAAGCAAGGGTTCGCGCGCATCTTTTGAAGTATCACGTTGACGTGGTCAACGTGCTCATCTGCCACATACATCTTCCGGCGGAGTTGATGAAGACGCAGACCGAGAAGATTCTCGCCGAGCAGCGCCAGAACATGTACGACGCGCAACGCGAGGCCGAAGAGAAGCGCATCCAACTGGCTAGAATCAGCGCGCAAGCCGATAACCAGAAAGACCTGATGGCGGCGACCGTCGGCGTTGACATCGCGGGCAAACGCTCCGAACAGCGGAAAGCGGAAGCCGAAGGCGAAGCCCACTACATTCTCGCCACGGGTAAAGCTGAAGCCGAGAAGGTCAGACTAATGGGTGAAGCGCAGGGCGTTGCCTATCGCGAGCAGGTCAACGCGCTCGGCGCGCAGGGCGTCGCTATCGTCGAAACCCTGAAGGTCATCGGTGAGAAAAACGTGCGCATCACGCCCGACGTGATGGCTTCGGGTGGCGCTGGCGACGGCGGCGGCGGCGGCATCGGCACGTTGCTCTTGCTCAACCTCTTCAAAGACCGCCTGAACTTGCCGGGCGAAAACGGCTCGAAGGCTACCGTCAAGTAAGCCAAGCTCCGCGTCGTTAAAGAAGCGGCTGCCCTGAATCCAAACAGGGCGGCCGCTCTCTTTTTCTCGGCCGGCGTAAAGCGATTGGCAAAAAGCACGCTTGCGAGTATGATGACGCGCCGTTTGCTCGTTTCGTCGCGCTCCGCTTTTCCCATCGTTCTCCTGCTGCGCGCCGTCTGTAACGAGCCGCAGCCCTTTTGTAGTTTAACCAACACTTCCCCGGAGGACTAAGATATGAAAGCAGCCAAAGCTATCCTTGCAATCGCTCTCGCCAGCCAACTCTTGCTCGCCTGTAGCAAAGAGGCGACGAACACCAACGCCAACAGCAATGCCAACGCGAACGCCAACGCAAACACTAAGACTACGACCAACACAACGACCACTACTAACACCAACTCGACAGCCAAACCAGCCAACGCCAACACGGGCGCGCCTGCCCAACAGACCGCCACCTCGCCGTCGGGCGCAAACATCTACACGCACGCCGAAGGCGGCATCCAGTTTGAGGTGCCCGCCGGATGGAAGGCCGAGCCGAACGGCGAGCAGATGACGCTCTCCACACAGGACAGCTCGCTGAGCATCGTGCTCTGGGTTCCGGCGGAAGATAATTTCGACCAAGCGGTTGAGGAACTCGACAAGGAATTGGGCAAGACAATCACGAACGTGAAACCGGGCGGCGAGCCGCGCGAAACAACTGTCGGCGGGATGCCCACCTTCAGCCAGTCAGGCACGGGTGTCGTCGAAGGCAACCAAATTCAGTGGGCCGTTGACATCATCAAAGCCAAGAAGCCCGTCATCGTGCTCACCTTCGCCGCGCCCGGCGTTTGGGAAAAACATCAGGGCGAGTATCAAAAATTCGCTAGCAGCATCAAGCCCGTCTAACAGCGACGGCAACAGGTTCAAACTATGGCAGCCCGCGCGAAAGACACGTGAAGAGAGCTTCTCTTTCATGTCTTTCGCGCGGGCTGCGCTTTGTTCTATTCTTGACCTGTCTACAATTGCTGGCTGTCGTCCTAACTTTCGTTAAAGTAAGGCGCGCAGTCGTCATTTATCGAAATAAGACTTCGCCGCCATCTTCGCCAGCTTCCACATCTTGCTCCACTCGATGCGGCCACCATCGCGGTCGCGTCCCATAAACTTATCAACGATGAGCTTGCGAAACTGTCGGCCCTCGCGTTTGAGCATAAACTCTTTGGCGTAGGGCTTCGCCGTGTCGAAGAAGCTAAACTCCGGGTCTGTGACGATGCCGATGCCTTCGAGCGTCATCAGCGCGCGCATGACGTAGGTGAAATTCGACGGCAGGCGAAAAGGGTATTCGTACATCACTTCGGCCAGTTCATACGTCAACTCTTTGAAGTTGACCTCACCCAATTTCAAATTGATATAGTGCTCGAAAAGTCCTTCGACGACGGGGCGCACGGTCTCAGGGTCAACGCCGGGTTTAAGGAAATTAAGATTGATAAGGTCTTGCGCCAGCCCGTGAACGTCGCGTTCGATGACGTGGAAGAAAGCGTCAATCATCTGCGATTGCAACTGCTGCGTAATCTTGCCCGTCATCCCGAAATCGAAGAAGGCGAGCCGCCCGCTGTCCATCACCAGCAGATTGCCCGGGTGCGGGTCGGCATGAAAAAAACCATCTTCCAGAAGCTGCTTCAAATAAGTGCGCACGAGCAGGCGGTTGACCTTGACGGGCGAGATGCGGCGCGCCTTCAAAGCCTCTATGTCAACGACCTTCGTACCGCGTATGAACTCCATCGTCAGGACGTGGCGCGTTGTGTGCGACCAATAGATGATGGGCACGCGAATGGCGCGCCAGTCCTTGAAGTTTTCGCGAAAGCGGTCGGCGTTGCGTCCCTCCTGCACGTAGTCCATCTCTTCAAAGACAGTCACGCTAAACTCATGCAGCATCCCCTCCCAGTCTGCGTTCTCGTTCGCCTGCGGAAAGTAGCGATTAACGAGGCGCACCAGCTTGTGCAGAATGCTGATGTCGAAGCTAATCTGCTCGGCCAACTGAGGACGCTGGACTTTGACGGCCACCTCCTCGCCCGAATGCAGGCGCGCGCGATAGACTTGGCCCAAAGAGGCGGCGGCCACCGGCTCGGCGTCAATCTCCGCGTAAGCCTCTGTGAGGCTTCGGCCCAACTCCGTTTCGATGCGCGCGTAAGCTTCCGTGGTCGGAAAGGGCGGCACTTGGTCTTGCAAGACCGCCAGTTGCTTAATGTAAGGCAGCGGCAACAAATCGCCGCGCGTGCCAAGCGCCTGCCCGATTTTAATGAACGTCGGCCCCAGCCCGATTAAATTATCTTTGAGCCACACGGCCTGTTCTTCGAGCCGCGCTTCCTTCTTCACACTGCCCTGCGCGCCCCGAAAAACCATGAACCGCACCATGCGAATCAAGCGGTCCAGCACGCGACGGTCAACATCACGACTCCATTCCTGAAAGAGCGCGCGACGCCCCTCTGCGCGCGCCGCCTCGCGCCTGCGCGCAGCCATCCGCGCGTTGAAATTGGCGCGAATGTCGTAGCTATCCAGGTAGAGATAGAACGAAAGCAACCCGAGCACACGCCCGATGTTCCAGACGCGAAGCCACCCGCGAAGCCCATGCCCCTTTAATGTCTCATCCTCTTTAATACTCTCGACTGCTGCCGCGCCCTTGAGCTTTAACCTTCCCGGCCCCTTGCTCGCGTCTACGCTGCGCGCAGGCACAAGCGCAGCAGCAGACGATTGGCGGTTGCCGTTTGCCCGCTGCTGCCCGTTGTTACCGGCTGCGCCGCCCGCGCGGAGAGCCAAAGCCTCTTTGTTCTCAGTTGCCGCCATCTCGTCTGTGATAATAGCTCAAACCTGTCGCAATAACATGTATGTCCAATGTCCAAAATCTAAAGTCCAAGGCCCACAGTCGGAAACTAAGGCTGGCGACTCTGGACGTTGGACCTTTTTTAGACTTCAGACTATCGTTAACATCCGGCGCACGCCGCCGCGCTCGAAATAGCTTTCGGCGCGCTGGCGGTCAAACTCAATCTGCCTTTTCAATTCTTCCACTGACGCAAACCTTTGCTCATCACGCAGCCGGTGCAGGAAACGCACGCGCACCACGTCGCCGTATAAATCACCGGACCAATTCAGCACGTATGTTTCGACCGCTGCTTCCGCGTCGTGTTCAAAGGTCGGTCGCGTGCCAACGTTGGTCACGCTTCTGCGCCAAACGCCTTCAATTAGCGTGGCCGTCACGTAAACACCGTTGCGAGGTATGACGCGATTCTGCGGGCGCAGGTTGGCTGTCGGAAAACCTATCGTGCGGCCTCGCTCTTGCCCGTGCACGACGCGTCCCTCGACGCCGTAAGGCCGCCCCAGCATCCGCCGCGCCTGATTGACACGACCTTCGGCCAGCAGCTTGCGAATCGCGCTCGAACTGATGCGCTGCCCGCGCAGACGCACCTCCGGCACTTCCTCGGCATGAAAGCCAAGCTGCTCGCTCACCTCCTTCAACAACTCTATATTCCCCCTCCGGCCGCGCCCGAAAGCAAACCCGCGCCCCAGATAAACTTCCCTCGCCTGAAGGCGCTCGCCCACCACATCGCGCAGGAAATCTTCCGCCTCAATCTCCGCGAACGCACGATTAAAACGAATCACAATCACCTGCTCGATGCCCAGCACACCGAAGGCTTCAATCTTCTGGTCGAAAGTTTGCAGCAGCGGCGGCGCACTTTCAGGATGCAGCACGGCGCGCGGGTGGGGGTCAAACGTAATTACGGTTGGCACAGCGCCCGCCGCACGCGCCCGCTCCAACACCGTCTGCATCACCAACTGATGACCCAAATGCAGCCCGTCAAACACGCCCAACGTCAACACGGTCGGGCGCGCAATCCGCGCATTCTCAATGCCGTGAAATAGTCTCATAAGAAGAGTGATAAGTGATGGGTGATAGATGATAAGAATAAAGAAAGAGGCTATTTTCCTATTACCTATCACCCATCACTTATCACTAAATTGTCGTAAGCAAACTCTACGCCCGCGGGCAGGCGCACACTGTCGCGCGCGTGTTTGACATCGTGCGCGATGTGCGTCAGATAGGCGCGGCGCGGTTTGAGTTCGGAGATGTATTCGAGAGCGCGTTCGAGCCAGAGATGAGTCGGGTGCTTTGTGAAACGCAGGCAATCGAGCACCAGCACGTCTAGGTCGCGCAAGCCATCAAGTGTCGGTGGCGGTATTTCGTTTAAATCCGTGGCGTAGGCGAAATCATTAAAGCGATAAGCGATGACGGGCAAGCGACCGTGTATGACTTCGAGCGGTGTGACCTGCAACTCACGGCCGATGCAAAAGGGCGCGCCGTTAACAACCGTGTGGGGCACAATCTGCGGCAGCCCGCCGCCGACATAGACCGGCTCGAAGACATACTGAAAAATACGCCGCAGGTCTTTCCACGCGCGCTCGTTGGCATAAATTCCGAGCGCACCATGACGAAAGTTGAGCGGGCGAATGTCGTCTAAGCCGAAGACGTGGTCGGCATGACAATGCGTAATCAGCACGGCGTCGAGCCATTTGATTTTTTGCCGGAGCGCCTGCTGTCGAAAATCCGAGGAGGTATCAACGAGAATTGTCTGCCCGCCGTGCTCTATGAGGATGGAGACACGCAGGCGCTTGTCGCGCAAGTCGTCGGAAACGCACGTCTCACATTCGCAGCCGATGGACGGCACGCCCGTCGAAGTGCCCGTGCCGAGGAAAGTCAGTTTCATCGCCGTCTACAGTTTTCGGTCTTAGAGTTTTCAGTTGCAGAACATAGTGGCTGAAAACCGGCGACTGAAAACCGTTTATTTCCCTCCGAGAATGTCGCTGCCGGTGAAGCCGCCGGGCCGTTTGGGCGTCGAAGCGCGTGTCAGCGAGACAAACTGCATACGCAGGTCTGCGAGCAGGCCCGTGAAGATTTGCTGCTCGCGCTCGGAGAGATTGCCGCGCGTCTTTTCCTGCAACATGCCGAGCACGTCAATCCAATGTTTGCCGAGCGCCAAATCAACGCCGCGCTCGCCCGTCACAGGATGCTCCATCATGCCAAGCGAAGCCGCCGCGTTTGAGGCGATGGACATCAGGAAGTTGACAAAGCTCGCGGGGTCGCTAGCACCAGGGATGTCGCCCTCATCATACGCTTCTTCGGGCAGCTCGTCCGGTTCGCTGAGAGCAGAAGCGCCGCGCGCAGAATCGGCTGTGGCGTTGCTCGCAGCCTCGGATGTCGCGTCCGGCTGTGCCGCAGAAGATGCGGCAGCGGCAGGCTCGTCCTTCTGTGTTGGAGGCGGCGAAGTTGGCTCAGTCGTCGCGGCCTCTGCTGGCGCGGCTGTCGGCGTCTGCGCGGCTGCTTCCTCCTGCTGCATCCCTTCACGCGGCGTTCCGTCAGGATTGAAAAGGCGGCGGTCTGTGACTTTGAAGCCCGATTGTTCTTCACTCATCGTATCGCTCTACAGGACGCGGCCTTGACAGACACACTCGCGTGCAACCCATGCGCGTCCCTTTCCTTCATCTCAAGATTTTGTTGACCGTTGCTAAGGATGGTAGCACCTCACTGCGCGGCCTCGCAACGTTAGCCCAAACTCTCGGTTGAACCTTGACACATTTAATGTCGCGAAATGCGACTTACCATCTTAAGTCAGCTTCAGAAGTCGTCGCCCCTTTGGTTCAGCTTGGTTTTCGGCCGCATGGCAACGAAGAAGGTGGACGATTGCGCTAAAGTGCTTGCGGCGCGCGGCGTGAAGGGATATTATCGCGCCCTCACAATCTGACCACAGCGAAGCGGAAGGAGACTTGCCATGAGCGCTCAACAATTGGATAAAGAAACTTATCGCGGCATCATCGAGACCTACTTCCGGTCTTTCAGGACGGGCGATTTTTCCGAGGTGCAGTTTTCTTCGCAGATTAAATTTCTCAGCCCAATCAGCGGCATCACCATGGACGGACGTGAAGAGGTTGTCAGATTCTTGAGCGGTGTGGCGACCCGTGTGACAGCCGTGAACATCCTTTCAACCGCCGTTGACTTTCCGACCGCGAGCGGGGTCTGGCAGATGACGACTACCAAGGGCGTTCAATATACGCTGCACAACTTCTTCCGGCTCGACGGCGAAGGACTCGCCTATATCTGGCCCATGTTTGACCCCAAAGCGGTTATGGACAATCCGCAGGGCTTGCTTCAATGGCTGAGAGGCGAAGGCTACTACGACATCGCCGCGCGCACGCCGAAGCAGATCGCAGGCGTCACCATTTCAAAGGCCGACCGCATCTTCGTCAACTTCCCCAGGTGGGTTGATGAGCCGACGCCCTCGGTCGCGGAGGTCGCCGCGGACGGCTCGCTCGTGCCTTATCCGAACGAGGCCCTCAACGCCTGGGACCAAACACCGGGAGAATCGGCCAAGGGCCATTTCGTCTGTGTGCAAAGCGTCTTCGTTGATGAGGAGGATGCTCTCTGGATTTTGGACCCGGCATCTCCTAACTTTCAGGGGGTCGTTCAGGGCGGCGCGAAGCTGCTCAAAGTGAACCTCGCGACGAACGAGGTCGAGCGCGTCTATCACTTCGATGACGAGAGCGCGCCGGAGAAGTCTTATCTGAACGACGTGCGGTTCGCACACGGATGCGCGTTCATCAGCGATTCGGGCATCGGTGCTATCGTCGTCCTCAACCTAGAGACCGGAAAGGCGCGCCGACTGCTCGAAAATCACGCCTCGACGAAGGCCGAGCCGGATGTTGAGCCAGTCATCGGCGGTCGCCCTTGGAAGTTTAGCGCCGATAACACGACGCCTCAGGTTCACTCCGACGGCATCGCCATCGACCCGAAGCGCGAGCACGTTTATTACAAGGCTCTCGTCGGTCGGACACTTTACCGCGTGCCCATCAGCGCGCTGCTCGACGAGTCGCTGTCACCCGAGGCGCTCGGAAACCTAGTCGAGAGCGTGGCGGTGACGGAGCCGACGGACGGCCTTGAGTTTGATGCGCAAGGAAACCTCTACCTGACATCGCTCGAATGGAATGCGATTAAGGTGCTGCGCCCCGACGGTCGAATTGAGGTCTTGGCCCGGGCGACCGATTTTCTGTGGCCCGACACCATCACGATGAGCCGCGATGGAGACCTGCTCTTCACGGCGGCGCAGTTTCATTTAATGCCGGCCTTCAATGAGGACGTAGACAAGCGAACGCCGCCATATAAAGTCTTCCGGCTGAAGCTTCAGTAGTTTTTTCCAAGGTCCTTAACAACAGCGGCCACGTTTAACTTCACTTTGGCGAGCGCCTTCACAAGTTCGCCTCACAGATTTTCCTGGGCATTTCAGAAGTGCCGCCGCCGCTTTTCAGCTTCACCCCTGCCATCAACGAATTAAAGTCTAAACCCGAAAGACCGTAGAGACTTGACTTGGAAGATGCGGCCCGTAAGCTTTAGACTTCACACGCTGACTTTCTGACTTCTAACTTTGGACATCAAACTTTCTAACTTTCGGACTAACAATCATGCCCGCTACATTTTCCGATTTGGTCGCGCTCATGGCGCGCCTGCGTTCGCCCGAGGGCTGCCCTTGGGACAGAGAGCAAACCTTTGAGACGCTTGCGCCCATGCTGCTCGAAGAAGCTTATGAGGCTTTCGAAGCGGTCGAAGCGGCGCGCGAGGGGCGGCCCCTTGAGTTGCGCGACGAACTGGGCGACCTGCTTTTTCAAATCGTCTTCTACGCGCAGGTCGCCAGTGAGCGCGAAGAGTTTACGATTGACGACGTGACCGGCGCGATTCATGCCAAGATGGTGCGTCGTCATCCACACGTCTTCGGCACCGTGCAGGCCGAAGACGCGACGGAAGTTCTGCGTAACTGGGAAGCGATTAAGGCGGAGGAGAAACGGCTCGCCGGAAAGCAAACCGAGACCGGCGACGAATCGCTGCTCGACGGCGTTTCATCCAGAGCGCCCGCCCTGATGGAAGCCCACCAACTAAGCACGAAGGCCGCACGCGTCGGCTTTGACTGGCAACACTTGGATGACATCTTCGCCAAGCTCCATGAAGAGATTGACGAATTGCGCGCCGCCATCAGCCAGCAGTCTGCCCGCGCGGAAGATGACGGCTCGGCAGAGGTGCGCGAAGAGTTGGGCGATTTGTTGTTTGCCGTCACCAACATCGCGCGCCATCTCAGAATCGAGCCGGAAACAGCCCTCAAAGCGACCAATCGCAAATTCCGTCGCCGCTTTCGCTTCATCGAAAGCAGCCTCAAAGCGCGCGGGCGCGCGCCGGAAGCCGCAACGCTCAACGAGATGGAAGCTCTCTGGCAGGAGGCTAAAAATAGTGATGAGTGATGAGTGATGAGTGATGAGTGAGAGAAAGAAATAACGTGATGATGCGTGCCAAGGAATGATTAATCAGCGATGGATATTGAGTGAAAAGTATCGGATGACAAGCGGAAAGCTGTAATGCTATCTTTTTAGCGTGGGAGGCAAGGGGTTTTAACTCATCACTCATTACTCATCACTCATCACTGTTTTTAGGAGGAAGGCAATGATACAGTTTGTTCGTAATTATGAAGACTTATCAACGGATAGAGGTTATCAATTCAAGTTTCACTGCGACAAATGCGGCAACGGTTTCATGTCGCGCTTTCAGGCTTCAACCATCGGGACGGCTGGCTCGCTGCTGCGCGCGGCGGGAAGTTTGTTTGGCGGCTGGGCCGGTTCAGCCGGTAATTCCGCCTATGAAGTGCAGCGGGCGGTGGGCGGCAAGGCCCACGACAGCGCCTTAGAAAAGGCCGTCCAGGAAGGCAAGGAACATTTTCATCAATGCTCGCGTTGCGGGCGTTGGGTCTGTCCAGAAGTCTGCTGGAACGCGCAGGCCGGACAATGCGAAGAATGCGCGCCGGATTTTCAGGAAGAGCTAGCCTCCTCGCACGCGCAAGCCAAAGCCGCGGCCGCCAGCGAACAACTCCACGAGAAAGCACGCCAGACAGACTACGTCTCCAAGATTGATATGAGCGCCGACGCGCACCTAAAAGCCCCGCAGCCTCCTGCGCCGCAGGCTCAAGCAACCTCGCCCGCGTGTACGTCATGCGGCGCGCAGGTGGGCAAGGCCAAGTTCTGCCCCGAATGCGGCACACCGACCAAGCCTCCGCGCGTGGCTTGCAAGGGCTGCGGCCATGAGCCGGAAAACGCGACCAAGTTCTGTCCAGAGTGTGGCGCGAAGATGCCGCTTTTCGGTTAAGACTTCAGCGACGAGATGAAAAGATGAAAGGCACGCTCTATTGAGAGCGTGCCTTTCATGTTTAGAGAAACTTGCGTTTCCGAGCCGGCCTTGTTAGTCGTTAAGCCGAAGCGAACGCAAGACGCTGTTGAAGACTCCTTGGTAGTTATTAAACTCGTTCTGCGGCGCGACGGCAATCATGTGGAACAGTTCGCCGTTGCGCAGCAGCACGGTGTAGACCGTGACGATTTCCGCTTGTCCGGTCGCCTCGTTGACGTTTGAAAGCGTCATCGCCAGCGCCCTGCGCCCCGAAATGTTGCCGCTCTGGTAGCGGCTCTGCTGGCGCAGATTGGTGTTGCCTTGCGCCAGGTCGTTGATGAAAGCATCGGATGCCTGTTGCAGGTTGTTGCCGTAGGCGCGCGAGACGCCGATTGAAACACCATGCGTGAAAACGTTTTGTCCCTGCACCTGACCGAAAGCGCCATCGGGAGCAAACCACACGGAGTTGTTATCGCCCAGTCGCCGCCAATTATCGGGCACGCTGATGCTCAGAAAGTTGCCTTCGGTGTAGCTGCGATAACGCCCTGAAGGATACGCGACGCGGTTTGAGACCGTGCCGCCTTCCGGGTAAGTTGAGCCGCGACCGGGCGGATAGCGCTGGCCGCTGCGCGCAATCTCTTCCATCGAACGAGCGCGCGGTTGGCCGTTGAGGCGCGCCTGAACGCTCTGAAACTCGCGCGTGTCTTGAATCGGTTTCGTCACACGCAGCATCGCAGCTTCCTGATT
>CAZEZJ010000043.1:0-5672 GCA_964516695.1 uncultured Blastocatellaceae bacterium
ACGCCCGTTGGGATGCCGCCCTCTTCCGTCCCGCTGAAAACAACTGGTATGTCATCCGCAGTTCCACGGGCATCGTCAACGTGCAAACCTTCGGCGCTGCCGGAGACACGCCTGTACCTTCAGCCTTAGTGCGCTGACAAACCGGCAGACGAAAGCACAAAGAAGTGGGTTTAGCCCACAAGCTCAACCCACTTCTTTCTTCAACAGAGTTCTCTTGCTGGAATCAAAGCCGCCGCCCGCGTTAAAAAACGTGCGCCCGTCCATCCGCTTTTATTAACTTTTCAGTCAGCCGCCTCCGTGATGTAGGAAGTCGGCGCGTCTGCATGGGGGACGAAGCAGCGGCGGCAGCGCGCTTCGTACATGCCGCCTGCGCCGACGGCGACGCGTTCTTCGGAGTCGAAGGTGCGCTGCGAGTAGTTGGCGGGCTGGCCGCAGCGGACGCAGATGGCGTGTGTCTTGGTGATGTATTCAGCGATGGCTAGGAGTTGCGGCATTGGCTCGAAGGGTTTGCCCGTGTAGTCCTGGTCCAGTCCGGCGATGATGACGCGCACGCCCCTGTGGGCCAACTCGTTTGCCACGGCGACCAGGTCGTTGTCGAAAAACTGTCCCTCGTCAATGCCGACAACCTCTGTGCCCTTCTCAACCTTTGCGAGCAGCTCGCGCGCCGTCTCGACCGCGGCGGACTCGTGGCGCATCTCGGAGTGTGAGACGATGTGGTCTTGCGAATAGCGCACGTCAATCTTCGGCTTGAACACCTGTACCTTCTGGCGCGCGATGCGAGCGCGGCGCAGGCGGCGAATCAACTCTTCCGACTTGCCGGAAAACATCGAACCCGCGATGACTTCAATCCAGCCGGGCGTGGTGCGCAAGTGGTTCATGTGCTCGTCGTTGCCCTGTGCGGTCAGTTCTTCCATCTGAGAGTTTCCTTTAATAACCAATAGATTTGCGTGCGCGCATGACGCGAGCGAGCGTCTTTAAGGCGACGAGAATGTGACCCTCTGCTGGTCGCCCGTCTCTGGCTCGTTGGCCCGAAATGTTCGGCACGGAAGGGCGCTCGACTGCGGCGCTTGAGAGGCTATAACAGTGTGGCCTCAGGCGTCAAAGCGCGCGCGGTACAGTCGCCTTGACATTACTGACGGCGCTTGCTGTAATCAAATTCAATCGAAAAGTCGGAAGGCTTGATTTATTTAAGAGGTGTCGAAGTGCCGATTGAGGAATTGGTTTACGATTGGAACACGGTCGCGCCGTCGCAGGCAGCGCCTGGTCGCCACATCGGTTTTGATGATGAAACGCTGCGCGACGGGCTGCAATCGCCGAGCGTCTGCGAGCCGCCGGTCGAGAAGAAGATAGAACTGCTGCACGCGATGGATGCGCTTGGCATTGACACGGCTGACATAGGCTTGCCCGGCGCTGGCGGCACACACGCAGCGGGCGTCGAGCGGCTGGCCCGCGAAATCGCCGACCAGCGTTTGAAGATTCGCCCCAACTGCGCCGCGCGCACACACGCCGCGGACATCAAACCCATCGCAGAAATTTCGCAGCGCGCCGGGATTGCCATCGAAGCCTGCACCTTCATCGGTTCCTCGCCCGTCCGCTTCTATGCCGAAGATTGGACGCTCGACAAGCTCTTGAAAATAACGGAAGAGGCCGTCACCTTCGCCGTCAAGGAAGGCTTGCCCGTGATGTATGTGACGGAGGACACAACGCGCGCCGACCCGGAAACCATCCGCGCCCTCTACACCGCGGCCATTCGCTCTGGCGCACGCGCCGTCTGCGTCTGCGATACGGTGGGCCATTCGACGCCGGATGGAGCGCGCGCCGTCGTGAGTTTTGTCAAGAGTATTATCGAAGAGCAGAATGAACCCGTCAGGCTCGATTGGCACGGGCATCAAGACCGCGGCCTTGGCGTTATCAATTCCATCGCCGCGATTGAAGGCGGCGCGGACCAAGTGCACGGCTCGGCTCTAGGCGTCGGCGAGCGCGTCGGCAATACGCCGATGGACCAACTGCTCGTCAATCTGAAGTTGATGGGTTGGATTGACAACGACCTGTCGCGCCTGCGCGACTACTGCGAAGTCGCCTCTTCCGCCTGTGGTTGGACGATTCCCTACAACTACCCTGTCTTCGGGCGCGACGCCTTTCGCACCGCCACCGGCGTCCACGCCGCAGCCGTCATCAAGAGCTACAAGAAAGGCGACCCCGGCCTGGCCGACCTGGTCTATTCGGGCGTCCCCGCCGGACTCTTCGGCTTGCAACAAAAAATAGAAATCGGCCCGATGAGCGGCAAGTCAAACGTCATCTACTGGCTCGAATCGCGCGGCCTCGAAGCCAGCCCCGAACGCGTCGCACGCATCTACGAACACGCCAAGCAATCTGCCGCCGTGCTCGAAGAAGACGAAGTCAAGCAACTGATATAATTTAGTCATTGATTCATTAACTCATTTGTTCAATGAATCAATGAATCAATGAATCAATGATTGAATTCCCTCTCACGCTCGCCCCTGAGCAAATCATCAAGGAGCTACTTCAGTCTGCGCGCGTGCGCGAGGCGTTGCGATTTTTTGAAGCACAGGCAGCGGAGATTACTGAGGAGCAGGCGAGGATTTGTTCTATTCCGGCACCGCCTTTCGGCGAGGCGGAGCGGGCTGCTTTCTTGGCCGCCAGATTTCGCGCTCTGGGTTTGAGCGAGGCCGAGTTGGATGGGGAGGGAAACTGCGTCGCTCTGCGCAGAGGGCGAGAGCTTTCGCCGCTCGTCGTCGTCAGCGCCCATCTCGATACGGTCTTTCCCGCGGGCACCGATTTTACAGTCCGCCGCGAGCAGCAGAGATTGCTTGCGCCGGGCATCGCAGATGACGGCTGCGGGCTGGTGGCGCTCGTCGCGCTGCTCCGCGCGCTGGAAAACTATCGCATTCAAACGGAAGGGTCGCTTCTCTTCGTTGGCACAGTCGGTGAGGAAGGCGAGGGCAATTTGCGCGGGGCGCGTTATCTTTTGACGCAGGGAGAATGGGCGGGTCGCGTCGATGCGTTTATCAGTTTCGACGGGCCGGGCGTGGAGCGGATTACACATGCTGCGCTCGGCTCGCATCGTTATCGCGTGCGGCTGAGAGGCGCTGGCGGACACTCTTGGGGCGATTTCGGAGTAGTCAATCCGGTCCACGCGCTGGGCCGCGCCATCGCGCGCCTGAGTTCCTACCCTGCGCCCGCCAACCCGCGCACGACCTTCAACGTCGGACGCATCGAAGGCGGCGAGGGCATCAACGTTATTCCGCGCGAGGCCGCAATGGATGTTGACTTGCGTTCGGCCTCAGCCGAAGAATTGCAACGGCTGGATGCTTTCTTCAGGCGCGCTGTGCGCGAAGCCGCCGATGACGAAAACGCCGTGCGCCGCCCCGGAGACCCGCCGCTCGAACTTGACCTCAAACTAATCGGTGAACGGCCTAGCGGCGAAACGCCGGCTGACGCCTCAATCGTTCGCATTGCCGAAGAGGCCACGCGCTGCTTCGGCTATCGCCCGCGCCTAGACCGTTCCTCGACCGATTCCAACATCGCCATCGCGCTAAAGATTCCCGCCATCACGCTCGGCACGGGCGGCGCATCCGGCAATTCACACACGTTGCAAGAGTGGTTTGACCCGCGCGGTCGTGAAGTCGGTCTCAAACGCGCGCTGCTCGTCATGCTCGGCTTAGCCGGCATCTCTGAAGAATAAAAAGCGACGGCCCCTTTTTGAAGAGGCCGCCGCCTTGGGGAGATAAAGCCGATTGCTTTTTTTAAAGTGTGCGCTCTAAAGCAGCGGGGAGTTGTTCGCTCAGGAAGCGCGCGAAGAATGCTTCAACAGCTTGTAGGCCGAAAATCCTCCGATTGCCAGCCAGAGAAGGATGATGACGGGGTTCGTCTTCGCTGCCGTCAGGTTCAACCACAAAATGAAGACGGAGAAAAGAAGCGCGAAACCGAGGAAAGGCTTGCTCATTCGTTTCCCTCCTGGCGCTCGGAGAGCCGCGCTCTCATCAATCACGCCAGCCGTGAAATGCTTTAATTAATCGGAATCGTCACGGTCGTCGAGCCGGCTTTGCCAGCCGGAAAACGTTTTTGGCGTGCGATGCGCAAGGCGTTACTGTCGCCGCCCGAAGCGGCTGTCACGCGACCCGCTTCGTCATATGTGACCTGCACGGAAACCATCTTCGGGCCGGGCTTTGCGGCTTCCGGCTTCTTGGCTGCATCCGCGCTCGGATTGACAGCCGGTGCGCCGTCCTGAGCTTTGGCTATTGCGTTGGCCTTCTCTGCGGCCAGCCTCATGCGCTCTCTGGCTTCACGCTCGCGGCGTGCGGCCAGAGCCGCCGCGTCGCTCGCGCTGCTGTCGGGCATGGCCGTCTCGGTCGCGGGCTGTTCGGCTTGGCCTGAGTCTAAATCGCCTGACGTGTTGGCGTCTGTCGCCTGCGCTGTTTCTGCTGCCTGCGGCGCGGGCTGTGATGTTTGCGCCGCCGGAGCAGGAGCGTTTTTCTTGCTGTACCAACCGGCGGGAACTCCGGCGGCTGCGACGATGAGCACGACCGCAGCCGCGAACGCAGCGAAAACCATCGTTTTGCTTTTACCCTTGGCCGCAGCGCCTTCGACCGTCATCGAGAGCGGGCTGGCGGGCGTGCTCTTTTTGGCAGACTTGATGGCAGGGGCCAGTTCTTCTCCGAGGTCATCGGCGTGGTCATCGGCAAATTCCGGCTCGCTGAGGTAAGAGAGGTCTCCGTCAACGAAAGCCTCTTCCGGCTTGATGCCTTCGTCCAGACGACGCAAGCCTTCGAGCGCAACCTGCGTCCAAGGCTGGTGAATGGTGCGCCGCGTCGCTGTAAACGATGGGCTAAACTTAAATGAAGCGTTATGCAGCGTCAGCGCGTAGTAGACGGCGTCAACGCCGTTGAGCACTCCGATTTTAGCGTCAACCAAATCGCCGCTATGAAAGTAGAAGAAACCGGGCGCGGGCGTGTAGGCGACCTTGAGTCGTCCCGTCTTCCGCTGGTTGCAGAAAAACTCGATTAGTTCCGTCAGGGAAAGGTCGCTTAGCTGTCCAGTCAATGCCATATACTTACCCTCTACATTGTGAAGCGAAGATTATTGGTTGATGTCACGCTTGCGCCGCCAGAGCTATTGTTGCAGCGCGAAGTTGTAGTTGATGACGCCGGAAATTTTCACCGGCTGGCCTGAGAGCAGCGTCGGCGTGAAGCGCGCCTGCTGGGCCGCTTGCACGGCTGCCTGCTGCAAGAGCGCATGACCGCTGGTGGCCTTGGCCGAAATCACTTTCCCTGAGCCGTCAATCACAACCTCTACCGTCACCAGCCCGGAAGCGCGTGCGTTTCTGGCCGTAGGCGGATAGACGGGAACGGGCAAGTTCGTGGCCTTCCCGTTGAGCACGCCGCCGGAGATAGGCTTGACCGGAGGCTTGACGACCATTTGTTTGGGAGTTGCTTCTGCCTCCGTCTTGGCCTTGGTCTCGGGCGCTGCCGCGCTGGTCTTGACCATCGTGGCGTTACCCGTTGCCGACGGCGGCGCTGATGCCATCAAAGCAGCATCGGTCGTGCTGGCGGCGGGCTTGTTGACAGCGGTGTTGTTGACGGCACCGACGCTTGGCGCGGTTAAAGAACTGGAAGCTGCACCGCTCGGCACAGGAACGTTGGCGAGGGCGG
>CAZEZJ010000043.1:5692-13514 GCA_964516695.1 uncultured Blastocatellaceae bacterium
TGTCCGGTAGGTAACTTCCGTCGGCTCGAAGTTAATCCTGCCGCCTTCGATGACGGCGACGCTGGTGGTCATCTTCGTCCAGTTGCCGAAGTTGTCAAACTCGTAGGAGTACATTTCTTTGCTGAGCAGCGTGCCGCCGGCATCCTGCAAAGTCATCTCGATGATGTTGCCCTTGTCGTCGTACTTATAGACTTCTTTGCCCGTCAAAGCCGAACCGGAAACCGGAAAGTAAGCATTCTCTGTCTTGCTGCCCTTGACGTCGTAAGAGGCTGTTTCGAGGGCCGCGCGCGGGCCTTCGACGAGCTTGCCACCCTTGTTCGAGAGTTTCGCCGTTTCCGTGCGCACCCTGCGCACGGGGCCAGCCAATCCGTCTCTGTCTCTGTCGGTCTCCGGCGTTAAGTTGAACAGGGAGACGTTCGTTCCGATTGACGGAAAAGACAGATTGTTCAGCGCAAAGACAGACGAACTGCCGGACACCACGACCAGCAGCATTGTCAGGGTTAGGTTTATTCGCTTCAACATAGGCTTCAAGCTCCTGAAATTCGTTTTTGTGAGCAGCCCTTGAACTGAGGGCAAGTGCGGGCGAGGCAAGATGCTTTTCGGCTTAAACCTCAAAAAGGATTCGCGGACTGTCCGCTCAGCGATGGATAGATGCTGCCGCAAAACGGCCAAAAGGTGAGCAAACAGCGCGTTTGCGCGTCCGACATGCGCGCGCCAGACCAAAATGAGGCGAGAGCCACTGCCAGCTTATCTGGCAGTGGCTTTATATTACACAGGCCAACATAATTTGTCTATAGTAAACAAAGAAAAACAAAATACGGGCGAGAAGCTTGCCTATCGTGCGCTGTAATCGGCAAGCAGCGTAGCGATAGCATCAATCGGGCGCGTGGCTCTCGCTTCCCCCGTCTCATTATTGCAAATGATTGAAAAGGCAAGGGGTTCGTCGTCGGCGGTGGTGACGTAGCCGGACAGAGAGTTGATATATGAGAGCGTGCCTGTTTTGGCGAGGATGCGGCTCGCGGCTGAAGATGAGCGCAGCCGAAATTTGAGTGTTCCATCGCGCCCGGCGATGGGCAGTGATTCGCGGAAAACTTTGGACACGGGACGCCGCGCAATACCGGCGAGCAGCCGTGCTGTCGCCTCGGGCGTGACCAAATCAAGGCGCGAGAGGCCGGAGCCGTCGTGGAGCGCCAGATTCTCAGTCGAGATGCCCGCTTCTTCGAGCCAACGACGAATGACGGCGAGGCCCGCCTGGTCGGCTCCGCGCTCGCGCATCCGTTTCGGGTCAGGGTCGGGCGCGGTCGCTCCACGCTCTTTTCCGAGCGTGCGCAGGATTAGCTCGGCGCTCAGATTGAGGCTCTCCTTATTAGTCGCGCGCGCAATCTCACCGAGCGTTTTGCCCGTCACGGAGGCCAACTCGACGGCGCTTGCCGGATTAAAGCCGTTTGTTTCCGCTTGAGTGCGCGCGTCTCGAACTTGCGTTTCGCCTTCAACGACGATGCCGCGCGCTTCGAGCATCCGGCGAAAGAGCGTCGCCGCCCACAGCGCCGGACGATGCACTGAGAGCCGCACGCTCAGGCCGCGACTGCCCGCTGGAAAATCTCCCCACACGCGCACTTCGTTGTCCGACAGGCCGCGCGTAATGCCGAGCGTGGCCGGTCGTCCACTTTCCACGACGTTCGTTTCATCGCGAATGCGCACGTAGTCGCTGTCAGGTTCGAGCTTGATGTTAGTCGCTTGGCCCATCTTACTCGCGGGGCTGATGTTGATGGTCACTTCATTACTGTTGACGGAAAGCGCGCTGACCTCAGCGCCGAAATACCACTGAACGTCGTTCCAGAGCCAGCCGTCGCCAAGCGGGTCGCCGCGAAAATAGCTCTCGTCGCCAATGATGCGCCCGCGCACGCGCCGCACGCCGCGACGACGAAGCTCGTCCGCCAGTTGGGCCATTGAGGCGGCAGCGTCTCTTGTTTTTTCGGAAGCGAAGTCGGGCGCTCCGCGTCCGTAGAGCACGAGGTCGCCCGCAATCACGCCGCTTGAGTCCGGCGGGGCGAGAGCATAGACGGAGGTTCGCCAGCGATAGTCCGCGCCGAGAAGGTCGAGCGCGATGGCCGTCGTATAGACTTTCATGTTGGAGGCCGGAGTAATCGGCTGGTCGGAGTTTCGCGCGTAGAGCACGCGCCCGTCGCGCAGGCTGATGACGAAGACGCCCCAGCGCGCACGGGCAAACTCGCTCGCATCAATCTCTCTATCTATTTGCCGTGCCAACTCGACAGCGGCAGGCGAGGCGTCAACTGTCGAAGCGGTCGCGTTGGGCGGAGGCGATGATTGCGGCTTGGCGTTCGCTTCGCTCTGCTTCTTCTCCGTCTCTCTTTTTTCTTTGACGGGAGCTGGCCGCTCTTTGGTTTGCTGCGCGGGCGCTTGCGCGCTCGAATGAAGCAGCGGGCGAGAGACGGCGAAGACGAGTGTGAAGAGGAGTGTGGCGCAGAGGGCGACCGTCAAAAGAGGCCGCCTGTGTTCTGTGTTGTTCATTGTGTGGTTTGTCTGGCTGAAGGCGAATTAACTAGCGAAGAGTGACGCCGTGCGGTTGGCCGCGAGCAGGGCGCGCGTCGCCGCATAGACTTCATCGGTCGTCAACTCTTTAATCGTCCGGCTGTAGATAACGCGATGGCGTTCTTCGATGGGGACAAAGCTATTGGGGGTCGGGCGGTCAAGCAGAGCGACGACGCTCGTGCCGACGGCGGTGGCGATGTGCATCGGGCCTGTGTCGTTAGTGACGAAGGCAGAGAGGCGAACCAGCGCCGCGGCTAATTGCGGAATCGTCAGCTTATCGAAAAAGACGGTCGAGCGCGGCAGCCGAGCGCGCATCTCTTTGACGAGGGCGCGCTCTTCCGGTCCGGCGAAGGCGATGACGCGCACGCCGTCATTGCGCACCAGCATCTCGGCCAACTCACCGAAGCGTTCCAAGGGCCAACGCCGGCCAGGATGGCCCGCGCCGGGAAAAAGCCCGACGAGCATTGTTTCCTGATGTGCGCCCTCTTTTCTCAAAAGCTGCTCAATGTGCGCGTCGTCAGCGGGGCGCGTCGGCAGGCGCGGAAAGCGGGGCGCGTCTTTGATGCCGAGCGGTATCAACACATCCAGATAACGGTCAATCGCGTGCTTGGAAGGGCTGTTGTCCTCGATGGGCGGCTGGGGGCGAAAGTTGGAGAGGTAATCGAGCGAGCGGCCCGGCCGGCGGGCGTAGAGCCTGTGCGGAGCGCCGGAAAGGAAGCCGAGCAAGTTGGTCTCAGACAGACTGTGCAGGTCAATGATGAAATCAAACTTCGCCTGCCTCACCTCTTTGGCGAAACGCGCGATGTGCATAATCGCCAAGAGCTTCGACCCGTCGCGCAAGCCCACACGGTCAACCGCCATCGTCGCGTCCGCATAACCCGAAAGCTCGACGACAGGCGCGCCCGGCTTGCCGACCGCAACCGTGATGCGCGCGTGCGGAAATCTTTGGCGAATCGCGCTGAGCGCGGGCAGGCTGAGCACCACATCGCCCAACTGGCCGAAATCTATCACGAGAATGTTGTGCGGCTCAAAACTCATAACTAATAAACGACGAGCATGGAAACGATGAACGCAGGATGACAGACAAGCGATTGATAGTTCATCGTTGCGCGTTCCATGTTCATACTTTCTTTCTTCACTTCCAGAGGCCAAGCTCTTTGAGGAAATTTTCAAGGTTGGCTTTCTTGAGAATTTCTCCGACCGCTGGGCGGTCGAGCTTGGGCGCAATCGGGCGTAGGTTGTCGGCGATGGCATAGGCTGTGACGGCGACGATGGCCGAGCCTGCCGCGAGGTTGTGCGCGTCAACCTTATCAATCGTATCGCTCGACTTGTGATGGACATCATTGTATGTGGACATATCCACCCAGAGGTCTAAGGCGGGGATGCCTTCGAGCATGAACGGGCCGTGGTCTGTGTCGAAGGTGGTCTCTTCCGAGATGCCGTCGCCGCTTAAGTTAACGAGCAGGGAATCGCTGATAGGTTTCAGAGCTTGGGCCAAGTCTGCTCGCCCCTGTATTTTCCAGCCGCGCGGGTGGCCCGCACCGTTGTCCGTGTTGAGCGCGGCAACGCATTTCGCTAACTCGGCGGCGTGAGCGCGCACGTAAGCGGTCGAGCCAAGCAAGCCCTGTTCTTCGCCGCCCCAGAGCGCAAACCTGATGGAGCGGCGCGGCGTGCGCCCGCTCTCGGAAATGGCGCGGGCCGCCTCCAAGACCATCGCGCAACCGGAGCCATTGTCTTGCGCGCCCGTGCCGTAGTCCCAAGAATCCAGGTGCGCGCCGACGATAACCCATTCGTCCGGCTTCTCGCGCCCTGGAATCTCAGCGATGACGTTGCTGACTTCCATCGGGCCAGTCACCTTATTCTCATACTGAAACTCAATCGTCAGCGGATTCTCCGCGTTGCGCCCCGTGTTTCTTTCCAGATACCGCTGGATAAACTTTGCGTCTTCGCCGCCAACCTGCGCGACGGGCAGCGCCGGAATTTCCGTTCCCCAGAGCGGGCTAAACGCATTGAGCACGTTGTTCGGAGTGCTGTCGGGCAGCAGCACGGCAACAGCCCCCGCGTCTTTCAATCTCTGGAAGGAGGCCATGAATGGGCCAAACGCGTCGGCAAAACCTTTGGCGAAGACCTTGCTCAAATCGAGCATCACAATCTGGCCTTTGATGTCTTTGGACTTCTCCTTGATTTTGTCAGGCGTCACATCATCAAGCAGAGTGATTGCGCCCTTGATGCCGCCAGCCGGAGTCGAGGGCGTCCAGCCGAGGGGTTCGAGCACGAGCGGGCGCTTGAGCGGCGCGAGCATCCGCGCGGTTGCGCGACCGCGTTCCCAGCCGTGCGTGATGGTGAAGGTTTCGAGTTTGACGTTTTTGATGCCCATCGAGCGAAACTGCGCGGCGGCCCACTGTGCAGAGTCGTTGTAAGCCGCAGAGCCTGTCAGACGACCGCCAAACTGGTCGGAAAGCACTTTGAGATAATCCATCGAACTGCCGCCGACGAAAACCGAACCGGCGATGCGCGAGGTCGTCTGTTTAATATCGCCTGCCTGCTGCGCGAAGGTGGCGGGGCGCGGCGCAAGACTCAAAACGAGCGCGGCGATTAACAGCATACGTCTCATCAACATGTTTGCTCCTTACAGGGGTTGATTCTCTCTAACTTTTTCGTGCTGCGAAAGCGGCCACCGGAGGTTGATGAAAAGGCGGCGCTTGAAAAATTTTCACTTGCCCTGCTTGAAGACCTGCCCGTCTTTCATCACAAACGTCACGCCTTTGAGCGTCTGGATATTGTCGAAGGGGTTTTCGGGAGTGGCGATAATGTCTGCGGCCTGCCCGGGGCGGATTGCGCCGCGCACTTTATCCACACCGAGGAGGCGCGCGGCGTTGGTCGTCATCATCTTGACGATGGCTTTGGGGGGAATTCCGGCTTCGACAAAACTGTCTATGAAGGAGACGGACAGCGTGCCGCGCGTTTGTCCTTCTTGGGCAAAGATAACGTCTGTGCCGTAGGCAATGGTGACGCCGATTTTGTAGGCGCGGCGCAGGCGGTCAACCCAGACCAGGTGAAAACCCTTCGCATCAGGGACGCCCATCTGGATTGCCGCTGCTTCCGTAAAGTCTGTGCCGACGAGGACGACATTGTTCTTCTTCGCCAGTTCGAGCGCTTCGTCTGACATGCGGAAGCCGTGCTCGATGGAGGCGACGCCGGCGGCGGCGGCGTTGCGTGCGCCCTGTTCCGTCCAGCAATGCGTCGCCACTTTGAGTCCGGCACGGCCCGCCTCTTCGACGGCAAACTTGATGTCGTCAATTGAATAAATATAACGCTGGTCGTCAACAACGAGCTTGATGACGGTCGCGCCGTAATGAATGTTTTCGCGGATGCCTTTTTTGATTTCGTCGCGCGTGTCCGCGAAGTAGTATTCAGGGTTGGCGAGGTCGCGCTTTTCCGGTTGCAGGTAAAACTGCCCGCCGTAGGGCGCGATGATGCGTCCGGCGTTAACGATTGTTGGGCCGGGGACGAGTCCTTCTTCGATGGCGCGGCGCAGGTCTGTGTCTGCGTAGTTGCCCGCGTTGCCGATGTCGCGGACGGTCGTGAAGCCGCTTTCGAGCATCGCGCGCGCGTTGGCGACGCCTTGAATGGCGCGGTAGCCGGTCGGGTCAAGGAGCGTCGTGAAATAGTAGTTGCCGTTGTCGCGCTCTTTGCGCGTCGTCATGCAGAGATGCGTGTGGGCGTCGAAGATGCCGGGCAGAACGGTCGAGTTCGAGAGGTCAATGACCTGCGCGCCCGACGGAATCTGTAGCCCCGCGCCGACGGCCTTAATCTTGCGGCCTTCGACGATAATGATTTGATTGAGCGCGGTCGCGCCCGTTTCCGGGTCAATCAGCTTGCCCGCTTTAATCGCCGTCACCTGCGCGCGCGCGGGCAGGGCGAAGAGAATGAGCAACAGCAGAGCGAGCAGCAATGGTTTCTTTGTCATGGATTACCTCGAATGCGGCGTGGGCCGCAATTATTTTACGGAATCTAGTCTTTCAAGTTTCATCCCCTGCTCGTTTAAGTATGCCTGCAACTCCGTGAAAACGCGCTCCGGCGTTTTCCCGTCGCCGTAAATCGGACTCCAAGTGAACGACGTTCCGCGCGGAAACTGCGCGAGCTTATCCTTCAAGGCTGAGAGCGACGGCAGTTGATACTGCGCGATTGATGCGGATTCAACGGCGTCTTCTTCCCGGCTAAAAGTGATAACGATGGCCGTGTCCCATTGGTTGACCATGCTAGCGGCCTGCTGCCGGCCTTGGTCGGTGACGCAAAGCTGCGAAAGCTTTTTCAAGTCTTGCTCGTCTGTGAGCCAGGCGCTGGCAGCGCCCAGAGCGCGCAGCAGATAAATCTCGACCATTGACGGGTCAACCAGAGCGTCGTTCTTCTTCATGTCGCGCCGCAGTTGCGCCTCGCGCCCGTTGTAACGTTCGTGCCAGCGCTCCATCGCGTCCCAGAGAAACTGCTCGGCGGAGGCTGAGCCGTGTTGGCCGAGCACGGTTGCGGCTTGCGCGATGACTTCCGCGTTCGGGTCGTCCAGATGAGCCAGAGCGACCTTCTCAAGTTCAGGATGCCAGTAAACTTGTGCGACGTTAACGAGTTCGGAACGATAACAGCCGGTGTCTTGGCGCGCGGCGAGAGCTTGCTCTAGCGCTTCGACGCCAAATGAGGGGTCAACGCGCAGAAAGTAGGCCAAGAGCGGGGTTTGAATTGCACAGGGTTGCTTGCCGATTTTGTTGGCGAAGGCGGCTTTGACGCGCGGAAAGATGGCTTCGGTCGCGTAGCGCGCGATGAGCGAAGCGTAGCTGTCGAGCGTGTCATGCTCGTCTTCAGCATCAAGGCGCTCAATCTGCGTGGCGAGCGTTTCATCCAATTCGGGGAGCGTTTTCTCAGAAAGGATTGACAGCGTTTGAGCCTTCACCCTGGGTCGCCCGCTCTGAATCTCTTTAAGGATAAGCGAGCGGCCCTCTTCGGGCGCGAGTTCATAAATTCGCTGGAGGGCGATGCCGCGTATCTCGCTCTCATCTGAATCGCTCAGCGGCGGCTTTTCATAAATTCGTCTGAGCACGGGAAGCCAGGCCTGATTGCCGACCTTCTTCCAGCGATAATTGAGAATGACGTACTGATTGTTAGCGGGCAACTCCGAAAAGACGCCGAGCAGCGCGGAAGCTAACTGCTCAACGGAGCGGCCTGCTTCGCGGTCGTGCCCAGCCTCTTCGATATACACAAACAACGTGTTGAGGCT
>CAZEZJ010000043.1:13524-20865 GCA_964516695.1 uncultured Blastocatellaceae bacterium
TGGCTAGCGCTTCCCTTTGCTTGCGCGAGGCGACCAGCCGCAGTTGGCCTACAGATTCCGCCAGCATTTGCTCGTAAGCCTCGCGCCGCTTTTGCATGTCGGCCTGCCAGAGCTTGCGTTTTTCCTCATCGCTCTCCGGGGCAGGCAAAGGCGGCTCGGGATATTCGAGCAGATATTTGAGCAACGAAAGCGTCTGAAGAAAATTACCTGACACGGGATGCTCAGGCGCGGCCATCAAAGATTCCATCTCTTTAATGACGAGAGCGCGATGCGGCGAACCGATGAGTCCGAATTTGTACTCGGAATCGCAGCCTAAATCCTCCCCTCTGAAACGGCGGGCCATCTCCTTGACCGCCGAGATGGAATTCATAAAACGCAGTGTGCGGCAGGCGGCTCGGCGGCGTTCGTCGTCCTTGTCGGTCGCATTCAGTATCGCGTTTGCTTCCCTTAGCTTCTGCTTCAACCATGCCTGTTCGGGTGAAATGATTTCCAACTGAAGCGTATTGGAGACGACTGAGAACGGTTGACCATTGAACTCTACGCTGCCGTCCGGTCGCAGCTTGCTGACTCTGGCGGTCGTCACCTGAAGCTTGTATTTGCCGGGCCTCTCGAACCTGACCCACTCGTTAAGCTCCACCGTCATGCGATAGGGCTTGCTTTCCAGTTCCGGTGCGCCGTATAGCCCGCCGCCTATAAAGCCGAACAGCCCTGAACCGTAATAGTCTTGCAAGGGGTCAATCACGCCGTCGTGAGGCGTCAGATGAAAGTCTTCACTGTCGAGGCGTCCGCTTCTGTCGTAGCCGGCGCTGTTTAACCTGTAGGTGCGGGGCAGGCTGCTCGCAAACGCCATCTCGACGCGGATTAGTTCTCCTTGCCTAAACTGCGCTTTGTTGTCTGTGAAGCGAATCGTGAAGGAGAGTCCTGCGGGATTGCGACCGGCGGCGCTGCTTGCCGTCGCAGGTGAAGCATCATTGTGCTTGAGCGCATCCTGCCCGCGGCAGGTCGTAGCTTCGGCCAGCGCACACAGGAAAAGCATTGCCGCCAGCACGGAGAGTTTTGACAAAAGGGGGTTTTCACGTTTCATGGTAGCAGTGATTGTAATAGACGATGGCTGCGAAACTCTACGCCGCAGAAATTCTATTCGTTAGAAATGGCTAAGCGCGGCAGCGATAAACGGTGAATAAAAAGCCAGCGGCTTTCTAGTACAAGTCTTAATGCTTTGTCCTTAAGCTTCACGCAAATCGCGCCCGGTCATCTCCGCCGGCTGTTCGACGCCGAGCAGGCCGAGAATCGTCGGCGCGACATCTTCGAGCGCCGCGCCTTCGCGCAAGGTCAATCCGCGCGAGGCTTCGTCAACGAGATGAAAGGGGACGGGGTTGGTCGTGTGCGCCGTGTGCGGTTGGCCCGTCGTGAGGTCAATCATCTGCTCGCAGTTGCCGTGGTCGGCTGTGATCAACGTCAGGCCGCGCGCTTGCCGGATGCCCTTTGTAATCCAGCCGAGACACGTATCAACATACTGCACAGCCTCAACGGTCTGCTTTAACATGCCTGTGTGGCCGACCATGTCGGGGTTGGCGAAGTTGATGATGAAGACATCGGTTTCGCCCGCTTCAATCGCCCGGAGAACTTTGTCCGTCACTTTGAAGGCAGACATTTCGGGTTCGAGGTCGTAGGTCGCGATTTTCGGAGAAGGAACAAGGAGCCGCCGCTCGCAAGGGTATTCCTTCTCGACGCCGCCGTTGAAAAAGTATGTGACGTGGGCATACTTCTCAGTCTCGGCCAGCCTGTAGTTGCGCACGCCAACGCGCCCGAAGACTTCCGCCAGCACGTTGCCGCGCGCTTGCGGTCCAAACGCAACGGCGAGCGGAAACGTTTTGTCATACTGTGTGAAGCAGACGAAGTCAACTTTCGGGCGCTGCGGTGTGGAGAAGCCGCCGAAGCCTGGCACGGCCAGCGCGTTTGTAATCTGCCTGGCGCGGTCGGGGCGAAAGTTGAAGAAGATAACGGCGTCGTCCGCTTCGATAATTGCGACCGGCACGCCCGCCTCGCGCTCGACGACGATGGGTTCGACAAACTCATCCGTGATGCCGCGCTCGTATGAAGCGCGGATGCTGGCAACCGGGTCAATCGCGCGCTCGCCCTCGGCGTTGACGAGAAGTTTATAGGCGCGCTCGGTGCGCTCCCAACGTTTGTCGCGGTCCATGGCGTAGTAGCGCCCGATGACCGAAGCGATGCGCCCGCAACCAATCTGACCGCATTGCACCTGCAAGGCTTCGACATAACCATAGGCGGACATCGGCGGCGTGTCGCGCCCGTCTAGAAAGCAATGAACGTAGACGCGCTGAAGGCCGCGTTCCTTTGCCATCCGCAGGAGCGCATAAAGATGCTCCTGCGACGAATGAACCTGCCCGTCGGAAACGAGGCCCATCAGGTGCAACGCTTTCCCGCGTTCCTTCGCGCCAGCAATCGCATCGGCCAACACTTCGTTTTTGAAAAACTCGCCGGTTTCAATCTCGTGGTCAATCCGCGTGACATCCATGCGCACGACGCGTCCCGAACCCATGTTCAAATGCCCAACCTCGGAATTGCCCATAATGCCTGCGGGCAGGCCAACGCGCTTGCCAGAGGCTTCGAGCAGCGTGTGCGGGTAGCGCTCCAATATCTCATCATAAAAGGGAGTCTGGGCCAGAGCGATGGCGTTGCCTTCGCGCGTGGGCGTGTAGCCCCAACCGTCTATGATGACGAGCGCCAGCGGCCCCTGTTTTTTCGTCAACTTGGATTCTCCTCTAGCGTTGATAGCGCGCCTTGCACGTCGGACACTGCATGAGTTGTTTCACGCCGCTGATGGGAATAATGGGGATGATGAAAAAGAGCGTGATGAAATTCATGCCCTTCTTGATGGTGAACGGTGCCACCGTTCCACACTGCCCGCAGCGCATCACGTCGGGCGCAGCCTCAGACCCCCAGGTAAAAAATTTCGTGCCGATGATAAAAAAGAACATTATTATAGCTTGCCCTCCTTGTTCAAATAATTCGGTCGCTTCGCGAAGGATTCTCTTAGCTTGCGTCCTTGGCCCAGTAGTCCGGTTGCTCTCGCATCTTGGGGTCGGGCCTTTCCATCCAGCGTTCGGGTCGTTTCAAATCATCGAAGCCAAACGGGCGATACAACTCATGCGCATCCTTGGTCGCCAGCACCCAGCGCCGAAAGCCCTGCAAGCGCGGATGATTGATGATGACTTCCACCAGCCACTTGCCCAAACCCTGCCCGCGAAACTCGTCGAGCACAAACACGTCGGCCAGCCAGGCGAACGTCGCGTAGTCCGTCACCACGCGCGCAAAGCCAATCTGCCGCTCGCCGTGAAAGAGGCCAAACGAAAACGAGTTTTCGACGGAGCGCTGCACAATCTCCAGGGGGCGATTCGTGGCCCAGTAAGTCGAGGTGGAGAGAAAACGATGGATGAAACTGATGTCCAATCGCGCCTGTTCCGTGCTAATGAGAAATTCGCCGCGCCTGTACTCGTCAGCCATAGCCTTCCCCTTTTATCGTTTCGCCGCGCGGGCCTTCTTCGCTGACTTGCTCGCTGCGGTCGGAGCGGGCTGCTCGATTTGATAGAAGGCTGCGCGCCCGGGATAGCGCGCGCCGCCGAGCAGGTCTTCTTCAATGCGCAGCAGTTGGTTGTATTTCACGATGCGGTCGGTGCGAGAGAGCGAGCCGGTCTTAATCTGCCCGGCGTTGGTGGCGACTGCCAAATCTGCGATGAGAGATGATAGCGGTGCGGCGGTTCGTCTTTGCCAACTCGATGCATTCGAGAGTCTCGGAGAGCGTGCCAATCTGATTGACCTTGATGAGAATCGAATTGGCGACACCGCGCTCGATGCCTTTCTGAAGAAAGGCAGTGTTGGTGACGAACAGGTCATCGCCGACGAGTTGGACGCGTGTGCCCATCTCGTCTGTCATGGTCTTCCAGCCGTCCCAATCGTTCTCGGCCATGCCGTCTTCGATGGAGATGATGGGATAGCTGTCGGTCCAGTGTTTCCAGTAAGCCACCATCTCGTCGCTCGAGAGCCGTCGCTTATCGGATTTTTTGAAGACGTAAGCCTTGCCGTCGTAAAACTCGCTGGCCGCGGGGTCGAGCGCCAGCAACACGTCGCGTCCGGCGTTGTAGCCCGCTGCCGTAATCGCTTCGAGAATGGTCTCTATGGCTTCCTCGTTTGATTTCAAGTTGGGCGCAAAACCGCCCTCGTCGCCAACACCGGTCGAGTAGCCTTTCTTCTTCAGTACATTTTTGAGCGCATGGAAAATCTCAGCGCCCGTGCGCAAGGCTTCGGTGAAGGTTTGAGCGCCGACGGGCGCGACCATGAATTCTTGAAAGTCAACGTTATTGTCGGCGTGAGCGCCGCCGTTCAGGATGTTCATTAAGGGAACGGGCAGCGTGCGCGCCGCCGCGCCGCCCAAGTACCTGTAGAGCGGAAGCTCAAGATAGGTGGCGGCAGCACGCGCCGTTGCCAGTGAAACGGCGAGCAAGGCGTTGGCTCCAAGCTTCGATTTATTCGGAGTGCCGTCGAGCGCAATAAGCGCCGCGTCTATTTCCAACTGGTCGAGCGCATCAAGCCCTTCAATCTCCTCTGCAATCGGCCCGTTGATATTCTGCACGGCTTTAAGCACGCCCTTGCCGCCATAACGTTTCTTATCATTATCACGCAGTTCGACAGCCTCGTGCTCGCCCGTCGAAGCGCCCGAAGGAACGGCCGCGCGTCCCGTTGTTCCGTCCAATAATGTTACCTCTGCCTCCACGGTCGGGTTGCCGCGCGAATCCAGAATCTCGCGCGCGCTGACTATCTCAATCATGCTCATAAATAGAAATTAGCTCCAGAATCCAGAGATGAACTGCTAAAGGCTTGCCGTTAAATTTACCACCCCAAGAGATAAAGGCAAAAGGTAAAAGGTAAAAGGCAAAAGGAGAGGGGAAGCCAGCTTTTATTAAAAGTGGTTTCCGCCTGACTTTTACCTTTTACCTTTTACCTTTTTACTTTTACTTTAAGACCCTGCGCTGTCGCCGTTGTTGGAGGTGGCGTCGGATGCGGCCTCGGGTTCTTCTTTCTTTTCGAGGCGCACGCTGATGACGCGGCGCTTTTTGACTTGCTCGACGCGAAAATTAAGCCCGTCATGGTGTACGACTTCGCCGGGTTCGAGGACGTGCCCGGCGGTCGCCATCAGGAAACCGGCAATGGTGGTATAGGCTTCGGATTCGGGGACGGCAAGCTTCAGGCGGCGGTTGAGGTCGCGAACGGCCAAGCCGCCGTCGAGCAGATATGTGCCGTCGTGTTCTTCGTTGATTTGCTCGTTGACTTCCTCGTCGTGCTCGTCGGAGATGTCGCCCACTATTTCTTCCAGCAAGTCTTCGAGCGTGATGATGCCCTCGACGCCGCCGTGTTCGTCAACGACGAAACCGAAATGGACTTTGGCCTTCTGCATCTGCTTGAGCACGTCGGCCAGCCGCGCCGTGTCCACCACGTAGAGCGGCGACTGAAGCACTTGTTCGAGACTAAAAGTATCGGGCCGCAAAAGGTAGGGCATCACGTCTTTGCTGTGAATAAAGCCGACGACATCATCGAGCGATTCGCGATAGACGGGCAGGCGCGAATAGCCGTGCTGGCGAAAGGCACGCGCTATTTGTTCCAACGAGCAATCGTTGGAGATGGCGGCCATCTGCGTGCGCGGAATCATCGCCTCGCGCACCAGCGTGTCGGAAAATTCAAAGACGCGATGCAGCAGGCGTTGCTGCGAAGGGCGCACGTGCCCGCTCTTGTGTGCGAGGTCAACGAGCTGGCGCAACTCGTTTTCGGTATAAATCGAAGCGTGTTCGGATGTCGCGTGAACGCCGAAGGGGCGCACCATGCGGGCGCTCGCCCAATCGAGCGCATGAATCGGTAAACGAAAAGTTTTGTAGAACAACTGCATGGGCAGCGCGGTCGCCAGCGCCACCTTGTCGGCGCGGTCAAGGCCGAGCAGCTTCGGAGCCTGCTCTCCGATGACGATGTGGAGGCAGGTGATAATGATGTAGGCGATGGTGAGCGCGATGCCATGACGCCAGGCATCCGAGAGGCCGGAGAGCGGCCCTTCGAGCAGGCGCGCGATGGTCGGTTCACCGAGCATACCGAGTGCGAGCGAGGCGAGCGTGATGCCCAGTTGCGAGGCCGAAAGATAGGCGTTCAGATTGTTGAGGAGGCTGAGCAGGCGTTCGGCGCGGCGATTGCCGCTGGCCGCCAGCGCCTCGATGCGCGTGCGGCGCACGCCGACCAAAGCGAATTCAGCGGCCACAAAGAAGCCGTTGACCAAAACCAGAAGTAAGACGGCCAGAAGTTTGAGAGTGATTCCGAGCGCAGACCCGGGAGGGGCGTCAACTAATAAAAGAGTGGAGCAGTAGTAACTCGCAGGTTCATCCATCTCGCGTTAACTTAAAAATTCGCTCAGAGTTTTAAAACCGGGGGATGCTTGGATTGCGAGGCAGAGTATAGCACGTCAGGCGCGGACGAGGCACGCGCGCGTTTGCTGTTCTAGCAGTAAGCTGATAATGAATCAGGCCGATGGTGATGAAGCTGATTTTAACGACGCAGCCGCAGCAGCTAATGCGCAGCAGTTAGGCGGGGAGCTTGAGTTGCTCGCGAAACTTTCTGAAGTCAGAACGAAGTTCACGAACGTCGGCGCGATTTTCGAGCGCCATGCTTTCAACACGGTCCAGACGAGTCTCGATGCGCTCAAGTCTTTCTTCAATAGCGGCAAATCCAGCCTCCATCCGTTCACCGAGCGCGTTGATTCGCTCCAAGATGGTTTCAAGGGTTGGTTTAGTAGCAGCTTCGTCGCTCATCGGAGAACAGTTTACGCTTCGCGCGCGCGAGGCGCAACGGCGAAATCAGCCTGTAGCGGCTAATTGGAAGCAGGGGGGCACACGAAGAACTTGAAGCGGGAGGCTCGCGGCCTGTGAGCTTCGCGGAGTCGGGCAAGTTGCTGTTTGATGAGTGCGTCTTGTCCGGTCAGTGACCGGCCACGGCACCGGCGGCGCGCGTGCGCGCGGGGCGGCGTTCGTGCTTGGCGCAGGCGCGTGTGAGCGCTTGCTCGACGCGCGGCTCGACGTTGCATTCGGGCTGGCGGCAGACGGCTGCCAGTTCGGAGACAACCAAATAGCGGGCGCGCTCAAGCATGCGTTGTTCGCGGAAGCTGAGCGGCTTGATGTGGCTCAAAAACGTCAAGTTCTTGAGCACGTCGGCGACCTCGAAAATGTCGCCGGTCCGCATCTTTTCTGAGAAATCCTTGAAACGGTCTTTCCAATCATGGGCGGG
>CAZEZJ010000044.1:0-10816 GCA_964516695.1 uncultured Blastocatellaceae bacterium
GCAGACGGACTTGACACTCTTCCGAATCTGCCGCTCGTTGTTTTCATCATCGGGTATGCGTTTGTTTACGCGGGTGTGGGCGGCTACTTGACCGCCAGGACCGCGCCGCAATCGCCTCTGGCACATGCGCTGGCGCTCGGCGCGCTGCTTCTTCTCATCAGTCTTGCTTTCGCTCTTGCCAACCCCCACCAACAGCCTTTGTGGTATTTGCTGACGAGCACTGTGTTCGTCGTCTTGGGATGCGTGACCGGGGGCAGCTTGAAAGCGCGGAGCGCGAGAGCACCGGCCTGAAACTAAGCAGGCGTTTCAAAAGGGAGTTGCTCACATGGAGACTGCGCACGCGCTGATTGACGAACACCCGCAAATATTCGACCTCGACTATTTGCAGCAGGAGCTGGCGATTGAGTGGACGGACGAGGACGCGCGCCAACTCGAAGATTCGCTCAAGCCCTACCTCGACTGGATATACAGGTTTCTAAATTCCGGCGAGGAATTTCCAACGCATATCGAAAACTCCGGTTCGCTTGCCGTGCCCATCGGCAACACGACAACGCCGGATGCTCTCTTCGCCACCCTCGGCGACGGCGTGAGCTTTAGCGTTCGTGAGTATGAAGAGTTCTGGATTACGGTTCATTATCCCAATCCTGAGCCGGTGGTCACACTCCTGCCTAAAGTATTGCCGGGCGCACCCGACAAAGTGATGGAACTCTGCGCGAAGTGTAGCCGTGCGCTGGGCGTGAAGGTGGGCGGCCTTGACGGGATGTTTCTCGCGTGGCTGCTGCCGGGCTTCTCCTGGGCCATGCATACCGACCACGACAACGCTTACGAACAGATCGCAACGCGGGTCCATGTTCCGATCATGACCAATCCGCAGAGCCTCTACGTCTGGGGCCGTAAGCGCGAAGGGCGCGCAGATGAATGGCTCGTCACTTCACATCTCGAAGCCGGGAGAATTTACCATGTGCGGGTTGACGTGCCGCACACCGTCGTCAACGGGCATGAGACCTTACCGCGTCTTCATCTCATCCTCGACGTGCAGGAATCACCCGCTCGTTAATTAAAACAGTACGGCGATTACAACTACCGGAGGGACTCCTGATGTACACAGTCGTGGCGCAGAGACAGATTCCGATGCCGGTTGAAAAAGTCTGGGACTATCTGACCAAGCCTGAGTTGCTGGCGAAATGGTTTGCCGACACTGAGCGCTTTGCGCCTGACGCCCCGGTCTACATGGATGAAGGAGATGGCGATTTTTTCTCCGGCAGGGTCGTCGAGTGGGACCCGGGCATCATCCTCGGCCTGCGTTGGAAGTTTGTCGGGTGCGGGCCGGAGTATGAGGTGCGATTCTCGCTGCTGCGGCGCAAGCAGGGCACAGAGCTAACGGTTCAAGACCGTGGCGCGATTACCGTCGAAGAGGCCGAATGCCTGCGCGTCGGGTGGAGCGAGTTCTTGATGAGGTTTGAAAAATCAATCTTGAAGAACGTCAGCACCCGCTTTAGTTGGCGCAAGGCCCTCACCTTCACCATCACTATTGATGCGGCCAAGCTGGAATCACTGAGAGCAGCCCTTAACGACCCCCGCTGGTATCAAGAGGCTCTGTCGGGCGTCCGCGCTCAAATCCACGAGCCGCGCGAAAACGAGATCAACGCGACCATCACGCACGAGGCTTGGGGAATGGTCGAAACCCGCGCCCGCGTCAGATTGAAAAACATTCGCGGCGTTGACTATGCGCTGGTCGCACACGAGGGTTGGCCCGAACTGCCCGCCAGTCTCGGCGAAGCAGAGCGCAGGCGTTTCGTCGGCGTCTGGATTAATGCGCTCTCGGAATTCTCGATTGACCGAAGCTGCGGGCGCGCGCCGGTAGTTCCAGATTAAAGTAAGACACGTTTCGCCGTGATGATGTCGGCCAGCGCCGCCCCGTCGCTTTCAGCCGTCAGCGATGTGTGAAGGATGATATTTCCGCCCACGCGGTCGAAGCGCTTGAGCGTAGCCGTCAACCGCTGACCGAGATTCAGATTTCGGTAATAGAACACGTCGCGGGCGACCGTCGAGGTCAGCGCAGCCCAATCGCCCGCCCCTTTCATCAACCCGTGCTTGATAATTAACTGCCGCTCAAGCGTATCCGCGATTGTTGGGTAAGCTGCGAAATAGAGCAGCCCCGCCCCGTTGTAGTCAATGTAAGGCGACGGTTCATAGCCGATAGATAAATCAAGCTCCGGCTCAAGGAGCGCAAAGCGATAATCGAGAAAATCGTACTCCGTGATGTCTAGATGACGGAGCGCCTGGCTGAGTTTCAGAAGAGATGGTGGCGCGCCGAGCGGCTCGCAGTTATACGCGAGGTCGGAGGATGGGAGCGACTGATGTAGGTCGTTGAGTCCTTCTCGGTTGCGTGCGACGAAGGTGGTGAGCATCTCAAGCTCGAAACGTGCCGCGTCGTTGCGCAGCGTGACGACCCCTTGAAAGAAGGCGCGACCGAAATGCTTGAGCTTGACGGAGGTTTGCAAGCGCTCGTCTATGCTGACGGCGCAGAGCGGTTGTTCGTACCTTCCGCGAATGGCGACGAAGGTCGGGTAGAGTCGTTTGCCAAGGTCGTCGCGCATCTGTTCAGAATTAACGCCGCCCACGCCCATCGCTGCGCAGAGATAGTCCCAGTGCATTTCGCCACAGTGTTTGAATAGCCAGTTTTCAGAGAGGCCGGTGGCATCCGTTTGCGGCATGTGGACGATGGTGTCAGTCATTTGTTGACGAGCAGATAAAGGTCACGAAGCGTTGAGGCGGAGTTGAATTTCTCGTCCGTGAGGGGCAAGCCGAGTCTCACTTCCAGCGCGGCGCGCAGCTCCAACAAATCGAGCGAGTCAAAGGGCGCGGCCTCGAGCGGCATATCAAGAAGGGACGGGTCGTCAGAATTCCTTACCGCGCAAACAATCTTCATAAACTCCGCTTCAGTCATGATGAGTCGTTTCCAATCCGGGGCGTGGGATGCTCTGTTCAGCGATGAGGTGCGATTTATACGGCGTGCGTCATCTCTTGTCAAGAGAACTGTTCGGATGATGTGGGAGGCTGAAACGTGGGCGACGGATTGCGCAATTCGGGAGAATGCTGCGGGCAATCAGAGAGAAGAAATCCATAAATCTCGAAGGGTATTGACCGCGAGCGATAATACGCAATCTTGGAGAAGACAGTATCGGAGAGCGTCAATACACTGGCACCTTACAAAGCGGTCAGGAATCGTAACCATGCTCGGCCAGTGATGATTCTCGTAGCTAGATTGCCCATACCGTACAAACCGAAATCTCTTCTTGAGGAGTCAACCATGAAAAAATTGAAAGCCTTTGTCATAGTCGTCATTGTCGGATTGGCTCTTGTGCCAGTCGCGTTGACACAGCAGAAAAGTGAAGCTCCGACGCCATTCCGGCCCAAATATGACCGTGAGATTTTCAAGAAGTCAGGCACTTCGATTGCTCGCGGTGATTTGCTGGCCTGTCGTAACGACGACGCTCAGATTACAGACGGCGGGGACGTGGACATTGACGAGTTTGCGCGGATGCTGCACGGCGTCTGGGTCAATCAGAACATGCGGACGATTCATGGGGTGACAGTCGAAACCGACAACGCCTTCTACGTTGACATGCGTGGGCGGGAGGGTGTGGCCGTCATGATAGATCGGAACAACTTGGGTGACTTCTCTTTGAGCAAGCCGTATCTGACGCCGGGCAGCAGCCTCCGCAATGTCGCTCGCCCGCTGACGCTGACGCAGGTTAGCTGCACCTATGAATTCGTTGACCGCTACATCAAGGTGTCCGATGAAGTCCCAGTCGAAGTGTTGGGCGCGTCAACTCACGTCAAGTTCCCTAGGGGGGCGACGCTCGAACAGGCGTGGAAGCTGATTGTTGATTCGGGCTACTTCGAGACTTTCGAGATGGCGACGCAGAACAGAGAAGCTGGCTCGCCGCGACGGACTGTGAACATGGCTCGGTTGGGTGACGGTCAGCGGCTAGCGATTCTGCCGGATGGGACGAGAGTTGATGAGAAAGGCATTCGAGAGGGTCTCGTGCCGGGCGCAGAGTACAGCCTGCCGATGATGGTTGGCGGCTTCTTCAAGATCACTTTGTCTCCGGTGAGCGAAGGCCGCGAGCATGTGGGCGTTTACATGCGCTGGGATGCAGAATATCGCGCGACAGGTGTTGGCCTAAGCCCCGGCGAACCGCTCGTGGGAATCGAGGACGGAATCTTCGCCAGGGAGGGCACGTCCTACGTTGCAGCCCGGAGGAGTGTACCGTCTGCCACCGGTAATGCACTCGCATTTGAGGATGACGGCTGGCTAAGCGAGGAAGGCGGCGACAAGAACGCGTTGGTGGCAGCGGAAGGCAGTTTCAGCGCGCGTAGAAAATTGGGGAGTACGAGTTCCGGCCTCTATTTCGACCGTATGGTGATTGGCTCACCGGCTCTTGACGTGCTTGAAAAGCGAGGGTTCATCCGACGGCCCAAGGGCACAGCCCCTTCAAAGAAGATGACGGCTTCTCCGGTCAAAGCCGTGGGCAAACGTCAACATGGGCGCAAGCGTTAACAGGTCAGGCATAACCGGGTCGAGGGTGCCGGTTGCGGATTTAAAGGGTGAGGGAAGTTTCCACTTTAATGGAGTTGAGCGAAATGTTAGGCAAGTCAACAAGCAGACGAATCAAGCCTTCAAGACATGATGGCCGACCGGCGCTCTGTTTTCTTGCCTTGCTCTCGCTGGTGCTGGTCACGGCTGTTATGAGCGCTCTTTCCTCACTCTCTCCGACGGTGAGCAAGGTTCACGCTCAAGAGGTCAAGAGCGTGAAGAGCGCGCCGGCCGACAACTCCGTGAAGTATCCAGAGAATCTCAGCGGATACGTTGAGGTGGTTGAGGAGTACAAGACGCCGGGGCTTGAAGTAGAGCTTTCGGGCATCTATCCGCATCCGACGGACAACAACTTGTACTACGTCATCACCAACGGGAAGCCGACCTACAAGCCGACCATGAAGCCGATGCTTCCCGTTGAACTCCGCAACAAGCTACTCACCGTCAACCGTGACGGGAAAGTGGTCAAGGTGGTGGACCTGCCGGATGGCGGCGGCCTCTTTGGCGACATAGCCTATGGCAACGGCTATCTCTGGCTGGGGCCGCTCGATCCGCCCGCGGTCTGGAAATTGGACCCTGAGACGGGAAAGGTCGTCGCCCGATATCCTTTGCCCGGCCCGGCGGGAGGGATGGGGTTCGACAACGAGTTGAATGCGATCATCGTGCAGAGTTACATCGGACACCCGCATCTGGCCATCGTTGATGCCAAGACCGGCGCTGTCGTTAGGTCCATCTGGTCGGATGAAAATTGCCAGGGCTTGAAGAAGGTGGACGGCGATTGGATTACGGTCTATTCGAGCAGTTGGGACGCCGATGCGTACAGCGAACTGTGGGTTTTAGACCAGAAGACCGGACGCCCGAGATCGCGCCTGCGCTTGACAGGCATCCATGCGGCGATGGCCCCGCTCGACAAAAAGGTTGCTGGGTATGATGGCTTCATGACGCTGGTGCATGTCGGGAGCGCGGTCACGGGCGAGACAGTGATTCGTCGCCATCGCTACGTCGGTGAGCGAAACCGGAGCGTCAGCCAGTCCGTCTTCGGTGATCGCGTGGATAACTTTGCTGCCATCCAGTTTTCCGCTGCTGCAACGGATGGCGCGCAAAGTCGGGAACGCCTGGAGAGCCTCATCGCCGACGCGGCCAAGCGCGGCGCGAAATATATCGTGCTGCCGGAGATGAGCACGGTCGCGGCGTTGCCGCCAAAAACCGAGGGCGGTAAATACGCTCTGGCTGAAACCGTACCGGGGCCGACGACGCGCTTTTTCGCCGGGCTGGCGAAGAAGTTCGGCATCTGGTTAGCGGTTTCGCTGCCCGAACAGACCGACGACGGCAAGGGCTACCACATAACCAGCGTGCTGTTGAATGAGCGTGGCAACATCCTGACCAGGCATCGCAAAAGAGTGCTCCGCTATAACGGGGCGGACGGAGCGGCAACTGTCGGCTTTGCCAGGCTGTTGATGGACACCGTTGACGATCACGGTCGCCGGATAGGAATTCTTTCAGGCGACGATCTTGAGTCGGGCGTGATGCGGCTGGCCGAAAGAGGCGCTGATACGATCCTCGTCTCCGCCAACTGGTCTACGCAGGACCCAATGAAATGGACCGAGACCGCCGTCCAATACGCCGCAGACTTCAAGGTGAATCTGGTGGTCGCCAATCGCGAGCCGGGGCTGGGTGGAATCTATTCTCGAACAGAGAAACCTCAGCTTGCCGGTAGGAATGTGAAGGAGGCGGTGATCGTCGCCCCGCTGGAGATGGCACGCGATGCATGGATCGTTCCGTCCAGTTTGGGCCTGCCGTCCGTGCCGCTCCCCGCACACGAAACGTTGACACCCGGACTGGTCGAACTAGGACGCAAACTCTTCTTTGACCCGAAACTATCGAGCACCGGGACCATTTCATGCAGTTCGTGCCATGCGCCGGATAAGTTCTTCGCCAACGGCAAAGCTCATGGTGAAGGAGTCTATGATCGACGGACGGCGCGCAACGTGCCGTCAATCCTGAACGCAGTCTTTAAGGCCACGCTACATTGGGACGGGAATCCGACCACGCTGGAACAGCAGTTGAAGTATCCGTTGTCGGGATTCGCGGAGATGAATCTGCGCTCTTATGACGACTTAACGGCGACGATTCGTTCGCGCCCGGATTACGTCGCAGCCTTTCGGTCTGAGATGAATGTCGAGCCGGAAGATCTCACGCGCGAGCATGTCGCGCGCGCCCTGGCGAGTTTTGAACGAACGCTCGTTTCCGGCAGTTCAGCCTTTGACCGTTACTACTACGGCAAGGAGAAGGACGCTCTGAGTGAAACCGCACGGCGTGGGTTGGAGTTGTTCAAAGGCAAAGCCGCTTGTTCCGTGTGCCATACGATTGAGGAAAACTACGCGCTGTTTATGGACGGCAAATTTCACCGTCTCGGCATCGGTTATGTGCCGGAGAAACAGGTCTACTCCGACCCCGGAGTCGGGATGGTGAGCAACCGCGACTACGCGGGGATGTTCTTCACCCCTTCGCTACGCAACGTCGCTGAGACTGCGCCCTATATGCACGATGGAAGCGCCCCGACGCTGGAGGACGCCATCCTGCTTCACTATCGGCGACCTGATCCTGAAATCAACCGCGATACCGCTCTCAAACCCGTGGCCTTGAGCCAGCCGGAGTTGCGAGAGTTGGTCGAGTTCTTGCGCTCGCTGACGGGAGTGGAACGTTATACCGCGCGCGGCGAGAGAGTAAGCGAGAGGGCGGGGCAATCCACCTTGGGCCTGTTGCGCCGCTCCTCGAAATAAGCGAACGCGCCACGCGGCAGTTCGCATTAATGAGCCAGGGGTAAATCAAGCTTCCCAATTCCGTTGGAGGAAGACATGCCTCTCGGGGCGTGAATAGAGTCTGATACCTAGAAGGAGAGACCGATGATTAAAACGACAATGATTAACGGAGAGGAACTGGCCTTCAAAGCCAAGGAGAATCTCCTTTTCGGCGATCCGACCACCCGTTTCGAGGACATGATTGCACGAGTGTCGGTGAACCTTGAAAGACGGACCGACGAGCAGTTGGTCTCTGATGCGCGTAATCTGCCGGACCCCGCGTTTCGCGAGCACGCGTTATACCAGTACCTCGCGCGCAACGGCGCGGAGGCTTTACCCGTTATCAAGCGCGCGCTGTTCGAGGACACGGATACGGACCTTCGCATCAACTTGCTGTGGGCACTCGAATGGCTCGAAGACGAACAATGCCGCGACCTCGGCATGGCGCTCATCAATGACCGCGATCTGCGCGTGCGGGAATGGGCGCGGGTCTTCGCCTGGGAGATGGGTTGGCGCGAAGAAGATTTTCGCCAGCCGCGAGAGTTCAAACACTACGAAGGGCGCACCTTCGACGAGACCATCTACCTGCACATCACCTGCAACATCTACATCAAGCTCGGCCCGGGCAATGACATGTGGGGCCACTTGCTGATTAGCCCGCAGATGTTGAAGCGCGTCTTCGGGCAGGCGTTGGCCTGCAACAATATGGAGACCCGCGACTCGGAAGTGGTCGTGGCCAAGACGCTCGCCGGCTTGAACGCCGACGGCTCGAAGCACCACGAAGCTTTTCTCTTCAAAGGCTTCACGGAGCTGTCGGACCCCAATCAGGGCAACTTCTATTTTGAGACGCAGACCAAGCGCCCGATCTTCCTCTCGGGCAAGGCCAACGATACATCGAAGGGTGTCGTCGAGGATGTGACCGTGCCGTTTGCCCGGCAGGGACAGTGGTTCACCAACGACAGCCTCTCGGTCCGCGGGCGCAGCGCCATTGAATACGTGCGCGGTCTCTTCCAGGGCTGGTCCTACGTCAACCTGGAGAGAATCGAGAACAGCGGCGGCGAGTTCTTCTTCCCGGGCAATTCGATCCTCTCGACCTTGCATCACCCGGTTGTCGGCCCGTTGACCAACGGTTTCGTCAACGGTCGTTTCAAGGGCAAGATCGTTGATTGGGACGGCGACGGAGTTATTGATCTCAACTACCTTCCGGCGCACGCCACCACCCAAGGCGAGATTGACACCAACCTCGACGGCGTGGCGGATGAAGCCGGACGGCATGTGAGCGAGTGGCGGCGGCCGGCCTAGTTAATTCTGGACCGAGGCACACTAACCGTTAACGCTGGGAGACGTAACGCGCACTCGGCGTTAACGGTTGCTATTAAGAGCACAGCTTCTTTGCCTATCGCGCGCAGGCGGGCGGCGCTCCTCTCGCCTGCTTGCGCGCGATGCAGCCCTTCGGCACGCTCCGGTAAATCTTGCTCACGCCGGGTATCGAGCAAGCCTGTGGCGCGAGCCGGGCCGCTGTTTCTTCAGTCGTATTCAATCGCACAGGAACGTCTCGGCTGGGTCGCTTCGGAACAGAGGGGCCGTTGATTCAGATACTCAGAAATCGCTCCTTCCGTCATATCTGGCTGGCGAGCCTGCTCTCAACGATGGGTTCACAGGTCAGCCGAATCGGCCTGATCCTTTATGTTTTTGATACCGGCGGTGCGGTTATCAATCTGGCCCTGCTGGTGGTGCTCGATACGCTGCCCGGCGCATTAGTCGCTCCGCTGGCGGGAGCGGCGGTTGATGGTCTCAACAAGCGCGTCGTGATGGTCGTCTCGGATTTATCACGCATGAGTTTCATGCTGATTATTCTGCTGCGACCCTCGCTGAGCGTGATTTACCTGATGGCGGCGCTGCATTCGATTGCGACCGTTTTTTTTCAACCCGCCAAGTATG
Source organism: uncultured Blastocatellaceae bacterium (assembly GCA_964516695.1). Taxonomy (GTDB): domain Bacteria; phylum Acidobacteriota; class Blastocatellia; order Pyrinomonadales; family Pyrinomonadaceae; genus DASVTR01. The sequence goes on from CAZEZJ010000044.1 coordinate 9,346, forward strand.
CCGCGATACCGCTGATAGTTAAACAGGAAGACCTAACGCGAGCGAACGCCGCCGAGCAGAGCATGGCGAACTTGATACTGATTGCAGGGCCTGTGGTCGGCGCAGTGTTGCTGCGGCAGTTCGGGTTGACAGCCTGCTTGTTGCTTGATGCGCTGTCGTTTCTGTTGAGCGCGCTGCTGTTAGTGAGGGTGAGCATCCGGCGGGTTGAGCGGAAGAAGGTTGAGCTGTCAGCCGCCGGAGCCTTGAGCGAGATTAGGGAAGGGTGGCAGTATCTGAAGCGCCATCGTCTGGCGCTTCATCTCAATCTGCTGCTCTTCGTGACGCTCATTTGCACAAGCATCTGGATACCGTTAGCCCCCTTCTTTATTCGCGATCATCTCGGCGGTTCGGAACAACTGCTCGGCTGGCAACTCGGCCTCTTGGGGGTGGGCGCTGTTATTGGCGGCCTGGTTGCGCCGCGACTGGTCGAGCGTTTCGGCACCGGAGTCACGCTCTTTGCAGGCTTCCTCGCTGAAGCGGTTAGCTTGAGCGTCTACGGAATGGTTTCGCGTGTAGAGGCTTCGATGGTGGTCGTTTTCATTTGGGGAGTGGTTCTCTCCATCGTCGTCGTTCCTTTCTACTCAATTTTGCAACAGATTGTCGAAGAGCAATTCCTGGGTCGCGTCTTTTCACTGGTCAAGCAGTGTGAGAATGTGGCGGTAGTTATCGCCATGACGGGAGCGGTTCTCTTGCAAGACCTCGTGGGCAGCCATCTGATTTTCTTATTTGCCGGGCTGGTCTATTTCGGTTGCACCGCTATTTCTTCTTTAAGCCGTGGGGGCAGGGCGCTGCTCGCGACACGGTGACAGTCGAATGGAAGGTGGGACGATGAAGAAGCTTTTCATGATCGGGGGCGGCCTGCTTCTGCCGTTGCTCATGCTGTCGGGATGGTATCGGGAGAAAGAGAAGCCCCGGTTTAGCTTGCAGCGAGTCGCCGTTGACCGCGCCGGAGGCGGCGACGCCACCCTCTCGCCTGACGGCCAGCGCTTCATCTTGAGTTCCAAGCGCAGCGGAAACTGGGAAATCTGGATGTATGACCTGCCGACGGGGCAGTGGACGCAACTGACCAACGACCCCGGCGACGATTTCGAGGGAAAATGGTCACCCGATAGCACCCGCGTGGCCTTCTGCTCCACGCGCAAAGGACAAAAGGACATCTGGACTTTAGACCTCAAGACGCGGGCGGAGAAGCAACTCAGCTTCTCGGAGCACGACGACGAGTATCCGGCCTGGTCTCCTGACGGCAAAGAGATAGTCTACACGAGCGGGCCGTGGGGGAAGCGAGACATCTACGTGATCTCTGCCGAAGGTGGAACGCCGCGCAGGATCACTCGACAGTCGGGTCGCGGCGGCGCATGTGCCTTCGAGCCCGGCGGCGCAACGCTCATCTGCCATCGCTACGATCTCGGGACAGGAGACGTGTTTCGGATGT
>CAZEZJ010000044.1:10826-20624 GCA_964516695.1 uncultured Blastocatellaceae bacterium
GAAATCAGCCCTCTGACTATCGGCACCCCCTGGGATTACAAGCCCAACACCTCGCCGGATAAAGCCTGGATCGCCTTCTCAAGAGCCGAGGAAGGGCCGTCGCGCATCTGGTTGTTGCCGGCCACCGGCGGCAGACCGCGACAACTGACCAACACACCCGACGACGACCGCTGGCCGACCTGGAACGAGGCGGGCGACAGGCTCTTCTTCCATCGCATCGTGGAACGCGGGACGGCCATCAAGGTGCTGGAGAGAAAAACCGGCAAGGTCCGCACCCTCGTCGAGGAGTCCGAGCGCCCGCTTCAGGCTTCGTTCGACCCGCGCGCACAGCGCCTCGTCTATTGCTCGCAAACAGACGACCGCAAGGTTCTCAAAATCCTGGACCTCGCAACCGGTGCCCGCAAGGTGCTCGACACAGGGCCGGGCGAAGCTGCCTATCCGCGCTGGTCGCCGGATGGTCAACGCATCGCCTACGTCGGAAAGGCCGGTGCGCGTTGGGAGGTGTGCGTCATCAATCCGAACGGCTCAGAGCGCAGCGTGTTGACCGAGGGTGTGACTGGCTTGCACGGAATGGATGGACCGATTGATTGGTCGCCGGATAGCATGAAGCTGGTTTTTCAATCGGACACAGACCCCTTCGAGGCCCGCATCTACGTCGTGGACGTGAAGACTCGCAAGGTCAGCGATGTCACGGACGGAGCATGGTTTGATGAAGCTCCGTCATGGACGCCCGACGGTAAAAGCGTTGTCTTTATGTCAACGCGCGGCGGCAACTGGACGTGGGGCTTCTTCCGTCGTGCGGTGAGCGGCGGTGCGTATGAGACCTTAGCTGGGCCTGATTGGAATCAAAAAAACTTCCCGCGCACGGGACGCCGCGGCTCTCTGCTCTGGAGTATTCACGACGAGCAGGACAGAGAGTTGATTTGTGAGCGTTCGCCGGACGGGAAAACACAAATCTTAGAAAAGGCGGGGGCCGGAGCGCGCTGGCCCTCATATTCGTCTGACGAGTCGCTGGTGCTTTACACCGTTATTGATCATCAGGTCGAGTACTGGCTCGCTGAAAACGTCATGAGTACTGGTTCCCCTTTGGCTGAACCGGAGACTGTGAATGCCCGCGACGAAACTGACCGTCCGCCTGAGTTGCAAGTGTGTGAGGCGGACCATCAGCCGGCGAAGCTGGGGCACAGTATGATTGATCTCCACCGTCGTTGAAAGATGTAGCAGGGATTCGCCCGTGCGGCGAATAGAAGTTGAGTGTGGTCTTCTCCATCAAGAAGCGCCCAACCAGGGCTGGCGCGATGTTCAAAGCAGACACAAAGAGCGGCGCGGCGCGCTGCCTCTCCTCCATCCGGCGTTTTCTCGAAATCATCTTTCTCGTGCTGCTCCACGGGACGCGTTTCAGCGTGCGCGGTGCAGCTCTTTTCGTGCGGCGAAGGAGAGAGCAATATGGCCCGCTGCTTGGAGAGAGCCTGGCGCGACTCTGCGAAGCCCTGGGGCCGACTTTCATCAAGGCTGGTCAGATTCTAAGTTCGCGTCCAGACTTGCTGCCCGCTGGCGTCGTCGCTCCGCTCGTCCGTCTACAGGAGCAGATCGCTCCCTTCGACGGCGCACACATCCCACGAATAATTGAAGCAGCCTTCGGTCGCCCGATGAATGAACTGTTCGACTCGTTTGACCTCACGCCGGTCGCCTCGGCAAGCATCGCTCAGGTACACCGCGCGCGGCTGAAAGATGGTCGCGACGTAGCCATTAAGATTCGTCGGCCCGGAATCTCTCGCCAGGTCGAGAACGATCTGCGTATCCTCGGGTTTATGTCCAAAGTTTTGTCGGCCTTGCCTGGCATGAGCACGGTTCCGTTGACTGAACTGGTGAGCGACATCGGAATCCCCATCCGGCAGCAGCTAGACTTCTATCTGGAAGCTGCAAACAACCGGCTCTTCCGCCAACACTTCGCCCGCATCGAGCACGTCAAAATGCCCGCCCTCGTCGAACATCTCTGCGTCGAAGACGTGTTGACGATGGAATATCTGGACGGGATGCAGCGGGTGGATGCCGAGAGCTTCACGGCTCAGGAGCGCAAGACCGCCGCTCTTGCCGGACTCCGTGCGCTTTACAAGATGATTTTCACCGATGGATTCATCCATGCGGACATGCATCCGGGCAACGTGTTCATTCGTCAGTGGGGAGAGTTTGTCATTCTCGACATGGGGTTGGTCGCAAGGCTCGACGACACTGACCAGCGCGACTTCGTAGATTTCTTTTTCGGGCTGGTGAACAATCAGGGCCGGGAATGTGCGCGGATTGTTTATGAGAATGCAACCTACCGGGCCAGGAATTGCGACCATGACGCCTTCGAGGCGGCGATGGTCGAATTGATCGGCAGGCATTCGGCTCTGAAGTCGCACGAGTTCGAGGTCGCGCACTTCGTTTACCAACTCATCGAGGTGCAGCGGCGCTTCAAGATTCGCGGCTCGACGAAGTTTATGATGACGATTCTATCGATGGTCGTCTTTGACGGAATCTGCAAACAACTGTACCCGGAGTGTGATTTTCAGCAAGAGGCGCGCGGGTTCCTCATCAGCGCCAGATACCGCCGGAAATCCGCCGAGAAAAATCCGCAGCGCCTCGCAGCACCCGCCATGGTGGCGAGCTTCAGCGCTCTGACACCGGTTCTCGATGCCAAAGCCTTCTAGACTTGAACCTGGCAACCGCGTCCTCTTTTTTCCTCTTCTCCAAACTTGTGATGAGAGACAGCAACGGCCCCGTCATACAGGTTGTGACGAGCGCCATCAGAACCATAATGGAGAAAATGCGAGCGGGCAGAATGCCGAGGTCATATCCGATATTTAGTACGATTAACTCCACCAACCCGCGCGTGTTCATCAGCGCGCCTATCGAGAATGACTCGCTCCAACTCATGCCTGTCCACCGAGCCGCCAGCGTACTGCCACCCAGTTTTCCGGTGATTGCCACTGCCATGATGCCTGCGCCCATCAACCAACTCTGCCAATCATTGAGATAATCAATCTGTGTGCGCAATCCTGTGAACGCAAAGAAGAGCGGCAATAACAGAGATAAGCCGAAAGTTTCGAGCCGTTCCTTCAGGAAGGAACGAAAACCCGCCGCCGAAGGCATCACAACTCCTGCCAGGAATGCGCCGAAAAGCGCGTGGATACCGATGATTTCAGTAAACCACGCGCAGGCAAAGACGAATGCTAAGACGACCGCTACGGGCACCGTGCTGCGCGTTTCATCTTTCACATCCCTCTTGAAAAGACGCTCCAATTGCGGCTTGATAAGGAAAATCAGAGCGCCGACGAAGAGCATTGAACAAAGAATTGGCATCAGCAGTCTACCTAATCCGTCCGCCTTGGACACAGCAACCACGACAGCTAGAAGACACCAGGCCGTGACATCATCAACCGCCGCGCAAGCTATCGTAGTTGCGCCGAGATATGATTTGGACAAGCTGCGTTCTTCGAGGATGCGCGCCAGAACGGGGAAAGCCGTGATGCTCATGGCGATCCCGATAAACAGGGCAAAGGTAACGAACGAAATGCCGTTTGGCGCGAGTGTGGGATAGATGGCTAAAGAGAGCGTCACCCCCAAAAAGAACGGAACGATAATGCTGGCATGGCTGATGATAATCGCAGAGTGGGCTTTTTCCCGCAGGTGTTGCGCATTCAATTCCATTCCGACGGTGAACATAAAAATTATCACCCCAATCTGGCTCAGCAACTTTAAGGTTCCCATTGACGGCTCTGGAAAAATGAATGACATCGTTGAAGGCGATAACCAGCCCAACAAAGAAGGGCCCAGAAGAATTCCGGCGACCATCTCTCCGATGACGGCAGGTTGGGCAAGTCTCTGAAAGAGTTTACCCATCAGCCGGGCCGCGAGCATGATAACGATGATTTGTAGCAGCAGAATGCTCAGAGTAGACCGCGCGTTCTCGCGCAACGCCTGGCCGATATTTGTGAGGACAGTTGTGGATTCGACGGGCGACGAGACGGCAGAGTTTAGCGCCCCGGTTTCAGCCACACTTTTAAGAACAGCCTGATTTTTATCAAGCTGTGAACCGAAGCGCAGGATAACTGCAATCCCGGCTCCGAATATAACCAGCGTGATAATATAAATGAGCAAGCTCTTTTTCATCATAATTGAGACATCAGTGCGCCCACGTCAGACCTCATATTCGACCCCAATCCCATCAAAGCGAAGACGCTTTGGAATATGAACCGGCTCTCCCAGCTTATTGAACCCTGAGAGGAGACCAGCTTCAAATAAGCGCATGATAATCTGCGAATTCGACGACTTGCTGTGCCCATTCCCATTCCCTTGCGCTTCCACAGCGGTGAGGCTTAGAACCAGCCTCTTGTAGTCCACGTCGCCGCGCAAAAGGGTTCTAAAGACATCCGCATGTTCCGGCTCAACCGCGTATTTCGTCAAAACCCGGCCTGCTTCGTTGCCCAGAATAAGTTTCGGTTCTAATTTGAACGTTTTCGGATGTACCTTGTAGTACGGGTAAAGCTGCACGTCCGTCCCTGCCCAACGAATCTTCGCAATGGAATTGAGCTGCGCCGTCAATCCACTCAACCACTGAATCCTGGCCACATTCAGCTCGGTATCGGAGAAGTCGCTTGAAAGCTCCTGCCGCTGGTGCTTCCCAATGGAGATCATGGTCGAGGCGCGGTCGCGAAAATCCGCAACTTTGACAGCATCGTCCCCACTGGCCGTTGAGACCAGTTTGTGAAACCACTCGCGGCGTTCCAGCCGGTTGTCATCACTCTCCTTGATGCGCCGCCGCTGCCAGAATTCAGACGCGGGTTCAGTAAACGACGCAAAAGTGTAGAATGAGGCGAGAAATTCGTGATACTGCTCGTAAGTCTCGCTGTACGACTTGCCGTACCAGCGATGAATTTCGGTTGCCTCATCCGGGTGGGCTTGCAACCGATCAATGGCTGAAGCAGCAGAGACGGCAGATTGCGCTGCGAGATGCACACCCTGGGAAAACAGTGGATCCGTGAAGCACGCGGCGTCTCCCGATAAAAAGAAACGGCCAGCGGAGAACGTAGTTGTGTCGTAAGACCAATCCTTGACTGTCCGCACCTCGTCAACCATCTCTGCGTCGCCGAGGATATTCATGGCCCGCCTGCATTTAGCGAGCGTATCTCGGTAGAATTGCTCCTGCCCTTTCTCTTGTAGTTCCGCCGACTTACTCTGGTCTACAACGACACCGACGCTGTAGAGGTCGCCCTTGAGCGGAATCATCCAGACCCAGCCATCCTCGAAGGTGATCGAGTAGGTCGTTCCTCGGAGGTCTCCGGTAAACGGATCAGGCCGCTTGAAGTAGGACCACACCGCGAGGCTTCGATAGTAATCATCGAAACGACGCAGCCCGAGCTTCTTAACCAGCACTGAACTTGAGCCTGATGCATCTATGAGATAGTCGCCACGGACGATGCCCGATAGGCTGGGGCCTTCGACTGAAAGCTGGACCTCGTCGGGCAAGGAGACATCAACATCGCGCACCACCGTTCCTGAATAGACGCGCGCCCCCCGGTTCTGGGCCTCCTGCAACAGCAGCGCGTCAAACTCTTCCCTCTTGACCTGAATAGCGTGATCGAATACCCAGTCGGCGACTCGCGGCGTCGCGAAGGAAAACGTCCAGGGCGGCTGATCCTGTCCCCACAGAAACGTGGCCGATGGTTTCTTGACAAAACCTGTGGCCATGATCTTGTCGAGAAGGCCAAGACGGTAAAGGACCGACATCGTGCCGGGCAGCAGCGATTCGCCGATTCGATAGCGCGGAAAAGCCGCCCGCTCATATAACTCAACCTCATGACCAAGCATCTTTAGAGTGAGAGCCGCGATAGACCCCGCAGGCCCACCACCAATCACCAACACTTTAGCGCGAGACATTCGGACCTCCGTGAAGCTTGATGGCCTTTAGACGGCCAGACTAGAAGCGCCATATCCATAACTACAGTGACAGCCTGGAAGCGATTATGGTTACGTCTCCTGGCATCCGGGCCGATTCGTTACCTCTCATCACGATTGATGTCATTGACGTATCCGACTCTTCTTGAAGCGGTCGGAGCGCGCCACTTCTTCGACAATATTAAGCCGGCTGGGAATCTTAAACTTTTCAACCCGACCCGCGAGGAAGTCGTAAAGATGCTTTCGGATTTCGGCTCTCGTCGTCGTCGGGTCGCGAGGGACGATGTCTGCGCAGACAATGTGACCGGTCATGGCGTTCAACTCGCCATAGACCACACAATCAGCAATCATCGGACTCTGGAGGAGCAGGGTCTCAAGCTCGACTGGCAGAATCTTTTCGCCAGCGACGTTGATAACTTCTTTGGCGCGTCCACGGATGCGAATAAACCCGGCTCCCGCTTCCTCGACGAGATCGCCTGTCCGAAACCAGCCGTCTTCAGTAAGCGCGTCCTCGTGATGGTTTAGATAACCTAGAAACTGTGTGGTGCTCTTGAGCTGTAGTTCTTCATTCACGATGCGATGAGATACGTTTCCGCCTTCGATCTTGAAAAAGGTGCTGCCCGATGATGCGCTTGAGGTGGCCGCAATGCCAGTCTCTGAAGTTCCGAAAGTTTGCAGCAGGCGCGCATGTGGAAATGCATCGCGCACTCGACGAAGAAGTTCCTCTGGCATGGGTTCGGTCCCGTAGGTGATTAGCCGGAGGCTGCTCAGGTCAAAGAGTTCGTGGAACCGAGCCATCAGGATTAGGTTCAGGAAGGTGGGACTGGCAGGCAGCACCCGCACCTGATGCCGCTCCACCAGCCTGCACACAGCCTCGGGCGAGCGCTCGCTGGCGATAATCGCGACCCCGCCCGAAAAGAGACTATTAACCAGTGTGTTGATCCCGCCGATGTGGTCGAAAAGCAGGAGCAAAATGATCGTCAACCTCCTCCTGACAGCCTTCACTTTCTGCTCTGCCATAAGCCCATCAAGGTCATGCAAGATCGCTTTAGAAGTTCCGGTGCTGCCGCTTGAAAGGAGGACTAGGCCGGAGGCTTCGCGACTTCTCAACGTCTGATAGAGTTCTGGTTGCGCGCCTTTCTCAATGGTTGCTATCGTCAACTCAGGTGAGACCCTGCACAGGAATTCGGCCCCGCACTGCAACCGCGCCGTGTCAAAGCTGCTGTCCGTTACTGCGACCATCGGGATGATGATCGCGCGCAAATGGATTAACGCAAAGAAAGCCGCGATGCCAGCAATCGAAAAGTCGGTATTCAGAATGACAACGCTTTGCTGCACAACGCCATGCTTTGCGAGTTGCTCCGCAGTGATACGGATCGCTTCCGCCAGGCCCTTGTAATCCATCACCTGGTCATTCTCAAAAATGGCAGCGGTTTCGCCCCTTTGCGAGAACATCTCCAACCACCAGTCGAGCATCACGACACCCCGCCGAGAAAGAGAGTCGAACCAGTTACAAATTTGGCTGCCGGCGACAAAAGAAACTCGACCGGCCCTAGAACGTCGCCAATAGTGCACATTCTCTTAATGGCCTGACGCTCAATGAGGGCCTCTATCTTCGAAGACTCAATACTGCGAGTCAGCGCGGTGCGCATGGGGGGCAGGCCAATGGTATTAATCCTGATATTCAAGTCCGCCAGTTCGCGACTAAGAGTTCGCGCTGCCTGTTCAATGGCGATCTTACTTGCTGCATAAATGGACTGGCCGGGGATAGACCATGGAACCGCGACCGTGGACACATTGATGATCGAGGGAGCCTCGTGCGTGCTGTGCCGCATCAGCTTCACCGCCTCTCGGCTACAATAGAACATAGCGAAGACGTTGATCCGAAAAATCCGCTCAATTTCGGACTCCGGCGTTAATAAGAATGGGTTCATCACCGACGTCCCCGCGTTATTTATCAGAGCGTCGAGGAAGCCATATTCTTCTTTGATTCTTTGGAACATCTGCTTGACCTGGTCCGGCGAGGTCAAGTCAACTTGGAAATGCCTGTACCCCTCGATTTGGGTCGGGAGCGGGCGACGACTACAACCCAGGATGGTATGACCGGCTTTCGCAAGCTGCTCTCCCAGCGCCCGCCCTATTCCCCTACTTGTCCCTGTGATAAGGAGCAACATTTCAGCGCACCCGGTAACCCTAAAGTAGAGGAAAGGAATAAAGCGGAGAGCTGTCTGAGGCGTATAGATTCGTGGAAAGAACATGACGAAACGCCCGCCGGGCCAATAGCGACAGGGCACGTAAAACCGGATTGGGTTTTCGCAAGACCTTAGCGACTGAAAGCGTGCCGGCCTGCGCGGTGCGGCGAAACAAAGTATCCATCTTTGTTGTCCTTCAGCAACTCTCGGTGGCGGGTGCCAGAGCGATTTCCTCTACAACGTAGTCCACGAGGGTAGATACCTGACGGAATGGATTGACTTTTCTCGAAACGGCCTTCGCGGATACTATCGAAACGATAGCGCCAACTCGCTCGGCAATTTTTTCCTCGAAGATCACCACAAAATCAACAAGCTGCAAAGAGTCGAAGACTCCTTGCTGGCCATAAAGATAGATATCGTCCAAGTCATCAGTCGGGATTTTCTCCGCACGCGTTGTGTTGACCTCATCGAGCGCATCTTTGATGCATCTCATCAGAGAGTCTCGAATCACCATATGCTCTGTAATCATGCAGCCTTAGTCCCTTGCTTTAGTTCAACATAAATGAGTGGAGCGTGGTAGATTCCCGGAGGCTTGCCCATGCCATCTCGCGTTGGTTTTCGACGCCCTGTCGCTGGCCTCGCGACAGGAGACTGAATCAATCGTCCCACAATCACTAAGCCTCCAGCATCGTTAACCCGGCCCGTAAAATTATAGGTTGCAAGAGCGATTCCGACTTCTCCGCTTTTGCGGATTCCCTAAGCCACCGCGAAATACTCATGCTTTTGAGAAAGTTATGCCAGAGGATGAGAGGGGTTTGAGGCGGCAACCCAAACTTCACCAGCACGCTGGGTGTCCAAACGGGCGTTACGCCTTCCAAATCCGAGAGCAGTTAAAAATGAGTTTGTAGCTGCCTGGCGATTACAGCAAGAAGGGCGGGCTGCGAAGAATGAACGAAGAAATGATCCCCTGGAAAAATATGCAAGGTAAAGGGTCCGCGCGTTTGACCCCTCCATGCTTCGAGTTCTTCTCCATTCTCAACAGAATCTTCCGCTCCCCCGAAAGCAGTGATGGGAAAATCGAATGGAGCCTCCGGTACGTATGAGTAAGTTTGAACCATCTCATAATCTGCCCTGAGGATTGGCGTCATCAACTCCAGCAGCTTGGTCCTTTCCAGCAGTTCTTGGCGCACAAAATTTAGCTGGCGTAGGAACGCCACAAATTCGTGCGCTGGAAGATCATAGACGCGAGGCCCGGAATCCGGTATTTGCGGAGCGCGCCGACCCGATGCGAATAAGTGTATAGGCTGCGCCAATTGTTCTTTCCTCAATTGGCGAGCAAGTTCAAACGCTATCATTGCCCCGAGACTGTGGCCGAAGAAAGCAAAAGGTTTATCAAACAATCCAGATAGGTGTTCGGCTATGTTTTCAACCAATGAAATAAGGCTCGTGAAGCAAGGCTCATTTAACCGTTCCTCTCTCCCTGGAATCTGCACAGGGCAAACTTCTATGGTCGCCGGGAAATAGTCTTGCCAGGTCCGAAATGCCGCAGCTCCGCCTCCCCCATATGGAAAGCAGAACAAACGCAATCCGGCTTGAGGATTCGATCTGTACCAACCCAACCAAGGTCCTGCGCTTCTTGACATTGAGTAGTGCCCGATTCGGGATA
>CAZEZJ010000045.1:0-20570 GCA_964516695.1 uncultured Blastocatellaceae bacterium
CTCGGAACCGGACGTTTCAGTGTTGGTGCTTAGACCCGGCCAGCGGTTACCACTCTGACCCTTTTTGATTACTTCAACTAATCTACGCGTGGAGAAAGTTTTTGGATTTAAGGATGTGTGAGAATTAGATGGTGGACCAAAAAAAGTTTGTCACAGCAATCTTGCGATTATGACGATGCTGTGCTGAGGAGATATTTTTGGCCTGTCGGGACAGTTGTTCCGCCCTGCGGTTCAAGTGTGACGGCGAAGGCGGCGGCTGTCTGCGCGATTGCCGGAAGCTGCTCGCGCATCTCCGCGTGGCCCGCCGCATCCGGCTTGAAGACGCCGCCGGGAACTGGCTTGCCGTCAGCGATAAACCAGATTTGATAATCCATTCCGGCGGGCGCTTGCGGCAATTCGTCTACAATCATCATCGCGCGCCCGGCCTTGTTGTAGGCGAGGCGGGCGCGTGCGCGCGGGGCCATCTCCGTGCCTAGGAGCGTCGCGACGCGCGTGTCCGGCGCGGTAAACATCTCGCTGATTTCGCGTTCGCGCTTGAGTTGTTCTTGCGTGGTCTGCAAGTCTCTGCCCATGCGCGCCATCTCCGCTTGCATGACACGGTTGCGATTCCAAAGGACAAAGAGCGCGATGAGAAAAGCAATTAACGCTAACGAGGCAGCCACCGCGCCGAACTTCTGAAAGGCGTTCCAACTCGAACGCTGACGCGCTCGCTCGCTAATGGACACGACGTTAGATGGAACATTCGTCGTCGCCGTCGCCGCAGGAATGGCGGCTGGCTTTACCATATTTGTTGGTGAACCAGCGGGAGTCTTCGTTGCGCTGCTTGAAGAGGGCGCTGGCAGAGCGCGCACGCTTTCAAGCAGACGAGAGCGCAGAGCAGGCGGCGGCTCGACGCGTTTGGCAGAGAAGGCGAGCGCCGTCGTCATGTCGCGCCATTCCGACAACTCCGCACGGCAGGCAGCACACGTCGCCAGATGTTCTTCCAACACGCGCGCCTCGCCCGCGTCGAGCGTGTCAAGCGCGTGTTCCGCCAACATCTCTTTGTACTCTTCGTGGCTCATCAAAAAATTTCTGCTTGCCCTCTCTCTTCGCGCTTCATCTTGACGCTGCGGCCTCTGCTTATTTGCTTCGATGTGCGCTGACTAGAATAAGGTTTTCGATTGCTTCCCCAAAAGCTCGCGCAGCTTCATCATGCCGGAGCGCATACGCGTCTTGACCGTGCCGAGCGGCGTGTTTAACTTGGCGGCGATTTCCGTTTGCGTTAATCCCTCAAAATAGGCCAGCAGGAGCGTGCGTCTCTGCTCTTCGGGAAGCTCCGCCAGGGCGCTATGGACAACCTCGCTCTGCTCAGACCGAATGGCATCATCCTCCGCGTCAACCAGAACGTCCACAGCATCGCGGCTGGCTTCCGTGGCGGTGCGCTCGCGCGAGCCTAATTGGCGCAAGCGGTCAATCGCACGGCTGCGCGAGAGAGTCGCGAGCCACGTAAAGGGCCGACCGCGCGCTTCGTCAAAATCCCCAGCCTTGTTCCAGACCTGAATGAAAACATCCTGCAAAATATCTTCAGCCTCGGGCTGGCTATGTAATATACGAAGGATGAGACTGAAAAGGATGGATTTATAGCGGTCATAGAGCGAAGACAAAGCCTCTTCGTCACCGTCAGCGATTTGGCGGAGAAGCTCTGCATCCGTGATTGGCGCTTGTTCGGGATTCAACGCGAGCGACGGTAAAAGTAGCATTCAGGAGCTAGAATAACAGACACCGAAAAAGGTACGCTTCAGCTTCTTATTCTGGATTCTTCCGACTCCTGAATGCTGCCTTTTAAGCTATCGTTATTTCCTGCGAGAGATAAACATCCTGAATAGCGTTGAGGAGCGCCACACCTTCGGTCATCGGACGCTGGAACGCCTTGCGCCCTGAGATGAGGCCCATGCCGCCGCCGCGCTTGTTGATGACGGCGGTGCGAACGGCCTCCTGCAAATCCGTCGCTCCCTTAGATTCACCGCCGGAGTTAATCAATCCGCAGCGACCCATATAGCAATTAGCGACCTGGTAACGCACGAGGTCAATCGGATTATCGCTCGTCAGCTTTTCATAAATCAGCTTGCTGGTCTTGCCGTAAGAACTCTCTATGTTGAGCGCGTTGTAGCCGCCGTTTCGTTCGGGCAGCTTCTGCTTGATGATGTCTGCCTGAATGGTGACGCCGAGATGATTGGCTTGGGCCGTCAAGTCGGCTGCGGCGTGCATGTCGCCGTCTTTGGCTTTGAACTTCGGGTTGCGCAGATAGCACCAGAGAATCGTCGCCAGCCCAAGCTCGTGCGCGTAGGCGAAGGCTTCGCTGATTTCCGTAATCTGCCTGGTTGATTCTTCCGAACCGAAGTAGATGGTGGCGCCGACGCCGACCGCGCCCATATCGCGCGCCTCGTCAACCGTGCCGAACAAGACCTGGTCGAAGCGGTTCGGATAGGTTAGCAGTTCGTTGTGGTTAATCTTGACGATGAAAGGAATCTTGTGCGCGTAGCGCCGCGCGACGAGGCCGAGCACGCCGAAGGTGGAAGCGACGGCGTTGCAGCCGCCCTCAATCGCCAGCCTCACGATATTCTCAGGGTCGAAATACTGCGGGTTGGGCGCAAACGAAGCCCCAGCGCTGTGCTCTATGCCTTGGTCAACCGGAAGAATGGAAAGATAGCCCGTGCCTCTCAAGCGCCCGTTATCGAAGAGCGTTTGCAGGGAGCGCAGCACTTGCGGATTGCGGTCGCTGTAGGTCCACACGCGGTCTACAAAATCGGGGCCGGGCATTTGCAGTTGGTCTTTGGGAATTGTCTGCGACGTGTGCTCAAGCAACTGGCGCGCGTCCGTGCCCAACAATTCTTCGATGCCGCTCAAAGAAGTGTCGGCGCGTTTGAGTTCGGTAGCCATGATGTTTTCAGAATCCTCCTGATTAAATAATGCTGGGTTCGCTGGTCTTGGTCAAGTGAGGCTCGCGATTATATCACATAGTCGCCGCGTAAGCCGTAGCGTGTAAAGGCGCATAGCTCTCATCGTCAGGATTTAACGGCGCGCGCGCCGCGCGGCGCTCTTTCTCCATTTACGCTTACGCAAGCGCTCTACACTTACTGACGAAACATTAACGGATAAATTTATTCAATGCGCAGCGTTAACTGGCGAAACGCCTCGTGGAGGCGCAGCGCGACTGAGCCGACGGCGACCGTGTAGCGGTGAAAATCGAAGGTGGTAATGATAGCGACGCCGAGAGCGGCGGAGGTGAGGAAGATTTCGTCTGCTTCGCCCAGGTGTGAAAGCTCGTAGACGCCTTCGACGATGGGAAGTGAGAGTTCGTGTGCGAGCGAGACGATGCGTGCGCGCGTCGTGCCCGCGAGCGTGCCGGTGGAGAGCGCGGGCGTGTGAATCGTGCCGTCTTTCACCCAGAAGAGATTAGCCAGAGCGGTCGAAGCGACTTCGCCGCGCTCGTTGAGCATAACGGCTTCATCGAAATCACGCGCGCGCGCTTCCTCCCACGCCATGATGTGTTCAAGGTAGTTGACGCTTTTGATGCCCGCCAACGGCGAGAGCGTATTGAGGCGATAGGGTGAGACCGTCAGCGCCAGACCGTCAGCGCTGACGACGCGTGCGTCTCCCGTCATCATCAGCAAGTCTGTCTTCGCCTCGCCCGCGCGCTTGATTTCCCAAATGCCGCGCTCAACACCGGCCAGCAGCGTGATGCGCGCCCGCCCGTTCTTCACTTCGTTGGCTTCAATTAATTTGAGAAGCGAAGCCCGCGCCTTCTCTTCGTCAAGAGCGGAGACATCGAGACGCAGGCGTGTGGCATGTTCCACGAGACGCCACCAATGCGCGTGCCATAGAAAGGGATGGCCGTCATAGATGGCGAGCGTCGTGAAGACGCCGCGCCCGTAGAGCGTAGCGGCAGTCAACGCTGCTCCACGCGCTTTCATTATTTCGAGCAAACGGTGGTTGTAGATGATTCGCGAGTGCATCCGCCGTCTTGCGCTCCAAAAGACTTCAACGATAACGCCAGCCGAGGGGTCAGCGAAGGATACATGAAAAAGATGAAACGCGAGCGAAAAATTAAAACAACGCCTGTCATTTTTGCCGCTCGACGCCAAGCGCGCGCAACAACGCGCGCGCCTTCGTCAATGATTCCTCATACTCAAGGTGAGCATGGCTGTCTGCGACGATGCCGCCGCCGACGTTGAAGCGGGCCACACCATCGCGGACGACCATCGTGCGAATCGCGACGCTTAAATCGAGCGCGCCGTCGAAAGAGAAATAACCGATGGCTCCCATCGAAAGGCCGCGCGGGTCGGGTTCTATCTCGTCGATAATCTCCATCGCGCGAATCTTCGGCGCGCCCGTAATTGAGCCGCACGGAAACGCCGCGCGCAGGATGCTGCCAGCGGTCGCTTCCGCGCGCAGCGTGCCTCTCACTTTCGAGACGAGATGAAAGAGCGTCGGGTGCTCTTGGACTGTAAACATCTCCGTCACGGAGATTGTGCCATAACGACAAACGCGCCCGAGGTCGTTTCTCAACAAATCAACAATCATCACATTTTCGGCGCGGTCTTTCTCGCTCTGCTGCAATTCCTCGCGCAACCGAGCATCCTCCGTTGCCGTCATCCCGCGCGGGCGCGTCCCCTTAATGGGCCACGCTTCAAGGCTTCGCTCCCCGTCGTTATTTTCCAGCCGGACTCGTAGAAAACGCTCCGGCGAGGCGCTAATGACCGTGTCTAGGCGACGGCGCAGGAAGGCCGCGAACGAAGCCGGATGGTCGCGTCGCAGGTTGAGGAAAATCCTCTCCGGGCTGAGGCGCGGGTCAACTCGAACGCTAAACTGCTGCGTCAGATTCGCCTGATAGATGTCGCCCGCCGCGATATGTTCCTTGATACGCTCGACCGCCCTCAGGTATTCGCCGCGCGTTAAGTTTGAAGTCGCACGACTGTCGAAAGTGGAAACCGCCGGAGCGTCCGGCTGCGATTCCTGATAAGCAGACGGCGAGACTTGATGAGGAGAGAGCAATGATTCAGCTTCCGGCTCACGCTGCCGCTCGGCATTGAAGATGGATGCCGACTCGTTGATTGTTTCCCAGAACTGATTAAGACGCTCTGGTCCAGCCACGCTGACAACTTCCGTCTTGGAACGAGCGTAATCGTGTATGACGAGCGTGTCGTAAAAGGCAAGCACCGCGTCCGGTTCCGTATCCTTCGCCGGCTGAGCATGTCGCTGTGAGCGCAAGCGCTCGAAGTTGTGCAACAATTCGTAAGAGAAGCTGGCGATGCACGCCCCACAGGCGGGCCGCGACGAAACAGCATCGCGCTCCGGCACGCGGTATTTCATTAGCCGCTCATCAAGCACACTCAACACGTCCGCTGGCTCGATGCGCTCCGTGCTCGCGCTCTCACGCTGAAAGACTAGCAGGCGATTACCTTGCGCCTCAATTATCTCGAAAGGGTCGAAGCCCGCGATGAGAAAGCGCGCCTCGTCGCCGCGTGCGCCGCAGCTATCCAACATTTGCACCCGGCGCGCCGCGTCAAGCCGAAGCAAAGCCCCGACCAGCTCATCCGCCGAAAGCTGAAGCTCACGCGTAAACATAAGGAATGAGAAACAAACTATGAACGCGGAGCGATGAACGATGAACTGTAAGCGGTTGCTCTGACTTCATCGTTCATCGCTCCGCGTTCATAGTTCGGTTAATAATCGTCCGTGCCGGTCAACTCTTTTTCCATGCGGTCGGCAACGAGCAGCACGCTCTTGATAGCGAGGCGGAGCGTTTCGGCGTCGCTGGTGGCGCTGATTTGGACGGCGAAGAGGGCCAGATATTTTTGGCCGTTATTGTGCGGCTCGACGCGCCACGCGCCAAACTTGACCTCGCTGTTTTCGCGCAAGAGCCGGTTGGCAACCGCCGCCGAGAGCGGCCCCGTGGAGAGATAGGCCGGAGACATGACTTCACGGATTTCCAGCGTGCTGTACTGCTGTGTGTTGGAATAGACGTAGACGAGTTGGCTGCGCCCGTCCTCGGTTTTAATGGGAATCAACTTGAAGTCGCCGTCGGCAGTCAGTTCGTATTTATAGCCGAGTTGTTCAAGCTGCGCGCGCACGCGCGGGTCGCCGGACTTTCGCCCGCCGCCCGTTTGCGCCAGCGCCGCCGCGCCGCCAAAGATGTGAACACAGGCCAGCACGGTTGCCAGGACGAAAGCGGAAGAGGGACGAATGAAAGCGCGTGCGTTCAAGCTGAGTAGTTCGTCTTTCATCCTTCATCCCTCATGTTTCCTACTTGTTTTTCATCCTTGCAGTTGTGCGCCGAGCGATGAGCGCCATGCTTTTTCCATCTCGTCAATGCGCAGGCTGACCAACTCTTCGCCGTCCGCCGCGATGCGCAGTTGGTCTGTCCCGACGCTCCCTAAGCGTGCAAACGGGCAGCCAGCGTGCGCCGCTATCTCTTCTATTTGTCCGGCAGCTTGCGGGGCGAAGCTGATGATGATGCGCGAGGGCGATTCGCTGAAGAGACGCGCGGCGTGGGAGAGCGTGCCGGGTAGTTCGACTTGAGCGCCGGTGGCGGCATGATTGAGCGACGAGAAGCAGGATTCTGCGAGCGCCAAGGCGAGGCCGCCGTCAGCGCAATCATGCGCGGAACTGAGCAGGCCCGCTTCCGCCGCGCGCAAGCAGGCGTCTTGCACGGCTCGCTCGCGTTCCAAATCAAGGCGCGGCACGCGTCCATCCTGAATCATCTCGGCGGTCGTGCGTCCTTCGATAACGGCTGCATACTCGCCAAGCCACAGGTCGTCTTCAGTCGTGCCTAAGAGCGCGATGATGTCGCCCGCTTGTTTGAAGCCGGGTTGAACGATGCGCCGCACGTCATTAATCAAACCGACCATACCGATGACGGGCGTGGGCAGGATGCCGCGTCCTTCCGTCTCATTGTAGAAGGAGACGTTGCCGGAGACGACGGGCGTTTGAAACGCGCGACAGGCTTCGGCCATGCCGTCTATCACTTCCGAAAAAGACCACATCACGCGTGGACGTTCGGGCGAAGCGAAGTTAAGACAGTTGGTAACTGCAAGCGGGCGCGCCCCGACGCACACGACGTTGCGGGCGGCTTCCGCCACTATCAACTTCGCACCCTCGCGCGGATTGGCGGCGCAATAGCGACCGTTGCCGTCGAGCGTCATCGCCAGCGCGCGCCGCGTCTCCTTAATCCGCACAACTGCCGCGTCCGCGCCCGGCAGCACGACCGTGTTCGTCCTCACCATGTGGTCATACTGATGATAGACCCACTCTTTCGACGCCAGGTTGGGCGAAGAGAGCAAACGCAACAGCGCATCGTTAAAAAATTCGGCGTTCGCTGGCTCCTGGCTAAAAACAGGCGCGGTCGGCGGCGCTGGCTGCACAACGTCCATCCCGCCGCCAACCGCCGCGCCTGGTTCTTCCACGAGCGTCGGGTCTGTGTTGGCCGCACGCACGCTGAGCGTTTCAATGGCCGCGCCTTCATCCTTCGCGCTTCTAACTTCGTCGTTGCTCTCCATCGGTCGCTCATAGCGCGGCGCTTCGTCCGTCAAAGCGGCGACGGGGATGTCTGCGACAGTCTCTCCGTTGTGAATGACGCGCATGTGGCGTCCCTCGCGGACGCGACCGATGACGACGGCGTCCAAGTCCCACTTGCGAAAGATGTCAACCACCTCGCGCTCGCGCCCCCTGTGCGCGACAATCAGCATTCGCTCCTGCGATTCCGAGAGCAGCATCTCGTAGGCCGTCATGCCCTCTTCGCGCTGCGGCACAAGGGAAAGGTCAAGCTCGATGCCTGTTTCGGCGCGCGCCGCCATCTCACACGAGGATGAGGTCAATCCGGCAGCGCCCATATCCTGGATGCCCGCGACCGCGCCGCTGCGCATCGCTTCGAGGCAGGCTTCCAACAGCAGTTTTTCCAGAAAGGGGTCGCCCACCTGCACGGTCGGGCGCTTCTCAAGAGCTTCATCGTCAAACTCCGCGGACGCCATTGTCGCGCCATGGATGCCGTCGCGCCCGGTTTTTGCGCCGACGTAGAGCACAGGGTTGCCGACGCCCGTTGCCTTGCCGAAGAAGATTTGGTCTTGACGGACGAGGCCCAGAGCGAAGGCGTTGACGAGCGGGTTTAAGGCATAAGCGTCGTCGAAGGAGACTTCGCCGCCGATGGTGGGAACGCCAAACGCGTTGCCGTAGTGTGCGATGCCCGCGACGACGCCCACCAGCAGCGCGCGGTTGCGCCGCCCGTGTTGCTCGTTATCAAGCGAGCCGAAGCGCAAACTATTCATCGCGGCGATGGGCCGCGCGCCCATCGTGAAAATGTCGCGCAGGATACCGCCCACACCCGTGGCCGCGCCCTGAAACGGCTCGATAAACGATGGATGATTGTGAGATTCGACCTTGAAGGCGGCGCACCAGCCGTCGCCTATGTCAACGACTCCGGCGTTCTCCCCCGGCGGCACAATCACGCGCTCGCCCGTCGTCGGCAAGCGCTTCAGATGCACGCGCGAGGATTTATAAGAGCAATGCTCCGACCACATCACAGAGAAGATGCCGAGTTCGGCAAACGTCGGCTCGCGCCCCAGCAGTTCTTTAATCCGCGCGAATTCGTCTGCGGTGAGATTGTGCGCGGCGATGGTTTCAGGAGTAATCAAATTCATAGTGATGAGTTAAAGAAGTGATGAGTGATGAGCGATGAGCGATGAGCGACAGAAAGAGTTTTTTTTAACTCATCACTCATCACTCATCACTCATCACCGGCTTTTCACTCATTACTTTTTCTATCTCCCTGCGCAGTTCTTCCGGCTTGATGGGGCCGAGGTGTTTGTAGACGACCTTGCCGCTCGTGTCGAGCAGAAACGTGGCGGGCATCCCTCCGGCCCATTCGGGGTCAACCGCATTGATGGCCGCGTTCGGCTCCATCTCGTTTAAGAGGTAGGCTGGCATCCGCGCGCGCATCTGTTGCAGGAAGCGCGGCACTGTGGTTTTGATTTCCGCGGGGTCGTCGAGCGAGACGATGATGAAGTCTAGATTACGCGCCCGGTAGTCGTTATCAATCCGCACGAGGTCTGGAAATTCCTCACGGCAGGGCGTGCACCATGTGGCCCAGAAGTTGATGAGCAGCGGGCGGGGGGCGCTTCCGCTGCGCTGCAAGATTTTCTTCAACCCCTCGGCGTTGATTTCCTGCACGACGGGCAGCGGCAGGCGACGCTTGCGCTGCTGCGGCGCGCGCTTGCTGCCTGCTGCTGCGGTAGTGGCGGCGCGCGCGCCTTGAGTGGTGGCGGAAAACGCGGAGGCGCGCCACAACTCGAAGGCGGAACAGAACAAGACGGCTAAGACGATGCACGCCGAAAAACGTTTGAGTTTCATCATGCTCGGCTTAACCGCGTTTGATAGAGCAACCAAAGGCGCGGACGAAAGCATTGGCGACGGGCTTGCCCGCGAGCGTCGCTTCGATGGCATCGCGCAGGTCGTTGGCGCTGACGCTCTGGCCGTTGCGCGAATTATCAATGCGCCCGCGATAGACGAGCTTGCTGCTTGAATCAAGGAAGAAGACTTCCGGCGTGTTGGTCGCGCCGACTTGGTCTGCAACCTTGTTGCCATGGTCTTTGAGAATCGTGAAGGTCAGGTTGTTTTGGTCGGCGTGGGCTTTAACGTCGTCCGCTGATTCGGTCGTGTTGGAGTTGATGCCGACGACGTTGACGCCGCGCGCTTTGTAATCCTGCGCGAGTTTTTCCATTCGCTCGTTGTAAGCGTTTGAGACTGGACATTGCGTGGAGACGAAGATGAGGACTGTTCCCTTTTCACCTTTGAGGGATGAGAGCGAGTGTTTCTTGCCGCTCGCATCGGACAGGGTAAAGTCTCTGATGTTCTGCCCCGGCAGAGCGCTGTTGAAGCCTCCGCCCATGCCGCTGCCCGTGCCGCTGCCTGTGCCGCTGCCCTTCCCACTACCTTGACCTTGGCCCGTGCCAACTCCGGTGGCCGCCTGCTGCGCCAGTGTTGTGCCGCTGTTAATGAGCAGGAAAAGCGCGACCGCGAATGTGAATGCGTAAGTCTTTTTCATAATCTATAACCAACTCCTTTCAGGGGTCATAACGGGAGAAAGTAAGAATACAGGGACAAGTGACGAGTGACAAGTGACGAGTCAGCGCTGAGCGTTCAGGGTGCGAATGTGGCGTGAAGGATTGATTATCGCGGGCATGAAGGCTGCGAATCAAGCTGACCGCTCTCCGGCTGGAACGCTTCATTCCGCACGTTCAAGCGTAAACTGCCACAGCATTCGATTCTCTTTTTCATCGAAGAGCTGGCGAGCTTCCATGACGCGCCAAAAGCCCATGTGTTGCCAGCGCCCGACGGCGAGCTTGTTGAAGAGAGGCACGGCGTGCCCGCTCTCGATGGCGGCCAGCAGCGCGCGGTTGCCGGGGCTTAAATGTTGGTCTCCGCGCCGGCCCTCGCCCGTGTAGTAAATTTGCCGGCCCGATTGGTGCGGACGGTCTGGGTAACAGGGATTGATGCGCCCAAAGTCTGTCAGCAGCGAAACGAGACGCCCCTTGCGATGATAGACGCCGTTCTGGATGCGGTGCGTGCGATTGACTTCGGCCCACGAAAGGATTTGACGAGAGTGCGGCTCGGGCAAAGACATGGAAAGCTTTGGACGGCAGCGCCTTCAACTCGTAATCAATTGCGAGAGGCGATACTGTTCTTCATCCGTCAGGAAGGTGAAGCAAACGCTGAAGCCAAGATTCGGAAGATGATAGGCGACCTCGCCGCGCAGCTTTAATAGGTCGCCGTCAGGCAGCTTGATGGTCAGGCTGATAATCTCGCCGGGCGCGGCTGTCCCGATAGTGTCAAGATAACAACCGCCGAGGCTGATGTCGCTGATGCGCGCCGGATGGCGGCCAGAGCCTCCCTCCCATGCGACCTCCAGCGAGACCGTTACTCGCTCTTCCTCTCTGCGTTCCTGCTCCATGTTGCATCCTTAATCTCAAAGGCGCGTTCCCGCTTACACGGCTGTCCATTATAAACGCAAGCGGGCTTTGAAGGCACTAGAGATGGAGGCCGAGCTAGCGAACCGTCACTTCGAGCCTGTAACTGGCGTTGCCGCGCGTTCCGCCGACGACGATGACGTAATCACCCGAGCGCGGCAACTCGCCCGACCAATCGGTCGTCTCCTCTGCGAGCGTGCGCCTGCCGGGAGCGTGAATGTCAAAGACAGCGTTATCCTCCAGCGAGGTGATACGCACGATGAGGGTCTGCCCGGCGCGTGCGCGCAGCAGGTAACGGTCTCGCGTGCCGCGCACGACCGCGTCCTCTATAACTTTCGTCGAACGACCGCGCGCGAAACGGATGCGCATGGTGCGGTTGCTTTGCGCCGGAACCGTTATCGTCGTCAAAAAGAGAATAACTGCCAGAATGAAAGCGCGTCGGGTAATCCACGTCTGTGTCATGCTACTCCTTGATATTTTGAGACCACAATGGAAGAAAGATAGGGGGCCGAGTTTTTGTTGTGACAAAGACAGGGCGACGCCTTGCAGTTTTTGCGCGACGGCGCGCCCCGTTTCGTCTCAGTTCAGAGCGCCGGTGACGAGTGCATCTTGCTTTTACTTGTCGTCGTTGGCGTTATTGCTGTTTGAGTTGTCGGCAGGCTTCTGCACTCGCTTGCCCATCTCCTTAAACTCTTCCTCCATCTGCTTCATAAACTTGTCGTAGGCAATCTTCCAAGCGCCGTCTTCAGCCACCATTGGCAGCTTGATTGAGCTTCTACCTTCTTTATCTTTGATTTCAACGGTCGCCGTGTCGCCCGTTATCTGCTCATTACCTATTACTTCATCGCTCTTAGACCTATCCACCTGGTCTTTGACATACTCATCGAGCGTCTGGTTCTTCTGCTTGGCCTCTTCGGCAATCATCGCCAGCGAGGCTTTCGAAAAACTATTTTTGGCCGCCTCGTAATCCTTACGCCGGTTGGCTTCCTGAAAAGCCTGATAGGCGGCGATGGGAGATGTCGCCGGAGCGTTGGCGGTTGGAGTTGTGCTTGATGTGTTGGTGGTAGCGGTCTTGTTGGCTGTCGAGGTGTTGGCGCTGTTGGTGCTGTTGGCGTTATCTGCCTTGCTGCACGCGGCTGCGATGAGCAAAACGCTCGCCAGTAAAATCAAGAGACGTTTTGTGCGGCCTAGTGCTTGCGCCGAATTGAGATTATTCATCACGATTTTCCTTCAAATGAATTTGATATGGCCCACAAGTTTCTACTCCGAGACGGGCCGACGCGTCAACAGCGCAGCCTCGCATGAGAGGTTGCGCCGGCGATGCGGCGGCAAATTGTTTGAGCAAGCTTGACGGCTTTAGGCGATGGCGGCGAGCGTGGCGGCCAGCGAGCGAAAGATGTCGCGCCCGTCCGTTGAGCCTAGAAGGTCTTCGCAGGCCCGCTCAGGGTGCGGCATCAGTCCGAGGACGTTGCGGTCGCGGTTGCAGATGCCAGCGATGGCGTCGCGCGAGCCGTTCGGGTTCGAGGCTTCGGTTATCTCCCCTTGCGGGTCGCAGTAGCGAAAGACGATGCGGTCTTCGCGCTCAAGCTCGTCTAAGGTCGCGTCGTCGCAAACATAGTTGCCTTCGGCGTGGGCGATGGGGATGCGCAGCACGCTTCCGCCGCGCAATTGATTGGTGAATGGCGTCTCGGTGGTTTCCACGCGCACATTCACGTGCTCGCAGATGAAATGCAGGTCGCGATTGCGAATGAGCGCGCCGGGCAGGAGGCCCGCCTCGCAGAGTATTTGAAAGCCGTTGCAGATGCCGAGCACAAGATTGCCCGCGTCGGCAAACTCTCGGACCGAATTCATCACGGGCGAAAAACGCGCGAGCGCCCCGGCGCGCAGATAGTCGCCGTAGGAAAAGCCGCCAGGAATAATCACCGCGTCGTACTCGCTCAAGTCCGTGTCGCGATGCCAGATGAAATCAACGGGCTGGCCGACGTGTTTCGAAATCACGTGATAAGCATCGTGATCGCAGTTGGAGCCGGGAAAAACTATGACGCCGAATTTCAACGCTCTATCTCCACACGGTAATCTTCGATGACGGGATTCGCTAGCACCTCGCGCGCCATCCGGTTGGCTGCCTCGCGCGCCTCCGCTTCGGGAAGCGAACTATCGAGCGCAATCTCGAAATACTTGCCCTGCCTGACATCCGCTATGCCGCCGAATCCCAGCAACTCGACCGAATGCTGGATGGCCTTGCCCTGCGGGTCAAGCACGCTCGCCTTGAGTGTAACGTAAACCTTTGCTTTCACTAAATTCCCGCTCCTCTTAAAACAGTGATGAGTGATGAGTGATGAGTAATGAGTTAAAAACTTCTTTCTGTCACTCATCACTTCTTTCTATGTATTAAAGACTCTATCGAAGACGGCGTCAACGTTGCGCAAGTAAGTGTCGAGCGAGAAGGCGCGGTCAATCTGGTCGCGCGAGAGATGCGCGCTGATGTCGGAGTCTGCTGCTATCAGCGTGTGAAAATCGCCGCCTTCGTCCCAGACCTTCATCGCGTTGCGCTGCACCCATTCGTAAGCGGCTTCGCGCGAGACATCGGCTTGCGTGAGCGCTAGCAGCAGTTGGCCGCTGAAGATGAGGCCGCGCGTCGCGTTCAAGTTTTCCAACATCCGCTCGGGGTAAACGACGAGGCCATCAATCAGCGAGGCCGCTTTCTGTAGCATGTAGTCGAGCGCGATTGACGAATCCGGGAGCACGACGCGTTCGGCTGAAGAATGAGAGATGTCGCGTTCGTGCCAGAGCGCGACGTTTTCGAGGCCGACGATGCTGTTGGCCCTGACGGTGCGCGCCATCCCGCAGATGCGCTCCGACAAGATGGGATTACGCTTGTGCGGCATGGCAGATGAACCCTTCTGCCCGGCGCGAAAACGCTCCTGCGCCTCGCGCACTTCCGTGCGTTGCCAGTGGCGAATCTGCAACGCAAACTTGTCCAAAGACGATGCGATAATCGCCAGCACGCACAAATATTCAGCGTAGCGGTCGCGCTGGATAACTTGGGTCGAAACGGGCGCGGGCCGCAACTTCAAGCGCTCGCAGACCTGCTCTTCAACCACCGGGTCTAGGTGCGCAAACGCGCCGACAGCCCCGCTGATTTTACCGACCGCCACCGTCTCGCGCGCTCTCTCCAACCGCTCGCGATTGCGGCGCATCTCGTCGTGCCAGAGCGCAAACGTCAGGCCAAACGAAGTCGGCTCGGCGTGGATGCCGTGCGTGCGCCCGACCTGCGGCGTGTGCTTAAACTCGAAGGCGCGGCGCTTCAAGACTTCCATCAAGGCATCCGTCTTCTTCAATAGTAGGTCGCAGGCATCGCGCAGCAGGAGAGCGTTGGCCGTGTCCACTACGTCTGACGATGTCAGCCCATAATGAACGAAGCGGGCCGCCGGGCCGATTGTTTCCGCCAGGTTCGTGGTGAAGGCTATCACGTCATGGTCGGTCGTCTTCTCAATCTCGCTGATGCGCTCCGTCGTGAAGGCCGCGCGCTCCCTTATCTCTCGGACAGCCTCGCGCGGAATCACGCCCATCTCCGCGTGAACCTCGCAGACGGCGACCTCCACTTCCAGCCACTTCTGAAACTTGTTCTGCTCCGACCAGAGCGCGCCCATTTCAGGCAGAGTGTAACGACTTATCATAAAAGCAGTGATGAATGATGAGTGATGAGTGATGAGTGAAAGAAAGAGTTGGTTAACTCGTCACTCATCATTCATCACTTATCACTTCTTTATTTCAGCGCACTTGAGTTGACAAAATAACCGGCTAGCAGCCAGCGCCCGTCGCGTTCGACGAGCGTGAAGGTTTCCATGCCTTCGGCGCGTTCAAACGCTGTCTGGTAGATGACGACGAGCGAGGGGCCAGAGTTTTCCTGTTCGCGAATGGTCTGCACGGTGCGAGTTCTGACCGCGCCGAGTTTCTCCTTGATGGTTGCGAAAAACTCTTTCGACTGTTCCGGCGGCGTCCTTCTCCATTCGTCAGCCGCTTCCGCGTAAATCTTATCGTAGCGCCCTTCCTGTACGTCTTTCGAGAAGGCGTCAATCAAGGCTTGCGCCTGCGGCGGCATCCCGCTGCTCTCGGAACGAAAGGTGTTGAAGCGACAACTGATGACCAGCACGCTGAAGAGCAGCAGCGCGCAAGCCATCTGCCGTCGTGCGTTCTGTTTGCCGGCGGCAGGCGAGCGCTTTACTAATCGGGCGAGAAAGCGCCACGAGATTAATTTCATAGCTCAATCCAAGCGGTCGGTTCTTTCGGAAACGAGAGCGTGATGCTCGTCTCGGCGCGAAAGAGGGGCGCGCGTTCCTGAAGCGCTATTTCGGCGTTGAGCTTGGCGACATAAGGGTTATTGGCCCGCTGCGAGAGATGCGCGAGCACGATATGCCTGGCCGTGCCGTCAAAACCCTCGCGCAGCCAATCCGCGACATCCTCGTTTGAGAGATGGCCCGTGCGCGAGAGGATGCGCTGCTTGAGTTCCCAAGGGTAAACGTCGCAGGCCTTGAGCATGTCGCGGCTGTGGTTTGATTCGATGATGATGGCCGCACAACCTCGCAGCCGCTCCGTGATTAAGGTGGTGATGTGGCCAAAATCCATCAGGGTCGCGACGCAGACGCCGTCGTGCGTCGCCGTAAAGCCGAAGTTGTCGGCTGCGTCGTGCGGAATCGTGAAGGGGTGAAAATCAATCGCGCCGACGCGAAAGTCTTTGCTCGATTCAATCTCAACGGTGCGGTCGCGCAAGGCATCGGCGCGCTTGCGCGGCTCGTCCGATGAGTTGTGGCGATACTCGCTGATGTAAGCCTCGCGCGTCTGGCCGGAGATGTAGACGGGACAGGCAAGAGTCTTGAGCAGAACGCGCAGGCCGCCAGCGTGGTCGCCATGCTCGTGTGTGATTATCACGCCGTCGAGTTGTGACGGGTCGCAGCCGACCATCAATAAGCGCCTGACGGTCTCCTTCGCGCTCATTCCGGCGTCAACCAGCACGCGCGTGTCTCCCGCCGCGATGAGAACTGCATTGCCCGTTGAGCCGCTTCCGAGGACTGTGAATTTCATCTATTAGGCAAATGGATAATCGAAGAAACTATGAACTTGTGCTGAAGACCAGTGATGAAAGAAACGCTCTTCAAAGTTTGCACGCCGCAAGCTTTCATCTTTCCGTCTTACTGTTCAGGGTCGCCAGCTTGAGCCGTCCGTGTATTCGATGCGCGTCAGCATGATTTTCTGCTTGCCTGTTTTGAGATGGCTCGTGTCTTCTTTCAGGCCGAGGAAGATGTCTTTGACGAGCGCCCGCGTTTCGTCCGGCAAAATCTGCTGCTTCGAGAGAATCTTATAGCGTTTCAATTCCTTCTGATTTTCGGCGTTGAAGAAGAGGTAGTTCCACTCGACGGCCTTGATAGTCTTCGGTGACGTGTTTTTGAGATGCGCTTTCGCCGTATACTTAAAGACGTAAACCGTCTTCCGCGTTGATTTCATAGAGAGCGTATTGGTCTCGTCCTGCACCGTCTCCCCGCTCGCGTAGCCCTGATACTTCCACTCAAAACTGACAACTTCGACGGGAAGCGTAGCCGCAATCTTCGTCTCAACATTCTTCTGCGCTGCGCCGGCAACGGCCAGCGCGAAGAGCAAAAGCATGATACGGACGATTGATGCGTTGGCTTTCATCTTCCTGCAAGTTTTTCTTCGAGACGCATTCCGCGCCTGTTTCAAATCTCCAGCCGCCCGCGGTCCACCTGAAAGCCGTTGAGGTCGCCAAGCGCGCCGAGCGCCATCCCCTCGGTCGTGAAATACCTGCGCGCCACGCGCTCCAAATCTTCCAAGCGGACGGCTTCCAGCCGACTGATAATCTCATCCGGCGTGATGCGCCGTCCGTGTATGATTTCCTGCCGGGCCAGCGCTCCGGCCCGCATACTGGATGATTCCAAGCCCAACAGAATCGAAGAGACGGCCTGGTCTTTAACCAGCTTCAATTCATCCTCGCTCACACTCTCGCGCACGACTCGCCGCAACTCTGCCAACGACAAATCCAAAACTTCGTCCAAGTGTTCGGGCGAAGTTCCGGCGTAGATGGTAAAGACGCCGACATCCGAGAAGGCGCTCGCGCCAGCGCCGACAGAGTAAGCGAGGCCGCGCTCCTCGCGAATCGCCTGCCAGAGACGGCTGCTCGTTCCGCCGCCGAGCACAGACGCCAGCAAGCTTCCCGCGAAGCGGTCTTCATGCCGCGCCGAGGGCCAAGGCGTCGCGATAATCATGTGTGCCTGCTCAAGCTCTTTCTTCCGCTCAATCAAAATAGGCGCGGCGGGCTGCGGCACGCTTGAATTGTTGCCGGGCAGAAGGGGAGCATTCCGTTCTTGATTTGACGAGAAAGCCTCGGCGGCCATCTCGACCAGTCTGGCGTGCTCGACGTTTCCGGCGGCGGCGATGACGAGGTTCGGCGGGCTAAACTCCTGCGCGTGAAAGGTGGCGGTTCGTTCGCGGTCGAAAGAAGAAACGGTCGCGGGCGTGCCTTCGATGGGGCGGCCCAAAGGGTGTTCGGGAAAATAGGCGGCGTTGAAGAGTTCGCCCAAATATTCGTCGGGCGTATCTTCGACCATCTTCATCTCTTCGATGATGACCTTCTGCTCGCGTTGCAGGTCTTCGAGTTCGAAGCGCGGGCGGGCCAGCATGTCCGCCAGCAGACTGAAAGCCTGCGGCAGCCCCGTGTCGGCCACTTTCATCGTAAAGCCGGTCATTTCGTGGGTCGTGAAGGCGTCGAGGTGTCCGCCGAGGCGGTCGGACTCAATGGCTATATCGAGCGCGGTGCGCCGCTCAGTTCCCTTAAAGACGGTGTGTTCGATGAAATGGCAGATGCCGTTTAGGTGTGGCGTTTCGTGGCGCGAGCCGCGCCGCACCCAGATGCCGACCGTCACAGAGCGCAGGCCCGGCATGTGCTCGGTTGTGACGGTCAGTCCGTTATCGAGTTTTGTGGTTTGAACTTGGTCAAGCATTCGGATTGCAAACGAACGTTCAGCGTGGCCCTAGGGTCGGTGCTGGTCTATTCTGATTAAGCATTCATCCTAACATGCCGCAAAATGGTCAGCAAACCTGAGCGCTCGCGACTGATGGTTTTCAGCGGCGGAGAATTCGCTATTAGCCGCCACGCGCTGACATCCAACGCCCGGCAAACTGCATCTGAGCTTTAGCAACCGAAACAGTTTTGCTTGACACTTCGCGCGAGATTGACGGAAAATGGCGTCTTCTTCGAGGCGGGATGCTGTTATCGGTTATCGTTTGCTTTGCTGAGCGCTAATCAACGCTCCGGCCCAGTTTAACTAAAGCGAGGGTGAGTAACGTCTCCGCCACCCTCTTCAACAGCTTTTGACAAAGTAGAACCTTGAATTCTCCTTCATGCCGTGGCGCTAAAATGAATTATCGCTTGAGGCGCATGTTCGCGCTTGGTGCGAGCAGCGCGCCCGGAGGTCTATCCGCGATGAGAAAAGTTTTGCGCGTGAGGTTGCCGCTGCTCGTTCTGACTGTGCTGTGCGGAGCAGCCGTCAGCGCGCCGCAGGCGTTGGCCGCAAGCGCGGTCGGCGGCGGTGGCAGTCGTTCGCTAGCGACGATTACCGGTTCGGTTCGCGACAACAAGGGAAAACCGCTCGTGGGCGCAGTCGTTTCTCTCCTTAAAGAGGGCGCGGGCCAACTCGTCAAACAGGTGCGCAGCGGCGCCGACGGCGGCTTTACGGCTCGCATTGCGCCCGGCCTCTATCAGCTTCGCGCCACCGCCGACGGCTTCGGTGAAGTGCTCTTTTCTTCCGTGCAGGTGCGCCGCTCCGAGGAGCTTATTTATCGTTTCAATTTGGAGCCGGTCGGCTCTGGACGAACAGCGCCGGAGCGCCGCCGCGACCGCAACGACCCGAAATGGCGCATCCTCGGCACGCGCAGCAGCCGCTCCATTTTTCAGGTAGACGAAGCGGAGACGCCGCCGCAAGTAGCACAGGCAAATGATGAAGAAAACGCTGGCACGGCGGATGAGAAGCTTGACGTAGTCGCCGGTTTTGCGCCGGGTGAGGGCAAAAGCTCTGCTCGCATTAAGGGTGTGGTGGAGACTTATTTCGCGAGTTCCGCCGATTCGTTTGCGCCGGGCATGATGGGTGTGAATTTCGCTTTCGCGCGGCCCGCGAGCAATCGCCTAGACTTTGTAGTCGCTGGGCAGACGGGCGTTGGGGCAACTGCTCCGCAGCGTTTGGAAGCAACGGCGCGGATGCGTCTTAACCATCTGCACCGCGTCAGCCTGAGTGTGGGCGCGATGGCGTGGTCATCGTCCTCGGTCTCGACTACTCGCGTTTTGTCGGCGCAAGTAATGCGCGCTCAATCAGCCCACGCTTCGGCGTGCAGTTTGACGCCAACGCGCGGACGCGCCTCCATGCGGCCTACGCGCCGGGCGGCGAGGAGATGAACGTTCAGAGTTGGGCTGATTTTGAGGGCGGCGAGATAGCTTTCAAGCAGCCTGTCTCGATGCCCGTGGCGCTCGTTGACGGTCGCGCCGTAATGGAACGCAGCCGCCGCCTGGAGTTTGGCGTGGAAAGAATCCTCGATGAAGAATCGAGCGTTGAAGCGACCGCCTTTTTCGATATGACTTCCGACCGCGGCGTCGGGCTGCTGAGCCTGCCGCTCTCAGGCTTTTCGGGCGAAGGCGAAGAGACGTTGCTTTCGGTCGCCAACCAGCAGGGCGCGTCGCGCGGGATGCGCGTCGTCTATACGCGTCGCGTGAATCGCATCTTTAGCGCGTCGGCTGGCTACTCCTTCGGACGCGGGCAGCAACTCTCGTCGCAAGGCGTAACCAATCCCGCGGAGTTTTTCGACAACGGATTTTTCCAGACGGCGGCCATGCAAATGAACGCCGACTTTGATACGGGCACGCGCGTTCGCACGGTCTTTCGTTTTTCGCCGGGCGCGACCGTCTTTGCCATTGACCCCTTCGCCGGACGCTTGGCCGTCTATGACCCATCGTTGAGCATACAGGTGACGCAGGAGTTGCCGACCTTCGGCCTGCCTGTGCGCGCCGAGGCTTTGATTGACGCGCGCAATCTGCTGGATTCGCAGGTCAGCGCCGACGATGGCGAGACGCTGACGACCATCAACACCACGCGCCGCTCGGTGCGGGGCGGAATCGCCGTCAGGTTTTAGTAGTAGACAAAGGGCGTAACTTAAAAAGGTAAAAGCTGAGAGGGAGAGAGTGCCTTTTGTCTTCCTTTGGCTTTTACCTTATTTTATTGTCCAAATTCTCGGACATGTCCGAGAATTTGGATGCGTTTTGCCACAAAAGCTCGCCTTCTGCTTCGTTAAGTCTGTCTTAAACGAAGAGAAACGCCCTATCGTTAAGGCTTCAGGGCGGCGGCGCTGGCGCACATCACTGAGGGCAAAAACGCTCGGGGCTGGAACATTGATTGCCTTGACAAACGCTTGCGTTGGAGTGTGCCCGTGCTCGTAGAGCCAATAAAACCGGACGGGGACGCTGGAAAAGCTTGAAGGTTTAACCTCTAGCTTCATTACCGAACGGAC